>MFFN01000004.1:593013-958395 GCA_001777915.1 Candidatus Edwardsbacteria bacterium RifOxyA12_full_54_48 | reverse complement strand
CGACGAAATCGGTTATGCTCTATGCCTGGCTAATGAAGGATGTAGTCGGCAGACTACGCCCAGGTGGGCAAAAATAACCAGCAGGCTTCGTCTGGCAAGCCAGAGAGAAATTAAACTATTTTAATTGTTTTGGGCATGGATTACTTCGTTTACATAATTCGAAGCCAAACAACTTTGAAAACCTATGTTGGCTGCACAAATAGTTTGACCGAGAGATTGAAAAAGCATAATGAGGGATTGGCACAATATACCAAAAATAAAGGACCATACGATTTAATTTGGTATTGCTGCTTCAAAAATAAAGAAAAGGCTTTCCTTTTTGAGAAATACCTCAAAAGCGGTTCCGGTCGAGCGTTCTCACTAAAACATTTATTAAAATCCCTTTAGCCGCCGTAGTTCCCTTTATTTATTTTCTATCAAGAGGAACGAAGGAGGCTGACTCTCCGCCTTTAGCCGACGAAATCCGTTATGCTCTACGCCTGGCTAATGAAGAATGTAGTCGGCAGACTACGCCCAGGTGGGCAAAAATAACCAGCAGGCTTCGTCTGGCGAGCCAGAGCTTTTGTCAGCTTAATGCCAGAACTATCTCCGCCTTTGACCGACGAAATCGGTTATGCTCTATGCCTGGCTAATGAAGGATGTAGTCGGCAGACTACGCCCAAATGGGCAAAAATAATCTACCGGCTTTGTCCAGCAGGTCAATTTTAGTACCACTTGACAAAATTTAAAATTTCTTATATAATCCAGCCTGTTAAGGTGCTCCCGAATTTTCGGGAGATAATCGGGAATCCCGTGCTCTAATTTTTTAGAAAATCGGGAGCTGCCCCGCAACTGTAAGCCCAAATAATAGATCCAAGCATATCGCCACTGTTACCACGGGAAGGCGCTTGGGATTCGGGCAAGCCAGGAGACCGGCCTTAACAGGATATTTACCGGACCTTCGAGGGAAAAGGTCGGGCTTGATTTGTTTTAAGGTCAAGGCTCGAATCTTTTCATAAGGTTCGAGCTTTTTCAATTTGGGGGTATATGAAAAAATCCTTTCTGCTAATCACGGCAACGCTTTTTTTTATAAGCTGTAATCAAACGGAACCCCAGCGGCTGTACTCCGGGGGGAAATTAACAATAACCGACGATATTGGTCGGACAGTTTCATTATCCAAAACCCCTGCCCGGGTGATCTCCTTCGCTCCCAATGTGACTGAAATGATCTACGCCCTGCAGGCCGATGATAAGCTGGTAGGCGTAACCGCCTGGTGCAACTATCCCCCGCAGGTCAGGGAGAAAGAAGTGGTGGGCGACGCTGCTACCGCCAATCTGGAAAGGATACTGGCCTTAAAACCGGACCTGGCGGTCATGGTGGGAACGAAAAATACTCCCATCCTGGCCAAACTAAAGGCGCTGAACATTCCGGTATTGGTCCTGAACCCGGTCAGCCTTGACGATATATCCCAAAATATCCAGCTTCTTTCTATTGTTTTCAATAAACAGGCCGCTGCCGATTCACTATTGGCTGTTTTCTCCGCCACCTCAAAAAAAACAACCTCCTCCCTGGAGATGATTCCGCCAGGTAAAAGGCCCAAGGTCTATGCCGAGATATCGTCTCAGCCGTTGATGACCGCCGGCCAACTGGGATTGGTGGGGCTGCTGATAGATCGAGCCGGGGGTATAAATATCATGTCGGATGTTGGACGGGATTATGCCGTCATCAACCCGGAGGTCGTCATTCAACGTCGGCCGGATATAATACTGATCCTCCATCCCCAAACCGATAAAAAACGATTGTCTGAACGGATTGGCTGGCAGAACATCCCGGCAGTTAAGAATAAAAAAGTGTTCGACGATCTGGATCTGGATATTATCCTGCGGGCCGGACCCCGGTCTGTTATGGGATTAAAAGAGCTTAATAGAATATTTTATGAGAAATAAGCATTTAACCTGGCTGTCGCCGCTGATACTTTTCCTGGCGGTTTTGGCCGGCCTTTCCTTCGGCCCTGGCGGGTTCGGACTGTTGGTCAGCCCGGAGATAGCCTCCATCAGGCTGCCCCGGGTCTTGCTGGGAGCCCTGGTGGGGATGGGCCTGGCTGTTTCCGGCGCCGCCCTGCAGGCGGTTTTGGGCAATGCCCTGGCCGAACCCTATCTGTTGGGGGTTTCAGGCGGAGCGGCCTTCGGCACGGCTTTAGCCTTAATCCTGGGCCTATCGTCCGGCCTGGCCGGGGCTTTCACCTTGCAGTTATTTTCTTTCTTTTTCGGAGTGGCCGCTATCTTTTTGGTCTACCGGCTGGCCAGGGTCCACGGGCGGCTTCCTTCAGAGACCATGATATTATCCGGCGTAGTGGTCAATGCCTTCTTCTCCGGCCTGATAATGCTGCTGATGTCGCTGGCCGGAAGACAGCTGCAGGATATGATCTATATTTTAATGGGCAACCTGGGGATACTGTTTACCCGGGACACCGTCGTCCTGATGGCCATCGCCTCGGTGCTGGTGGTTTCAGGATCGGTCTATCTATGGATCCAGTCGAAAAACCTGAACCTGCTGACCCTGGGGGAGGCCCAGGCCCAGAGCATGGGGGTTCCGGTGGAACGGCTGAAAAAGATCGTGTTTTTCATCATGGCCCTGATGGTGGCGGCGCTGGTTTCCTTGGCCGGGGTGATCGGTTTTATCGGGTTGATGGTGCCCCACCTGGGAAGGATGCTGTCGGGGCCGAACAACAAACGCCTGCTGCCGGTCTCCGGACTGTTGGGCGCCAGCCTGTTGATCCTCTCGGACACCTTGGCCAGAAGCTTGGGTAATTTCGAAATCCCGGTCGGCGTTATTACAGCTCTTTTGGGTGTGCCGTTTTTCATTTTCCTGTTGTGGAGGAAAAAATCGCAGAAGATATGATAGCTGTAAACCATCTGACATACCGCTACGGAACGATCACGGCCCTTCGCGATATCAGCCTTCAGGCCGCTTCCGGAGAGATGATAGGGCTAATCGGGCCCAATGGCTCGGGCAAAAGCACTTTACTGGCATGCCTGGCCGGTTTAAGAATTAATTTCTCCGGCCGGATAATGATTGGGGGAAAAGATATCTCCGGGTATAATTCGCAGGCTCTGGCCCGGGTGATCTCGGTGGTTTTTCAGGACAATTTCTTCCCCTTCGATTTTACCGCCTACGAGATCGTGGCCATGGGCCGGAGCCCGTTCCTGAAAGCCCTGCAGGATGAGACCGCCCGCGACCAAAAGATAATCGAGGAGGCCATGCGGCAGAGCGACTGCTGTCAGTTGAAGGAACGTTCTATCACCGAACTTTCGGGCGGTGAGCGGCAGCGGGTGATATTGGCCCGGGCCTTGGCCCAGCAGCCCAAAGTATTATTGATGGACGAGCCTACCAATCATCTGGACCTTAAGCACCAACGTTTGATTTTGGATACGGCCAGAAGATTAAGCTCCCAAAGCGGGGTTTTGGTCATAGCCGTCCTGCACGATCTGAACCTGGCCGCCAGTTTTTGTGACCGGATAATACTGCTGCATCAGGGGGCCATTAACGCCGATAGCCGGCCCAACGAAGTATTAAAAGAGGCCGTCTTAAAACCAGTCTATGAGACGGATATCGATATTGTTTTGCATCCCAGAACCAATAGGCCGCAAATTCTTATTTAAAAGGAGATATTCCCATGTTGAAAATGAAGATCGGCGAAAATGCCGGAATAATCTGGCAGACAGTAAACGCCAAGGGCGAGCAGAATGTCAGCGCTTTAAAAAAAAGTACCCGGCTTGATGATAAAAATCTTTACCTAGCACTGGGCTGGCTGGCAAAGGAGAACAAAATAATTTTCACCCAAAAACAACGACAAATCATGATCGGTTTGAGCTGATAACAAATACTGCTGTAAACCTATCCCTGACCAACTACCGGTAAATAATATGATCGCCCAAAAAGCAAATATTCCTGATACAAAAATACTGGACGAGATAATCGCCGCCATCCATGACATCAACTATGGCGAAATCGTGATAACCATTCACAACTCCAAAATCGTCCAGATAGAGAAGCGGGAGAAAAAAAGATTTGCCCAGAAAGGAGGGATTTGATTATACGTGAAATTTATTCGGGCCCAGCCGGAAACAAAAGCGACCGCACCAGACGGAGCTTAGATTACCCCTATTTATCATTCCCAATATTATTACCAACAACCGGCCTACTGGACTACCAGAAGTTAAAAACCTCAAAGGAGGGAGCTATCCATGTTGTTCTCATTAATAGCCGTTTTATTTGTAGCAGCCGCGTCCCCCGACAGCACTACGACTGCCCAAGCCGTTTCCGACAACGACGTTACTGTATCTATTGATACTTCCATCGAGAAAGAAACACTCAAACCCGCTATACTGGCCGACAGCATTCCGGTTTTCACCATGAAAGGCATCGTGGTGACCGCCACCCGGACACCCCTGGCCCAGTTGGCGGCCCCGGCCAGTGTTTCCATCATCGGCCCCGATCCCAGCGACCCCGCCAAGGGTGCGGTGGCCGCCTTCTCTCAGGTGCCGGGAACCAATTCCGGCCTCTATGGCGGGTTGGGAAGCATGGCAAATTTCAGCATCAGAGGCTCCTCTGCCGAGCAGGTATTGTTCCTGCTAAATGGAATGCCCTTGAATTCTGCCCTCAACGGAGGGTATGATCTGAAAAAACTGAACGCCAACATAAAACGGATCGAGATCGTCAGAGGTCCGGCCTCGGCTCTTTACGGAGCCAATGCCCTGGCCGGTGTGGTCAATATAATAACGGTTGACGATGCCCCGGAAAAGCCTTATTCCAGAATAACCTATCAATACGGCAAGCATAAACAACAGACTATGTCGGCCGTCATTTCCCGGCAGTTGAACCGTTTTACGGACATCATCCTTTCGGCCGACTGGAAAAGCACCGACGGCGAAAGATTAAATTCGGATTACAGCGGCAGCAACTATCTTCTGGGCTTAAAAATCAGGCCCGACAGTCTGATCCGGATCGGGATGGAATACCAGTCCTATCAGTCTATCGGCGGATCGCCGGGAAGCATATCAATGCAGACCCCCAATGACAGAATGACCGACGACCAGCAGGATTATTACGCCAGCCTGGAATATTCGGACATTGTCAAGTTCAAAATAGGTCAGAGCCAGATCAATACCTTTTATTATTACGAATACAACAATACCGCCCCGGAAAATTTTTCCCGGCAAAGCAATGCCGACCTCCAATTTACTTACGGATTCCGGAAGGGGTTCAACACCGTATTGGGCGGCGCCTATCAACAGGTAAAGAGCGAAAGCGATAATTCCGGAAATCACCGGACCAATCTATATTCGGCCTTTCTGAATCAGGAGTATCGCCCCTGGCGCCAATGGCTGATAGTGGGCGGACTGCGATATGATAAAAACTACGGACATGATGCCCAAACATCGCCGAACATCTCCAGCAGTTGGCAGTTTAATGACCGCTGGACGATCTACGGGAACTACGGCCAGGCCTACCGGGTGCCCACCATCAATGAACTGTTTTGGAAAGATCCTTACATGTCAGGGAATCCCGACCTTGTTCCCGAAAAATCATGGCAATATGAATGTGGAGTGAGATTCACTGACGATTGGCATAAAACATCAATCTCGGGTTATCGGCGCCAGACTAATGATATGATAAGATGGCTAACTGATATGAACACCTGGCTTACAACTTGGGCCAATAATCTGGATGTCAATACCTCCGGGGTTGAAATATCTAGCGAAGTAACTCCAATGAACCATCTATTTTTTGATTTTAATTATGGCTACTGTTTGGCAGAGGTGTCGTCCGATAGCAACCGGGAACTAAACTATACCCCGGCCAATTCCGCCAGAGTGGCCCTTTCCCTTAGGGATATCCCCATTACCGACCATCTCTCGCTCAGCTGGCAGGTAAACACCCAGTATAAGGACCGCCAGCTGGTCAGCCACCCCGATGAATTTGGTCCGGGATTCGAACTGCCGCGTTATTTTGTTTCCGGCCAAACGCTTTCATTGAAGATCCGGGATGCCGTCTTGTTCTATAAGATCGACAACTTATTCAATGCCGAATACCAGGTGCGGGCCGGATATCCCATGCCCCGCCGGAGCTATGCTTTCGGCATATCCCTGGAGCTTTGGAACTGATCGTTTAGGTTTTTAACCGCAGAAAGCCCGATCCCCCTCGGGCTTTTTATATTTGACAACTGCCATCACTTAGTATAAAATCCTTTATATGGATCACCAATTGAAAATAGCCTGCCTGGCCTCCGGCGATGGTACCAACCTCCAGGCCATTATTGACAATATCGAATCCGGCCGGCTGGAGGCCCGGATAGTGGCCGTCATCTCCAACGTTCCCGGCGCCGGCGCGCTGGCCAGGGCCCAAAAGCACCATATTCCCTGGTTTGTGGTAAATAACAAGGAATATGCTTCCCGTCAGCTTTTCGACCGGGAACTGGCCGCCATCATTGACCGCCAGGAGGCCCAATTGATCTGCCTCTGCGGATTTATGCGCATTTTCAGCCCGTTCTTCATAGACCATTACCCGGGCCGCATCATCAACATCCATCCCGCCCTGCTGCCGGCCCATGGCGGCAAGGGATTCTACGGGCACAAGGTGCACCAAGCGGTGCTGGCCTCCGGCGATAAAATATCGGGCTGTACGGTTCATTTTGTGGACCAAGAGGTGGACCACGGACCGACAATTTTACAGAGGACCGTGCCGGTGCTGCCGGAGGACACTGCGGATAGCCTGGCTGACAGGGTGCTGAAAGAGGAGCACTTGGCCTATTCCCAGGCCATAGCCCTGATCGCCCGGGGCGAATTGAAAATCGGTCTTAACAAAAACATCCCCTTAAAGATGCGGCCCTAAGATGAAACGTAGTTTTATTTTAGCTTCCCTTACCAGCCTGTTGTTGTTCCTGATATTCCCCCTCTTTTCCCTGTGGCCCCTGGCCTTTGTCTCATTGATCCCTCTGTATTTCGGTTTTGAAAATCTCTCGACTCACAGAACGTTCCTGGTGACCTGGTTGAGCGGATTTTTCTTTTTCTGCGGCCTGCTGCATTGGATAGTATTCAATCCGGCGGTGGAGAGCTGGGTCCGCCCCTTGCTTTATCTGGGGGTGATGTTGATCGCAGCCTATCTCTCCCTTTTCCTGGCCGCATCCTTTACTCTGGCCAAATGGCTGACCGGCAAATTGAATATACCGTTTTGGTGGGCGGCACCATTCGGCTTGGTGCTGTTCGATTTCATCCGCAGCCACGGCATCCTGGGCTTCCCCTGGGGTTCGTTGGGCTATAGCCTGGCCCGGTGGACCAGCGCCATTCAAATGGCCTCTATTACCGGGGTCTACGGTGTTACCTTCTGGATCGTCCTGGTGAACGGGTTGATCTATGGGCTTATAAAATATTTTATAGCCAACCGGCCTTTCCGGTTGACCCCCCGGTTTTTTTTGAGGATGGCTTTAGTTCTGCTGGTCTTTGCCCTGCCCCCGCTGACCGGCAAACTGATGCTATTTCCGGTAAACAAGAAGATACGAAATTCTCCGCTGCTGAACGTCTCCCTGATACAGGGAAATATCCAACAGGGCTTTCGCTGGGACCGGGAATTCCGGGAATATAACTGGCAGATCTACGATTCTCTCAGCCGGCAGGCCGTAAAACAGCCGGTCGATCTGCTGGTGTGGCCGGAGACCGCCCTGCCCTTTTATCTCCGCTATGAGCCGGAATATTACCTGCGGGCTCTTTCCCTGGCCAACGATTTGAAAAGCAGCATCCTGACCGGGGTCCCGGATTTTTCCTACGAACCGAACCGGCAGACACAGCTTTATTATAATTCGGCTTTTTTGATACGCCCCATCTACGGGCTGACCGGCTCTTATGCCAAGAGACACCTGGTGCCGTTCGGCGAAAGGTTCCCCTACAAGGAGAAGATCCCCTTTATCAGAAACATTAATTTTGGCGAGGGCGAATGGACCCCGGGGGCCGACAGCATTATTTTCGATATGGGCGGCATAAATTTCTCCTGTATGATCTGCTTCGAATCCATCTTCCCGGAGATCGCCCGCCAGCAGGTAGGCCGGGGGGCCCGGTTCCTGGTCAACATCACCAATGACGGCTGGTTCGGGCGATCCGGGGCGGCCCGCCAGCACGCCGAGATGGCCGTCTTCCGGGCAGTGGAACAGAGACGGGCGATAGCCCGCTGCGCCAACTCCGGCATCTCCATGTTCATCCTGCCCACCGGAGAGATCATCAAACCCACCCCCCTTTATAAACAGATGATAATAACCAATGCCATCCCGCTTTTGAACAACAGAACCTTTTACCAGAAATATGGCGATCTCTTCGTTCTATTAATTCTTATCGTCTCTATTTTTCCCCTTATGGCCCTTCTTGTTAAATCGCTTCCTTTCAACCTGCCAAAGAGTTTTTTACCACGGAAACACCGAGTTTTTGGAAGAGTCAATTCTTAAGAGATCCGGTTAAGGCCCGGTGCGTTGCTTTTGCAACGGTCCTGTAGCCATTGGCATCAACTCAATGTTATTTGTTTTTCCCCGATCGTCCGGGAATAAAGTTCCTCCCTTTATGGTATATTGGGTAAAAGGAGGAATGAAAGATGTCCCACTATATCTGGTTATTCCCGATGGCTGGAGTCCTGATAGGATTCGCCTTAAGCTCGGCCTTCCTGCGCTTAAAGCCCGCATTCTCAAAGGGATATACCCGGAACAACTATGGACCCATTGAAAGCAACGACCTGAAGCTCGGTCTGCTATTTACGGTTTACGGTCTGGTTCTTGTTATGCTCTGTTCGACGGGATACTCTGCGTACCGGAATATCATCCAGGCTCGTAATGACTCCGGAAAATTTATTCCAGGAGGCGATATCATCAGGATTCCGGTAGGGCTGATCCCACCGCCCCCGCGTCTTGACGACAGGTTCGTTGATCCTGTTATCCCCGGGCCGGCAGCGGTTGACGCCCCGATGCCCGGCATCCCCACGCCGGTGCCTGATGCCTTGGCCACGGATGACGGCGGCTTTTCCCAGAGGGATCTGAACAACGCCATGGTGGCCAATGCCGTCAATACCGATAGTATCAAAGGTCCGGTTGAATTTGTCAAAGACAACGATATCCCCGTATCCGGCGCCTATCAGGAGTTAAGCAAAGCACCGGAACTGATCAAATCCGTCAAGCCGGTCTACCCCTCGATCTGCATCGCCGCCCAGGCCCAGGGCCGGGTTTTCCTGAACCTGCTGCTGGATTATGACGGCCATATCATGAAGGTGGAGATCGTCAGAAGCTCTGGGAATACCGCTTTGGACGAAGCGGCGGTGGCTGCCGCCGGGCAATTCATCTTCTCGCCGGCCCTGGCCTCCTCCGGCCGGGCGGTACGGGTCTGGCTGGCCTACCCCATCACCTTCACCCTGGGAAAATAGCCGCGGCGGACAATTAGAAAAAGGGGAAAGCTTGCGCTTTCCCCTTTTTTCATATTCCCGGCCCTCAGCCTCCGTTGGGAATACCTATCTCTATGGCGGTGGATATCTCCGGGGGCGGGCAGGGTGAATCGCCGCCCGGTAGATATATGACTATTGTTTTTACCTCATACACCACGTGAGGCACCGATGAAGCCGCAGGCGGTTTTTTCCTGGCCGCGTCGGACGCCTGGCTTGTTTCTTTACTAGGAGCGCCAACGGCGGTGTTCGCCTTTTTTGCCCGGGGAGATATCATTGCAACCGGAGCCTTAACTTCCATAAAAGCAGTTTCCTCCAACCTGGATTTCTTTTCTGGAGTCCGGGATCCGTCAGTATCCCCCGGCTTTCGGCCGGCAACCAAACCAACTGTGATTTCTTCCTCTTTTACGGCGGCTTCCATTGTCCGGGATCCCTTTTCCGAAGCAATAGTAATATCGGCGGCTGCCTGTTTCCGGCTGGCCGCCAAAACATCTGTCTGCCCTTCATCTTTGAGGGAAACTCGCGGCTGTCCGGAGGTTTTTTTTGAGGATGCGACCGACGGCGGCCCTTGGACCGCCCGAATATTCGGTGTTTTTATCTTGTCACCCTCAAGTTTAATTTGTCTTTCGGTTTGCAAAAACATGTTATTGGACACTACCACTGCCAAAATAATCGTTGCCGCAGCGGCAATCGGCACGCCCAACCACCGTAAGACGATCCCCCCGGATCTCCTTCTTTTTTCCATCTTTCTCCGGGCGATGCCGCCGGCCACCCTGGAGGCCAGGGTGGCAAAATATGCCTCGGGAGCCGATGGGCATTCCGCATCGGCCACGGCCCGGTCCAGGTTCTTTAAGTGCGAGACCAATCCCCGGCATTCCGGGCAATGGCTCAGATGGGTCTCTACCATGGCTCGATCCGGTTGACCCAGTTGTCCGTCAATATAGGCTTGCAATTGGTCCAGATCTATTTCATGTTTCTTTTTATTCATATAACATCTCTCAATCTTTCCATCAGGGTCTTTCTTCCCCGAAATAGCCGGGACATCACGGTCCCCTGGGGAATCTTCAGAGCTTGGCTGATCTCTTCATAGGAGAGCTCCTTGTCGACCCTCAATAGGATGACCTCCCGCTGGTCGTTAGGCAGGCCGTCTATCTCGTTCCTGATCCTTTGGCAGGAGTCTTTCTGGATGGCATTCTCCAGGGGATCGTCGGAATCCGACAGCTGGTGGTCTTCCTCCAGGGCCACGTAGCGTTGTTGTTTTTTGGCCGCATCATGGCAGAGGTTTATGGTTATCCGCACCAACCAAGTATAAAATCGGTACCGGCTATCGTAGGATTTAAGGGAAAAATAGGCCTTGATGAATGTCTCCTGGACCGCTTCGTCGGCCGCCGCATGACATCTTAAATACCTGGCGGCAGTGGAATAGATGGCCCGCTGGTATCTTTTTACCAGCTGGCTGTAATGGGCGTCCTGGCCGGACAGCACCTTTTCTATCAGTTCTTGATCTGTGAGTGTTTCCAAATTATATACCGCTTAAAACCATGCTTTATTCCCTAATAATAAAAGGCGGAACGCTCCGCCTTTTATTAATTTCCTGATGTAATCCGTATTGTATGGCGGAGAGGCAGGGATTTTGCGCCATAGGCGCATCCGCCGTCGCTCTGCAGCATGTATTACTGCCGGCGGAGAACCCTTCAGCTTCCGCTGTATCCAAGGTTCACTCAAATAAAATGGCGGAGAGGCAGGGATTTGAACCCTGGATACAGCTTTAAGACCGTATAACGGTTTAGCAAACCGTCGCCTTCGGCCACTCGGCCACCTCTCCGCATTAAATAATCACACTAATTATAACGTTTTTTTGTCTGAAATTCAAGACAGCGTTTCCGGACAAGCAATTCCAAATTTAGCTTTGCCCTATCACTTAATGGCGGAAGCGAGAGGATTTTGCACCTGCGGCGCATCCGCCGTCGCTTTGTTTGCATAATTCCTGCCGGCGGAGAACCCCGTGGTCTTCAACCACTCCAGGGGTTCTTGCAAAATGGCGGAAGCGAGAGGATTTGAACCCCTGGTGCCTTTCAGCACAACGGTTTTCAAGACCGCCGCCTTCAACCACTCGGCCACGCTTCCATGATGATAGTCAAACTCAGTTAACATTTTAACACCTAAATATATTGGTGTCAATCTAAATGTTGTCTAAATGTTCGTTATATTGTTCACCCTATGTTTCGAGGTTTAGTAAAAAACAGGCCGCCCCTATGGGCGGCCTGTTGGTTGGATTATCCTCTTATTTCAAGACTATCATCTTCCGGCTTTGGGTCTTGTCGCCGGCGCTTAAGTGATAGATATACACCCCGGCGCTGACCTGCCTGTTATTGTTGTCTTTCCGGTCCCAGTTGATGGTATAGCTTCCGGCCGACTGATCTCCACTTACCAAGGTCTTCACAAGTTGCCCGGCTATGTTATAGATGCTCAGTTTGACCTGTCCGGCCTGCGGCAGCTGGTAACTGATAATCGTAAACTGTTTGAATGGATTGGGAGCGTTCTGGGATAATTTGAAGTTCAGAACCGGGATCTTATCCTCCGGATTCCCGCTCACCCCGTTCACCTCCCCGAAATCATCCATGATCTTCTGGACCACAGCCTTGGCCTGGGCTTGGTCCATGAAATACAGCGGGTAGCCCAGCAATGCCGTCTTGAAGTCGCTTCCCAGATACCTTACCCCGCAGTTCTGGCCCTCGAAACTGCTGCTGTCGTTTTTCATGTCGATGTCGTAGATCCCCTCGGCCGGTGATACCGGGGTCAGCTTCTCTATATACCGCATGGTCCCGCCCCAAGAGACCACCGGAACCTTGGCCGAGTCAACCGAGACATCCGGATAGCTTAGTTTACCCACTGCCGCCTGGAACGAATTCGCTATCAGTGATCGGCTCATCTGGGATACCTTCATATAGTCGTATATGAAACTTCCGGAATAATAATGGGCGGTATCTATATTGTTGCCGGTGACATCCGCGCTGGGCTTCCACCCGGCCAGGCATAATCTGCCGCCGTGCGACAAATACAACTCCAGATCGCCAACACAATTGCCGAACATCGGGGAACTGTAGTCATCGGCGTGCCAGAACACCGTGGAATACGAGGCCAGGTCAACCAGACCCGGCTTCTCCCCGCTGGTGCCGTATTCGTGCTCTGTTATGGTATAGCCCTCCAGCAGGTCCCTGAAATACTTGTCCTGGGTGGTATCCCGGGGGAAGCTCCCGCTGGTCCAGTTCTGGGTCTCATCCACCACCAGTATCCCTTTATCCAGCGTCAGCAGTACCGGAACGCCGATAACCTCGGAGGCAATCGGGCTCTCCTTCCCGTCAGTGTCAACCGCCCGGACGGTAATATAACAATTGACGTTTGATATCAGCCCTGTTATGGTGTCGGATACTGAAGTAGTGTATTGGTTATAATCGTAAGACCCGCTGGCATAGCCATAATAGATATTATAGCCCACGATGTTGGCTGCCGCATTCGGTGTCCACTCCACCGCCAGTTCGTTTCCGGTTCCAATATCGCTGGCGATGACAGCGGCTACCTTCTGGGGATAGTTGGCCAGCGTGCCCAAAAACCCCGTCCCAGCCTTGATGATACTGGTAACATAGCGCATGTTCATATACGTAGTGCTATCGTTGGTCTGGTGATAGACCGTGCTGAAAACATCCTCTTCGCTGTAGGTCACCGGAAACCCGCGGATGGAGAATTCCCAGCTATCGCTGCCATTAAGATATACGCTGTTATACACCGGCACCAGATTGGTGTCGGCGGTTCGGCCGTACCATCCGGCCAGCTGTCCCAGCATGTAGGCATATTCTTCCGAGCCCGGATAAAGTTTGGAAATAAAAGTGCTGTCGTTGCCTTTATATCCGATCATGTCGTAATTGAGCATGCATCCTATGTCCATACCCTCTGCCAGAGCCTGCTGGGCATAATATTCACTGCCGAACAGACCATATTCCTCCGCATCAAAGGCAATGAACCTGACCGTGCAGTTGGGCCGGTTGCCGGGCTGGGCCAGTACCCGGGCCATTTCCAGTGCGGCTACTGTTCCCGAGGCATTATCATCAGCCCCAGGAGCCTGAGAGTATTTTATTAAAGTATCTGAATAACGTCTGTCAGAATAGGAGTCGTAATGCCCCCCTACAATATAAACAACCGATGTGTCTAAAAGGCCCGGTATCGTGGCAATGATATTATGCTGTTTGGGGCCGAACCCGATATTAAAGGTATCTAATATAACATCGGTAATGCCCATGTTCAGAAACTGATTCCGTATCCATCCCACCACCGAGTCATGATTGGCGGCGCCCAAAAACCTGGTGTTAAAAGATTGCAAAGCTTCTATCCGGGTGCGCACCTGGGCGGTATCAACCAAATGGGTCAGGGTCGCTATCGATGAATCCCTGGCCAGGGTTTTACCCAACACATAGGTAATGGCGTTGAGTTTTATCGGCTCCCCGGAGAAATCCTTGATGGTAAAAGCCTCGTAACCCCTGGCGGATGATTGCTTGATTTCGGGGGCTTCCAACAGATAGCTTCCGTTATGAGAGAAAATGATTTTTTGGGCGGGGACGGCAGCAGCGAAGCCTTTTCTCCGATAGGCCCACTTTAGGTTTTTTGAATCGCCCTGGTATATCCTTTCGGCATTGGCAACCGGCCTGCCGGACACCAGCAGCTGTTCCTCCATGGCATAAAACACCTCCCAGCCTTTATCGGCGGCATAGCGGTAGGCGTCGGTGCCGGGAGCAAGTTCTACTTTGTAGATCTCCACCGGCAGGGCGAACAGATATCCCCCTAGCAAAGAGAAAGCTACCGCAAATAACAACCCGGTTTTTTTCATCGCTCAGTTTCCTTAAAAAATTATTGCGTGGTTTTCTGAATTATACACCCCTTTTGCGCCAAAAGCTACCCCCTGGCCATGGCCCTCAATTTTGCCACCCTTTCTTCGATCGGGGGATGGGTGGAGAACAGGCTCATCAGACTTTTGCCCGAAAGCGGATTGACGATGAACATGTGGGCCGAAGAGGGATTGGCCTGAATGGGCCGCACCTGCACCCCCCTTTGCAGTTTCTCCAAGGCATCGGCCAGACCGTAGGGGTTCCCGGCTATCCTGGCCCCTCCGGCATCGGCGTCGTACTCCCGGGTGCGGGAGATCCACATCTGCACCAGCAGGGCGGCAATCGGAGCCAGGATGGCCATCAGGATGAATCCGATGGCCCCGCCACCGCTGTTACGGTCGTTGTCACGTCCCCCGTAGCCGCCGAACATGGCGGCCCATCCGGCCATCCGGGCTATCATGGTGATGGCTCCGGCCAGAGTGGCCACTATGGAAGCGATCAGGATATCATGGTGCCGGATATGGGCCAGTTCATGGGCTATCACCCCCTGCAATTCCTCCCGGTTCAGAAGGCTCATTATCCCCTCGGTAACTGCCACGCTGGCATGTTGCGGATTGCGCCCGGTGGCAAAGGCATTGGGAGAAGATGACGGAATGACAAAGACCTTGGGCATGGGTATTCCGGCCCTGGTGGCCAGGCCTCTGACTATTGAGTGCAGCTCCGGGGCCTCGGCCTCGGACACCTGCCTGGCCCGATAGCTCATCAGGGCCAGCTTGTCGGAGAACCAGTAGGCGAAAAGGTTCATCCCCCCGGCAAACACCAGGGCCATCATCATCCCCTGCCGGCCGCCCAGAAGATTGCCGGCCAGGACCAGAATGACGGAAAGTCCTGCCATCAGGACCAATGTTTTAAGCCTGTTCATGTGAATTTTTACCTCTATTTAACCTAATAGTTCATACCCAGAAAAAGCGTCAGCGCCTGCTGGCTTAAATTAATTTCATTATCAATACCGGTAAAGGTCAGCCCGATTTCATTTTCCGGAGTATCCGGATCATCGGCATAGTACCTCTGGGTTTGAATACCGGTGGTTGAAATCTTGCTGAATTCATAACCGGCTCCGGCAAATATTTTTTTGCCCGAGCCCAATTTCAACAGAATTATCCGGCCGCCCAATTCAGCCCCCCATCCGGAACCCTTGGAGCTGGTGGTGACCTTAAAATATCTCAATATATGATCATCTTCGTCATTGGCCCTTGATCTGATGTACCGCGTCAATTTGCCGTCCAGCCACGAATTTTCCGACAGGCCCAACCTTAAGCATAATCCCAAGAAAGGCAAATGATAGGAAACGCGATAATCAAGCACATTGGTGCTTTGAAGGGTGTCAAACGTGTATATTTGGCCCTCATATACTGGTTGCTGCCAACCCTTTACGCCATATATGTCGTAGGTGAAATTCAGATACCGGTACCCCAGCAAGATTGAACCTGAGATATCGTTATACAGGGTCCTTCCTACCCGTAAATTTGCGCACAACTCGCTGGCATTCAAATCGGCCGTCGATTGGGTAGCGCTCCAGACCCATTTTTCAGAATATCCATATGCCTCGTACGTCACATAATCGGAATCAACCATTGTGGTTTCCGGATCGGTGATGTTCTTGGCGTACAATAATTCGAACCCGACGTATTTATCCGGCGATTTAAAAGGATGTTTTATTAGCGAGGCCTTGACATTTACCTTATAACCATCCACCGGAAAGGCCAAAACACTCTGCCAGGTATAGTAGGCTTCGGCAAATTTTATATGATACTCGGTATAGCCTGACACTTTTTGGATCGATCCCTCGATTAAAATGTCGTTTCCCCCTGCCTTCCTCTCATTTTTAAAGGAGTTACATTCGCCTGTTTGTTTTATGGGAAGAACTGCACCGGAGGGTTTTTGTTTGACCAGCCCGGCTTTTGCAAGATCCTCCTGGCTCATCTCCCCGTCTGAAATCCAACGGCCCTCGCCGGGCACATGTTCTGTGCTGTCGTTTAATATAACCTTTGATATCGTTTCCACCGGGATATTGAAGGCCTCATTTAACGTTGTGCCGCGCAGGACGAACGAAATCTGTTCCTCCCCCCATTTTATAACCGTTCCTTCGAATTTGTTTCCGGCCTTTAAATATAATTCATCACCCAGGGCCCAGGGAGCCATGGATAATGCTATCAAGATGCTCATTGAAACTGTTTTCATGCCATCCTATATGATAAGTTTATAGCGTTATCAACCTGGCGATGGTTTCCTTAAGCTCGTCAAGGTTGCTTGATTTTACGATATAGGCATCGGCCAGCCAGGAGGAGAAATCGGTCTTATAGGCCGGATAGGCGGTATTGATGATGATGGGGATCTTGCGGTTGGCCTCCCGCATCCAGCGCAGCATCTCCAGCCCGCCATCCTGGGCGGTGAGCTTTAGGTCCAGCACCACCAGGTCCACCTGGTTCCGGGAGAATTCCTTCTGGGCCTCGTCCAATGTCGCGGCACAGATCACCTGGTAGCCGGAAGCGGTAAAATCCTGCTGGTATAAAATGCGGATATTCTCCTCATCATCGACCACCAAAATAGTTTTCATGATGCGCTCCTTTTCAAAGGTTACAGGTCCCTGACAAAGCACTATGTTAACGGAATGCTGATGGTGAAAGCGGTCCCGCCTTCCGGTCTTAACTCGGCTTTTATCATTCCCCGGTGGCTGTTTATGATCTTCTTGCTGAGGGCCAGCCCTATGCCGCTGCCGTTGTTTTTGGTGGTAAACCGGGGTTCGAATATTCTGCCTATATGGTCGCCGGATATGCCGGATCCGGTGTCGGAGATCGTTATCTCGATATTGTTGGGTTCCATCTTTTGCGTTTCAATCTGCAGCAGGCCGCCGGACGGCATGGCATGAACGGCGTTTTTGAATATGTTAAAAAAGACCTGGGGCAGCTGCAGTTTATCCAGCCAGATCAGATGTTCCGGGCAGTGATAGCTGGTTTGTATCTCTATTTTTTTGTCCTCAAATTCCGGCAGCAGCAGTTTAAGGCAATCGTCAATGATGGTATTGATATCGGCCCGGACCAGCTCCGGTTCTTTGAATCGAGCCATCTCCAGGGTGTCGGACAGGACCGCCTCCAGGCGCTCGATCTCGGAGCCTATTATCCTCAATTGCTTTTCAAAGGGCCGGTTGTCCGGCTGCTGCTTGGCCATGGAGTTGATGAAGCCGCCGATGGATACCAAAGGGGTCCTCATTTCATGGGCCAGGGTGGTGGCGATCTCTCCGATGGAGGCCATTTTCTCGGCTTTTATCAGCCGGTCCTGGCTCTGGCGCAGTTCCTTCATCTTCATCTGCAGCTGCTGATAAAGCTTGGCATTGCGGATGGCGCTGGCAACCTGACCGGCAAATATCTCCAGCAGGGTCAGATCGCTTTGCTCGATGGGCGCCCGGGTGATCGAGTTGTCCGCCATCAACACTCCCAGCGGTTCGTTCTCGGCAATCAGGGGAACTATCACGAAATTGCTGACCTTGAGAACGGCGGCAAAGCCCCTGGCTCCAGGGATGGCCTGGGCGTCGCTTACCAAAAATGGTTTTCTTTGGCTGATGGCCCTGACGGCCACATTGTCGTAATCTTCAACCGGAACTTTTATCTCCCTGACCAGCCGGTTGACATATTCGTTGCCGTCTATTTCCTGATGGGGCCGCATAGCCAGTTCCTTGAAGCTGGCGGGGGTTTTTTTAAGCTCGTCCCAGATCTTGGTGGCTTCCTCCGGACCGGTGGGGCCGACCGCCATCTCTCCCACCAGGTTCTTCCGGCTGTCATCCAGCAGCAGCAAAAAGGCCCGGTTCAACCTTAATATTTCCGCCGCCGTGACCCCGGTCAGGATTATGTGCAGGATCTGTTTCAGGTCCAGGGTGGACTGCAGGGCCTTGGTCACTTCATTGAGCATGGCCAGATTTTGAATATTCTCGGTCAGGGCCCGGTTTGATCTGGCCACCTCTTCATGAAAGGAGCCCATCTCCTCCAACAGTTTAAAAAGGGTGTCGGACATCAGATGGTCATCCGCCCGGCGCCCGGCGCCCCTTTCGATAATGCCCTGGAAATGGCCGCAGCTGCGGCAGTGCCGGTACAGCCGTTCCCGGAATGGCAGATACAGCCCGTCAAAGCCCGGCCGGGGTTCGCTTAACCAGCAGTGCTTACCGCCCCTCCGCCGGACCGGACATTCTTTTTGCTGACAATTTCTGTCTTCCCAGCACTTGGTACTCATGGATATAGATGATATTGTTTCAAGTGGTCTTCACTATCCGGTCAGGGGGACCGCCCCCGGTATCGTCCAGCTCCTGGTGCCAACCGTTCTCCAGCCCGAATTCCTCCGCCCACTCCACCGCCTGCCGATATTCCTCCCGGCTGATGCTCCTTCCCAGTTCGGCAGTTTGGTTCGCCCGGTGGGCTGGAAAGAACTGGGACATCAGGGACAGATGCACCTGGGGCGATATCTCACCGGCCAGGAACTTCAAAGCCTCCCGGGTCTGCGACAATCCGTTGGGCAGCACCAAATGCCTTACCAGCATTCCTCGGAGCGCTATCCCCTGGTCGTCCAGTTGCAATTCGCCCACCTGCCGCCACATCTCCTTTAATGCCGCCTGATTGACCTCCGGATAGTCCCCCGCTTCCGAATATCTCTCCGCCGCCCCGGGATCGGTGTATCTGATATCCGGCAGATAAATGTCTATCACCCCCTCCAGCAGTTTTAAGGAATCAAGCGAATCATACCCGCTGGTATTGTAGACCAATGGCAGATTAAACCCTTGCCGAACTGCTATCTCCAGCGCCATCAATATCTGGGCGGTCATATGGGACGGGGTAACAAAGTTGATATTGTGGCAGCCCCTTTGCTGCAGCTCCAGCATCATCCCGGCCAGCCGTTCCACCGTGACCTCCTGTCCCTGACCCAGTTGGCTTATCGGCCAGTTCTGGCAGTAGCAGCAGGACAGGTTACAGCGGCTGAAAAAGATGGTGCCCGAGCCGCGGATCCCGGATATCGGCGGTTCCTCCCCGTGATGGACGTTATAGCTGGAGACCGTGGGCAGAAATCCGGACCGGCAGCAACCAAGCTGGCCCTGCCAGCGGTTGACTCCGCAGTTACGGGGGCAGAGGGTACAGCTGGATAGAAGATCGCCGGCCTCCCGGCTCTTTTTTCCCAGATCTCCTGTCTTATAAAGTTCTATAAAGCTGGGCTTGATCTCCATATGAAATGTAATAATAACTGTCAGTAATTTCAAGCAGGGTCTTAAATATCTGCCTGGGTTTTATATGAATTCCACAAATCCGGCCATTACTTTTTTCTTTACCCCGCCGTTGAACACTATGGAGAGCTTCACATCATCGCCGTCCCCCTCGGCCTCCACCACCTGGCCCTGGCCCCATATCTCATGATGCACCCTCTTTCCCTTGAGGCCCTTGGCCTGGGTTTGATAAGTTCCCTCCCGAGGCTCCCCGTGGAAATCGCCGGCCGGTTTTTCGTTTCTCGGCGAATCGGTATTCAGGTTCTCCCTGGGAAGCTCGGCAATGAAGCGGGAGGGGGATGATTGCATCAGTCCGCCGAAATGGCGGCGGGACATGGCCGAACAGAGCGTCAGTTTGCTTTGGGCCCTAGTGATGGCCACATAGAACAGCCTCCGCTCCTCCTCCAACTCTTCAATGGTATCCAGCGATGCCCGGTGCGGCAACAGCCCCTCCTCCAGGCCGCTGATGAACACATAGGGAAACTCCAGTCCCTTGGCGTTGTGGATGGTCATCAAGGTAACCGCCTCGGCGGAATCGTTCCAGCGGTCGATATCGGCCACCAGGGATACTTCGGCCAGAAAAGCGGGCAGGCCCTTATCCTCCGAGCGTTCACAGAATTCGTTGGCGGCCGAGGCCAGCTCCTGAACATTCTCGGTCCGGCTGTCGGCCTCGACCTTGTCCAGGTACTGGCTGCCGATGAACTTTATATAGCCTGATTGTTCGATGACCTTTGTGATCAGCTCCTGGGCGTTCAAGGATTCTTTTAAGGCTATCAGCTTTTCCAAATCCTTTACAAACCCGCTGGCAGCCGATTTTATGCCCGGCCCCAGTCCGGGCACCTGGTCGTTTTCCTTAAGGGCCTGGAGCAGGGAGATATCCCTTTCGGCGGCATAGGATTCGATCCGGGACAGGCTGGTGTCGCCGATGCCCCGGGGCGGAATATTTATGATCCTTTTCAAGCCCACGGCATCCGCCGGGTTGACCACCACCCGCAGATAGGCCAGAACATCCTTGATCTCCTTCCGTTCGTAGAATTTCAGCCCGCCCACTATCAGATAGGGCACCGCTGCCCGCCGCAGGGAATCCTCCAGCGCCCGGCTCTGGGCGTTGGTGCGGTAAAGTATCACGCAGTCCTTCAAGGAGCCTTTGGTCCAATGCTGCTTGATGGCCCGGCAGATCTTTTCGGCCTCGTCGCGTTCGTCCCAGGCGCACCACAGCGAGACATTCTCCCCCTTGGGATTGTCGGTCCACAGTTCCTTGCCCTTGCGGCCGGCATTGTTCTTGACCACCTGATTGGCGCATTCCAGAATGACCTGGGTGGAGCGGTAGTTCTGCTCCAGGCGGACTATCCTGGCCTCGGGAAAATCTTTCTCAAACTCCAGGATATTCCGGATGTCGGCCCCCCGGAAGCCGTAGATTGACTGGTCGTCATCGCCCACCACGCATAACTGGCGGTGGCTCTGGGAAAGCAGTTTTACCAGCATATACTGGGCGCGGTTGGTATCCTGGTACTCATCGACCAGGATGTGCTGGAATTTATGGCCGTAATCGTCCAGGATCTTTTTGTTGCCGGACAGTATTTTTACGGTATTGAAGATCAGATCGTCGAAATCCATGGCCTGGTTCTTCAGCAATTCCTGCTGGTAGAGGTGGTAGATCCTGGCTACCTCCTTCTCAAAGAAATCGTAGGCCATCTTCTGGTATTCCTCCGGCCCCACCAGGCTGTCCTTGGAGCTGGAGATGCGCGATATCACGGCTTTTACCGGCACCCTGCGTTCCGGGATGGCCAGGTCGCCCATCACTTTTTTCATCAGGGCCAGCTTGTCGTTCTCGTCGTAGATGGTATAATCGCGCTGGTATCCCAGGAGATATCCCTCTTGGCGCAGTATCCTGGCGCAGACCGAGTGGAAAGTCCCCACCCACAGGCCGTCCACGCTGCGATTTATCAAGCGGCCCACCCGGTTTTTCATCTCCCCGGCCGCCTTGTTGGTAAAGGTCACCGCCAATATGGCCCGGGGGGCGCAAACACCCTGCCCCACCAGGTAAGCCAGGCGGTGGGTCAGCACCCGGGTCTTTCCCGAGCCGGCCCCGGCCAGTATCAGCAGGGGGCCCTTCAGGTAGGTGACAGCTTCTTTTTGCTCGGGGTTGAGCTTTGCTAAAAATTCCATTAAAAAATATTCCTGTAGGTATGGTGTCTTCTGGTCGGGGTGTTTTTGCAGTATTTACTTCTTCTCATGCAGACTGGCCAGCGGCACCTCCAGAATGATCTCCACCTCGGTGTCGCTGATGTAACGAGTGGATCGCACCTGGCTGCCGGGAATGGCCGCGGTTCCGCCGGACAGGGGTATCTTTTTCAGGGCCAGCGCCAGCTTCTTATAGGCATCCACCTTGGCCAGCCTCAGGGCGGTAAGCTTCGGCAGGGCCTCGTAACCCGGCGCGTCTATCCTGTTTTTGGTCCGCCCCACTCCCCTGACCAGCATAAAATTTCCCTCGATCCAAACGTCCTTCGAAGTAATGATATCCGGAAGCAGGCTTTCGCTGGTGCTATACTCCAATATTATTTGCTCGATAATGAATCTTCCGTCGCTGATGAAGGGTATGCCCCCGTCGGCATAAAGCAGGATCTTGAATATATTCTGCGGTCCCAGGTAATCTATCCGGCCGTCATATGAAGTGGTGTAAAGATACTTGGGACTGCGGGATTCCCATAAGCCATCGCTGTTGGTCGCTTCCCACAGCCTCCAGTTGGGACTCAGCCTTTTGTTGCGGATGGAAAGATCATCGTAGGCGGTTCCATAATTATAGACGTATATCTTTAGCCATTTGTTTTTTATGTTTTTGAAGCTTAATCCGGCCTTTATCCGGTCGGTGGCGGCCGGAAGCTGGAATTGGTAGACTGCCGCACCATAGGAAAAGAGTCCCTTCAGCATTGCCTGATCGCCGAATACGCTGGTTTGGCGGGATTCTCCGGAATAATCTTTCCCCTTGATCGTTTTATTTTCCCGGGCTGCCAGCGGGGCCGCCGCCAGTATTGCTGTTAAAATGATCTTGGAAATATTTTTGAACATAGTTCCTCCCTAACGATTCAATTGCAATGATAACACTGTAATTTCGTGCTGTCAACGGGTTTATTCTATACATTATTTTAATTATATTTTTTACTTGACTTGACTTGTTTACATTGATATTATTTAATTGTATAAGGGTTGTATTATAAAATTGTTCATCTCTGGTTTTTCATTACCTTAAGGAGTGATCTTATGAAACAGAATCCAGATTCAAACAACGATTTTGAATTTCTATACTCACTGAGCAAGGCCTTGTCATCGACCCTGGACCAGACCCAGCTGTTGGATATGATCATTGAGGCAGCCAAGACGCTGACCATGGCTGAGGCCAGCTCTTTGCTGCTGCTGGATGAGAACACCCAGAGACTTCATTTCGCCCATGCCACCGGGCAGGTTTCCGAGGAATTAAAGAAGCTTTCGGTTCCGATGGGCCAGGGCATAGCCGGCTGGGTGGCCCGGGAGAAGAAACCCCAGATAGTCAATCAGGCGGATAAGGACAACCGCTGGTACAAGGGCATTGACGAAAAGACCAAATTCATCACCCGCTCGCTGTTGTGCGTTCCTCTGGTGCTGGACGACAAGACGGTCGGGGTCATCGAGGTCTTGAACAAGCAGGAAAGCCAGTCCTTTGACGAACGGGACCAGGACCTGCTTCTGAAAGTGGCCGAAATGGCGGCCCGGGTCCTGGAGAATGCCGACAAATACCACAAACTGCAGACCGAGAACCTTCAGCTTAGGGATGACATCGCCAGCCGCTACACCATTATCGGAGAAAGCCCTTCCATCCAGGAGGTTTTAGGGTTGGCTCAGAAGGTGGCCTTGAGCAATACCACGGTTTTACTGCAGGGTGAGAACGGCACCGGAAAAGAGCTTCTGGCCAGGTACATCCACAACCAAAGCCCCAGGCGCGACAGGGCGTTCATCGCCGTAAACTGCGCCGCCATACCCCTGGAACTGCTGGAGTCAGAGCTGTTCGGGCATGAGAAAGGCTCCTTCACCGGGGCCATCAACTTAAGGCGGGGCCGGTTTGAGCTGGCCCACCAGGGGACCATCTTTCTGGATGAGGTGGGTGACCTTCCTTTGGCGGTCCAGGCCAAGATCCTGAGGGTATTGCAGGAGCGCGAATTTGAACGGCTGGGCGGCAGTGAAACCATAAAGGTCGATGTCAGGATAGTCGGCGCCACCAATCACGATCTGATACAATTGGTCAGGGAAAACCAGTTTCGGGAGGATCTGTATTACCGCCTGAATGTGTTCCAGATATTTTTACCACCGCTAAGGCAGCGCCGGGAGGACATACCGGTCCTGGCCGAGCATTTTTTGAAATATTTCTGCCGGGAGACCAAAAAGAATATCATGGGATTTTCGGCCGCGGTGATCAATTCCATGCTGGAATACAGCTGGCCGGGAAATATCAGGGAGCTTCAGAATGTCGTTGAGCGGGCAGTGGTGATATCTTCGGGAAAAGTGATCAATAATATTATGTTGCAGGATATCAACATTGGCGGCAAAAAGGATATGGCGCTGTCTTCTAACATTCCCTGGGACGAGGCGCAGAAAATTTTCAAAAAAGAATACCTGATAAAAGTCTTGAATGCAAACAAATGGAATCAACGCAAAGCTGCTTCCGCCATAAAAATACAACCCACTTATTTATCCCGGCTTATAAAAGAACTTAATATAACCAAACCATAATTTATACTATTATATTATTATTGGCTTATGTAATAGTATAACAATCATAGCCCACGTCATTATTTAACCTTTTATATATTAAAGAGTTAGCGTTTAATTTCTGTTGGCATAATAGTTGCATGTAATTCTAGTGTTAAAAATAATAACACAAAGGATTTACATGTATAACTCAAAGGACTTCCCGGAGCTTAGCGTTTTCATTAAGGATACCGTTGATTGTTTTGAAAAATGGAATATCCTTATTCACTACAGCCGGCAGCCCATGGCTCAGGAATCGGTCTGCAGCCTGACCAAGCTGACCGGACGCCCCCAGGAAGCAATCAAGACGGCTATCGATGACCTTTTGATGCAGGGTGTGCTCTATTCAAATGAAAACAATCAGGAGAATTACCATCTGTCCTCAGAAAAAGCGCCTATATTTGAAAAATTAAAAAGCGGCATGACCGATAAATCCGCCAGATTGAGATTGCTGATGGTGGCCGTGGAATCCATAAGAATAAAAAGCAATTCCGGAAAAGGAGAGAAGAAGTGAAAAAATTAGCGTTGATTGTTTTATTTGGCGTTACCGTTGCATGTACGGCTCATGCCGCCAAAGATACCTGCAAAATATTCCTGTGGGACAACGATGCCGGGGAAGCTACACAGCGGGCCCCGGCCGCTGTGATGGACGAGAATTACGGCTCCCGCTATGTATGGGCCGACAGCCGAGACGGAAATTTCAACATCTACGGCCGGATCTGGGAGCGGAAACCGGCAGCGGCTACAGGCTCCTTTCTGGTCAACCGGATCCGGGTGGACGAGCATACCCAGGAGCAGCCCGATGTGGCTGGTACTGAGGCGGATTTTTTCTTCGTGGTCTGGCAGGACTCTATAATGAAATCCGGGGAATTGTGTCAGTTGTATGGTCGTAAGCTGGACAAGACCGGTCACCCGATGACCGACGAGATTCCGGTATTGGAGGCGTCCAACAAGGGCAACGCCAAATACCCCAAGATCGCGGTCAACAGAAGAACCCAGGACTTTATTGTGGTCTGGCAGGATGACCGGGACGGGCAGATCGACATTTGGGGCAGGTTGTTCAACTACAAGTTCGAGCCGCAGTCGCCCGACATCAAACTCAACGAGGACGGCCTCAAGGTTAGCCACGTTTTGCCAGCGGTCAGTTTCACTGACGAGGGCATTGCCGTGACCTGGCAGGACAACCGGGACGGCCTAGCCCGGGCCGATATCTATTTCCGTTATTTCAAGCCCGATCTTACCCCCCTCACCGCCAGCAAGCAGGTCAATAGCGATGTCGAGAGACCGCATTTCACTCCATCCATCGCTGCCTCTGACACAGGCTATTTCACCATAGTCTGGCTGAGCTTCCAGAACCATTTCTACGGTGACATATATGCCCAGCGCTTTTATCCCGACGCCAAGTCTCTGGGCTCGAACGGCAAGATCAACCTTTCCACCGCCCCGGTGGCCTGCCGCATACCGTCCGTGACCATGGGCACCGACAATGCCTCGTTCTGGACCAGCTGGGCAGATTCCTCCAGCAGCACTTACGGCTACCAGATACGGGCCAGGTATTTCGACCAGTATGCCCGCTTGGGCTCCACCGTCAAAGTGGTAAACGACAACTGGTATTACGGTCAGAGAGCCCCGGACGTCTGCCGCTTCGGGGACTGGTTCTCGGTGGCCTGGCTGGATTCCAGCCGGACCAACGGCCGGGGCGACGATTTCGGTCAGTACTTCCTGCTCAACTCGCAGAAGGATGACACCCTGGATGCGGTGGACATCAACTACAACATCAGCGCCGACAAGGCGGCAGGCCGGAGCATCTGGTATCACCCCAAAAAGAATTACGATGACCCATCCACTACCGGCTGGAACGAGGACCCCATCGCCGAACCCGATTCCATCTATATCCCGCTCGATTCGGCCTATGTCCGGGCATTTAATGAACGCAACATACCCAACCAGTTGTTCGTTCAGATCACCGACACCGATATTCTGGAATATGCCTGGCGCAAGCAGGGAAAACTGAACAGCAGCGACGCTTATAACCTCTGCCTGCTGGACCTGGGCTATGCCGAGGACGGCAGCACTGCCGGCGTTATACAGGAAGAACAACAAGACTCTCTGGAAAATTTTGCCACCGATAGTTTGAGTTGCCTGCTGGTGGCCGGTAACGATTTCGGTGAGATGTATAATACCACAACCTTATTCTCATATTTCGGCTCCGAATACAAGGGCCCCGGCAATGCATCGGAAACAGGCAACATTCAGAAGATAAACGGCATTGCCGGCACATTCACCGAGGGCATGTATTTCGACTATCCTTTCCAGCAGGGGCCTGATAATTCGGTGGATATCATCTCACCGAAGTTGACCGGGAGCCAGTTGCTGATGGAGAGCGAAGGTCCCGGCAAGATCACCTACGGCCGGGCCACCACCTATGGAAGCTACTACAAGGGAGAGAAAGCTTCCAACCACAATAACGTCTATTTGACCTTCTCCATCGGGTCGTTGAGCAACGGCATTCATCCCAGCACCGCTTCCGAACTGACCCGCCGGATATTAGCCTACCAGGGGTTCAACGTTGAACCGGAACCGATCGTTGACCTGGTGGATTCGGTATACACCGGCACCATTGAGGGCACCGTAGAACTTTCGTGGACCGCTGTCAGCGATGATGCTTTGACAGAGAAAGCCAGTAAATACTGGCTGAAATATTCCAAGTACAATTCCGCTGTTTCCGACTTGGGCAAGATAAGTTCCGAAACCGATTTTATCGACACTGGTTCTACATATTACCAGACTTGGGCGCCAGCAAATGCTGGTGTGCTTGAGAAGAAAACTGTTTACGGCTTTGCTCCGGGAGATACCTTGATATTTGCCTTAAAAGCCGGAGATGAAAGTTCTCCCACTCGGTGGGGAACTTTGGGCAACGAACCCCGCATAGTGGCTTCAGGAGATACTGTAACTCCCCATACGATAAGATTGGGTTATGTTACATTCGGCGCCGTAAATGATTTCTGCAAAAGCGAACGGATCGGCACACGGATTGGAGCAGTGGGTTCAAGGGACACACTATTTACCACGTGGGATGCATCCAATCTATACTTGGGTTACGGCCGCAATGACTGGCGCACAGCCGGTGATTTGCTATTTTATTTTGACACCCGCACCGGAGGGGCCGACTCAACTTTCAAATACAACGGCACCGGATCCGCCGGATTCGATGTCAATTTCCGGCCAGATTTCTGCCTGGTTTTTGAAAATGCCGACTCCATTTCTTTAAAGAAATGGAACGGTTCAGCCTGGGTTGATTCAGTTACCATAGCAGCCTATCTTGCAGCCAATAGGCCCTATCTGGACAGCATCAATAAGTACACCTACGCTGAAATGCGGGTGCCCTTTAGTTATTTAAAATACACCGTGGGCAATGTATTTAAGTTTTTGGCGGTTTCCCAATATGAAACCAGCGACAATCCATGGAACGCCTTCCCAACTACAAATTCCATCACCACCAAGGGCGCCAAGGTGCCGGCCAAGTACGGCTCTTACTACCAATTCAACAGCCTGGCTGCCGGGGTATCTCCCCGAGCCATTGCCACTCCCATGGCGGTGGAGTTATCTATGTTTGCTGCGGCTTTCGAACAGGGAAGTGTAAACCTGGCCTGGCGGAGCGGTCTGGAGGAGGAGCACAATCTGTGGCTGGTGGAACGATCCTCAGACGACGGAAAAATATATACCCGCCTGGCTGAGCTGAAAGGGACAGGCTCTGGTTCGGATTACAGCTACCAGGATAATTCGGCCCTGCCGGGACAAGATTACCTGTATCGCCTGGGAGCCCTGGACAATCTTGGCGCCACCGAATGGTACGGACCGGTGCTGGTGAACATCCCGGAGGCAGCCGATATCTATTCATACAGCTTAAGGGCCATGCCCAACCCATTCAACAACAGCTGCCAGATCCGCTACAGCACCAGCCGGCAGGAGAGGATGGCGCTAAAGGTTTACGATATCTGCGGGCATCTGGTGAAGACCCTATTTGACGAGGTCAAACAGCCCGGCAGCTATGCCGCCAACTGGACCGGCACCGATGACAACGGACGGAACCTGTCCAATGGCGTATATTTCTACCGCCTGACTTCGGGCCAAGGTTGCTTGACCCAAAAGATCACCCTGTTGAGATAACAGATCAATGAAAAAAGCGCCCCGAACCGGGGCGCTTTTTTCATTGATATAATCTGACTAATCGAAAGATATCCTGGCTTCCATATAACCTTTTCTCAAATATTCCGGAATACTCAGGGCAATGTCGCTGAGCTCATTCCTTTGGCTGTTCAATTCGGTTTCGGCTTCATCTTCCAAGCCCTGCATTTTTTTTAGCCGGGCCATCAGGCCACAACTTTCTGCCATTTCCTCCCTGGCCCCGCTTTTAATCGCTTCCTCCCTGGCATCCGATATGAACATCTGGGCTTCGTTGAACGATCCGCAGGCCAGCGATCTTCGGGCCGAGATCAGATAAAGCTTGCACAACAGGATACCATCATTCATTTCCCGGGCCAGGGTCAGCGATTCCGATATGGGGGTAGCCGCCCCTTCGTGTTCATTCTGCTGGACCATCAGCAGGGCGCTGTACATTAGGGCATAGGCCCGTTCTCTCTTGTTATGGGTATCGCCGGATATCCTTAGGGCCCGGTCAACTTCCTGCCGGCCGGCCCCGAAATCGCCCTTGGCCTGGTTCAGCTCTATGAAACCCCTGACCACCGACAGGATGACCTCTGGATCCCCCACCTTCCTGGCATCATCCAGCGCTTCCGATAGAAGCTTTTCGGCCTGGTTCAGATCCCGAAGATTGACCATGGTCAGCCCATAATTGGCCCTGAGATAGGCCACCATCCGGGGGTCGCCTATCTCCAGTGCCAGTTTGAGCCCGCTTTCAAATTCGGCCCGGGCCCTGCTGTAATCAGCCAACATGGAAAGATCGATCCCCAGGTTGCGCTTGGTCTCCAGTTCGTTGTTTCTGTCGCCTATCTTCAAGGCTATTTCCAGGGCATTGGTGTGATATTCCAGTGCGGCCTTGGCATTGCCCCTCACCTGTTGCAGACATCCCAGGTTGATGTCTATGTTCATCTGCTGGGCGATATCGCCTATCTCCCGGGCCGAGGCCAGGGCTCCTTGGTAATATTCATGAGCCGAATCGTAATTCCCCATGATGTACTGGCAGTTGCCCAGGTTGAAACCGGCCAGGGCTTCGACCCTTCGGTCGCCGATCTTCCCGGCCAGGTTATAGGCGGTCCGGAAATTGACCGCCGCCTGCTCGATGCTGCCGGTCATCAACAGGTTGATGCCCAGGTTATTATTGTACGAGGCTATCCCCTCCAGGTAATTGATCTCCTGTGATATCGCCAGGGCGGTGCCATTGTGCTCGATGGCTTTGTCGAGATTCCCCATGACCTCTTGAGCCTGGGCCAGGTGCGAGTTTATCCGGGCAATGTGTTTTTTGACCTTGAGTTCCTCAAATACCTTCAGGGCCGTCTGGAAATCCTCGACGGCTTTGGCCGGGTCCCCTTTTCGCAAGCATAGAAGTCCTTGATTTTGCAGGGAAAGGGCCTGGGCCTCCTTGTCCTTGTCCTTTTGGGCCGCTTTCTGTACTTTTTGCCACAGGACTAAGGCGCGGTCGGCCTGGCCCAGCATATCATGGATGATGCCGACCTCTAATGTGTATTTCCGGGAGACGGCGCTATTGCCACCACCGGCTGTTGCCTTGACTGCCTGATTGAGATTTTTAAGAGCCCGGCTCATTTCACCTATCAGCCGGTAGATGGCTCCCTGGGCCCCCAGGATCTCGGCCTTTTCCAAAAGCCTGTCATCATTTTCCTTTAGCGCCTTCAGGACCGTAAGCCCCTTTTCGTAGAACTCAATGGCCTCGGGATTGGCATAAAGCCCGCGGGATTTATCTCCCGCCCGGTGCAGGTAGGATAGCGCTTTGTCCTGATTGCTGCTGTTGTAATAGTGATGGGCCAGATCCTCCAGATGGAAGAAAAGGTTGTCCCGGTACTCGTTCTCCAGGGTCATGGCCACCTTGCCGTGCAGTTCCTTTCTCCTTTGCTTGAGCAGGGTGGAATAGGTCGCCTCATGGGTGGTGGTGGAATGAAATTCGTAGACCCGTCTGGTGTCCACCAGCTTGGAATAGAGCAGCCCCTCGAAATGTTCCAGGCTGTCCAGCAGGGATTGGATCTTTTCCTCCGGCTGCTTGAGCAGTTTGGCCAGCACCGTCCGGTCGAATTCCTTGCCGATCACCGCCGAATACTGCAGGACTCTTCTCAGCTCCTCTCCCAGTTTGTCGATCCGGCCCAGTACCACCGAAGCCACGGTGTTGGGAAGGGTCATCTTTCCAAATCTTTTTGAAGGAACCAGGCTTTCCCCCTCGCGCCTCACCAGCCGCCGCGATATCAGGTGCCGGATCACTTCCTCTATGAACAGGGGATTACCCTCGGTCCTTTCCAAAAGCTTGTTCAGCACCTGATCCTCGACATCAGAAACTGCCGCCAGGGCCGAGACCATCTGCCAGGCCTCCTGTTTTCCCAACGGTTTCAGGGTTATATTCAGGCAATAGGGCTTGCCGATGAAGGGCAGGGCCAGCTCCGGGCGGAAGTCGGCGCAGATCAACAGCGCCTGGCCTGCGGTAGCATCCACCAGATGCTCCAGCAGTTCCAGGCTCAGGGTATCGGCCCATTGCAGGTCCTCAAAGGCAACGACCAGCGGCTGTTTTTTTGACAGACGCAGGTAAAGCTCCTGGATGCCTTCGAAGGTTTTCCTCTTGCGTTTTTCCGGATCCAGCCCTTCTATTTCGGGGTAATTGATGCCCAGCAAAGACCCTAAAAATGATTCGAAATCGCCCAGGTCCAGCATATGGAGAATTTCTTGGATCTTTTCAAGCTTTCTTTCACTGCTGTCCTTTTCTTCGATGTTGAAGACCAGATGCATCTGCCTGATAAAGGGCAGATAAGCCACGTTGTTGGAATAGGAATGGCATTTGCCCTTGGCAAATTTGAATCCTTGGTCCCTGGCCAGCAATTCCAGTTCTTTGGCGATCCTGGACTTGCCTACCCCGGGGTCCCCGGTGATGGCCACCACCTGCCCCCGTGAGTCTTTGGCCTTGGCGAGTGCCTGCTTGATGCTGTCCATCTCGGCCATACGACCCACCAGATTGATGCTGCCCGCCCGCAATGTACTGGCCTGACCGGCCTCATCCATCCGCCCCTGGATCAGGTAGACATTCTGGGGCTTGGACTTACCCTTCACCATCACTGGTTTGAGTTTCTTCAGCTTGATCTTGCCTTTTACCTGCCGGTAGGTGTTTTCACCGATAACGCATTCCCGGGCGGTGGCCACCTTCTCCAGCCGGGCCGCCAAGTTGACCCCGTCGCCGATGACGGTATATTCCATTCTTTCCTTGGAGCCGACATTGAGCGCCACCACCTCCCCGGTGTTCAGGCCGATGCTCATGGCCAGATCCATTTTTCTCTCGGCGCTGAAACGATCCATGGCCTCCAGCATCTCGATGGCCGCCATACAGGCTCTTAACGGATCATCCTCATGGGCCACTGGAGCTCCGAAAAGCACCATCAGCGCATCTCCCATGAATTTATCGATATGTCCGCCATAGCGGGAGGCTATCTCCACCATGGTATCGAAATACTGATTGACCACCTCCACCACCTGTTCCGGATCCATGGTTTCGGACATGGCGGTGAAGCCCGACAGGTCCCCGAACAAAACAGTGACCTGCCGGCGCTCCCCTTCCACCTTGACCCCATCGGGGTTGAGCAGAATCTTGTCTATCACCCTTTTGGGCAAATATTTCTGAATGGATGATATTATCTTCTCCACCTGGCCCAGTTTGGCAAAAACAGCCTGCTCCAGGTCCCCCTGCAACAAGCTGCTTTCCCTGCCGGTTATATGATCCAGTTTCTCCAGTATTTTTTTTACGAGCTCCCGCTGTTCCATTATTGGCTCCTTTTCTGTATCTTTAGCTACGTGGAACCCTGGATTTTATTACCCTGCGATCGCCGGTCTCCATGGCCCTCAACAGTTTTTTCATCTGAAATTCCTGGCTGGCAAAGTATTGGTGCTGCCTTTCCACCCAACCCTGGATCCTCTCCGAAAGCTCCATCACCTGTTCGGAGGCCAATTCGCCCCCCCTCTGGGCGTCGATGATCTTATCCAGCAGTTTAGGCCCCAGGTCCATGTCGCTTTCCCTTTTGAGTTTTTCCAAAAAGACAACCAGCTTTAGGTAGTACCCATAGTTCTTTTTTTGGATCGGGGTAGCCTGGTCGATTTTTGATTGCGGTTTGCTCATGTCCTATGCCCCCGGTTTAAAAGATTCATTATTTCTTGACAGCAAAGTCTTCTTTTGCTATGCTATATAGTGATGGGCGTCAGTTGTTCTGATCCTTGAATTTCTCATCCGTCGTTCTCAAGCGATGCAAGGCCACCTTTACCAGGGTGATCAGGAGTTTTGACGTTATTTTGGGGTCGGTTTCCAGCATCTGTTCAAAGACCTTTTTGGTGATCACTACCAGCTCTCCGTCCTCTGATATTCTGGCGGTGGCTGAACGGGGCTGGGAATCCAGCAGTGACATCTCGCCGAAATAGCTGCCGGGGCCAAGGGTGGCCAGCAGCAGTTCCTCTTTGTCTTTTACGGTCTTGTATATCCCGACCTTGCCGGAATGGATCAGGTACATCACCTCCCCGGGAGTGCCCTCAAAGAACAGGGTCCTGCCGGACCGGTATGATCTTACGAAGATAAGCCGGGATATCCTCTCCAGCTCCTCAGGGGTGAGGGCGCTGAACAGGTTGTTGCCTTTAAGGGCCTCAACAATATTGGTCATTATGTCTTCCTCCCAAAAATAATAGAAAGGATATTTACATGGACGAGGTTACCGGCCTGCGGCAATGCCTGCTTTTTCAGGAATTGACCGATGAGGAATTTTTGAAGATTACTCAAATTATGTCCACCGATGCCGAAAGCTTCATGCCCGGAGCATTGATCTGTCAAAAGGACGCCCCGGGGGACAGTCTCTACATGGTAAAAAGCGGTAGGGTGCAGATCAGTCTGCCGGCCGAACAGACGGATATTATCCTGGCCGAGCTGGGCCCCGGGAAGTTCTTCGGAGAGATGTCTCTTTTAGATAAAGCCCCCCGTTCGGCCAATGTGGTGGCCCTTGAACAGACCGAGATTTTCGTGCTGACCAGAAAGCACATCGCCTACCTGGTTGAAAAAGAGCCCAAGATTGCCGCCAAGACAATGTTAGCTTTATCCCGGGTGCTTTCCGCCCGGATCAGGGTGCTCAACGAAAGGATCGAGGACAGCCTCTCCGTCGGCTGATCTTCTCCCTGGGAATATATTTTCCTCGGCAATGCCTAGCTTATTCACTATTGCCAGCGAATGGTCCAATAGGCATACCGTTCCCCGGTCGTGGCCGTCCGAACCCAATGAAAACCTTACCCCGGCCTCCAAAGCAATTTGTATCGTTTCGTATCCCGGCAGTTCCCACCGGGAACTGATCTCCAGAGCAAAATCGTACTTCAGGGCCAGCCCCACCAGGAGCTGGCTCCATTTGTTATCCAGGATCTTTTCTGCATCCGGTCTGAGTTTTAACGGGAGAAGCCCCGGATGGGCCAGTATGTGAAATCTGTGCTGCTGGGCCTTTGTTTCAATCAGGTCCAACAGCTGTTCAGTGATGGCCCGAGGGGCGGTCACTTGCGCCTGGCTGTCAAAAAAATTCAGGTCGCCGATCGAATGCACCCCTCCGATGAGATAATCGCATTCATCCAGCAATTGCCGCGATATTCTGATCTCGGTGCCCAGGTCCAACTCGGCCGATCTGAATACCGGAAGCCTTTCCAAAGCCTGAAGGTAATGCCGGAATTGGTCGTCGCTGTTTATCTGGAAACTCCCTTCGCCGCAGTGATCGGAGATACCCACCAGATATCCCTTGGCCTTGGCTATGGAGCATACTTCTTCCGGTTTAAGTTTCCCGTCAGAATATAATGTATGGGTGTGAAGATCCTTTATAATCAAGTTTTGGGCCTGCTTTTCTATTGTATAATTTATGCTTGCTGCTCATCAACTGAAAATCAGATAAATTTATATCCCGCCGCCTTTTATTTACCTTGCTAAAAACTTATCTTGTGCCTGGTATCGCTCATCCTCCGGCTTGATGTCCTCTCCAAGCTCTTGGCAAAATACAGCTGCTCCCCTAAAAGACTTTTAAAGTCGTCCTTATGGAGCCGGAGCACCAGGCATTCCGTAACGGCCACTACATCGGCCGTGCGAGGAACATCAAGCAGCAAGGCTATCTCGCCAAAATACTCGCCGGGACCCAGTTCGGCCACCTTGTTCTTCTGTCCGTCCTTCATCACCAGGACGTCCAAGCGGCCCTCTTTGATGATGAAAAAACTGTCGCCAATTTCCCCTTGAATTATTACCGGTTGTCCGGGGTGGTATCTTTCAGGAACCAGACGGGAGGCGGCCATAGCCACTTGAGCCGGAGCGAACTCGGAAAATAGCGGCAGTTTTATCAGAAAGCCCCGGTTCTCTATCAGCCGATCGATCCGGACCGCCAGATCCACCTTTCTGGCCATCAGGGACTCGAAATCCTTCCGTTCCAGAACCAACAGGGAGCAGTCGGCCACGGCTCTTACCGACGCGGTTCGGGGGACGTTCTTGATCAGGGCTATCTCGCCGAAATAATCCCCGCGGGAAAGGTTGGCCGCCATCAGATCGGGCTCGCCTTTGCGGGAGATTACCACCTCCACCTGGCCGGATTTAATGATATAGAACTTGTCGCCCGGTTCGCCCTGTCTTATGATCATCTCTCCGGAACGGACCCTTTCCTCCTTGAGGTGGGAATAGAACAGGGTTGTTTCCTCTTCGCCCAATTCCCAAAACCTTGCCACCCCGGCAATGACATTCTGGGCGTCACGCTTCTCCTGTTTGAGATTGGCCACAGCCATATCCCTGGCCCACAGAGAACCCTTCATCAAGTACTGCTGGGCTATCTCCCGCTCCTCCCAATAAAGGCTTTGATAGGCCGTTTTTATTGTATTCCTGGCAAAATAATCGCCCACCTCATGGGAAAGGTAATTCAACACTTCATCCAGCATGCCCCGGAAAGCCTGGCTCCGGTCGACTATACCGGTACTGCGCTCAAATCGTTCCTCGCTTCGGTTGCCGTAAAGGCGGATCGGCCAGTTCTTTTCTATCATGATCAGATTAAGGCGGTCGTCCATCGCCCGGGCCTGCCCCTGGCCGAAAAACGAGGCAAAATAACTGCTTGCCATCCGGTAGATCTTTACGGCGGCCTGGCGCATCCTTCTTTTTTCGGACGATGCCGGTTCAAAGCTTGCGCTCTCCGGGAGCCAGCGGGCGCTTTTTATTATCAAATACAGCCAAAACACGGCAAACACCAAAAGCAGCGCGGCAAGAAAACCAAAATTGAATAGCGAAAATATAAGTATGATGTTCCAAGAGATGATGCCAAGCAAAAAGTATATCCAAAAATATTCCAGCGAAGAGCCCATGTTGTGCCACACCAGCGACAACAGCATCAGAAAGGCGGTGGTGGAAAGCATTATGGCCAGGGTCCGCCAAGTGGACATCCCGTGAAAATACCCCAGCAATACCAGTATTCCGAACCACAGCCCGCCCCACAATACCCGCTGCCACTGCCGCCAGCGGCGCAGGCTGGAAAAGGAAAATTGGGTATAGGTGGCGGCAAACAATGCCACCGACCCGATCAGCCAAACGGCCGGCCGAAGGCCAACCGGAAATATCTTTATGAATAGGCTTCCCAGGGCCGCCAGAAGAAGCCCCATCAACACCAGCCACAATGAAGATCCTTTATAATAGGAATAAACCCTCTGGGAAAGCGCCCCCAGCACCAGGGCAAAGGTGATTGAGATGGCGATGGCCGGCCAGCCTTGAATATGGCTGTAAATGAAGCTGCCCAGCAGGCATAAAAAGAAAAGGGCGCCGGCCATGGCTGCCGGTCTGCGATATATCAGGTCGGTAAAGCCCCTCCAGAGGCTGACCGCCATAAGTTTTATCTTTTTATAAGCAGCTCCCATTGCCGCCAAGATTATCACACCAACTCCCAATAGAAGGATCAGGCGCAGCTGCTGGCTGGTAGCGTTGAATAAATGGCTCCCTATCTGCTGGGCTCTTATCCGCCAGAAATACCCCACGATGGCCAGGGCCAGAGCCGACCAAATGATGGCGCCCAGGCCGTAGGCCGTGAAGACCTTGTCCTGCCAGCTAAACGGCTCTCTGGTCCTGATCTTAGGCCATAACCGTTTCTTGACGAAATCGGAGGCCTTGGCCTTAAGGCCCGGGATCTCCAGCCAGTCTATCAGAACGTAATATCCGTCCAGCTCCAGCAACGGATTGAGATTGAGGAACACCGTCAGGTAGGACAGAAAGGCGAATTTATAAAGCAGCGGATTGATGAAAAGATGGGGAAATATCATTATTACGGCCGACAGGACCCCGGCGATAAATGCCTGGGAGAAAGGCCCTATCAGTGATATCAGAACCCTTTTTCGCTTGGGCAGCAGCCAGGAGTCCGTGATATCAACATAGAAGGACGGAAAGACTGTATTTATGATCACACCGCCGCTGTTGACACGCCGCCCGTAATGTTTGCAGGCCAGGGCATGTGAGAGCTCATGGGCCACAATGGAAACGTAATTGAGGAGCACCAGCACCGCCAGCCCCAAAACGACCGAGCCGGACGATTTAAACAGGCTGTATTCTCCGGCCCTGAATAGGTGGGCAAACATGAATAACCCTGCCAGGGAAAAGACGGCGGCAACTATCTGCACCGGCCTGAAATAGAACAGTTTGAAGCCTTTTTCATACAGCCAGGTGATGCCGGTGTCCAGATTTGCAATCGGCCACTGCCGCCGGGGCAGCGATTTTAAGAGATCAATAAGCTTGACCAGTGGTTTGTCAAGTTTGATCCTCTTGAGAAGCCTGCGGTAGAAAGATCTCGGGCTTTCGGAAAGAAAGCCCCCTTTGAAGAGCTCCTGTACCAGGGTCCCCAGCCTGGAGAAGGCCAGGGCGCCGTATTTCCTGAAATACTCCACCAGGACCTCCTGGACCGTCCGGCTGCCGTCGAGCAGTGTGAACAGGAAATGATCCTTGACTGAAAGGCGGATATAGCCCACTCCGCCGGGGGATTTCAGAACATAAAACTCTTTGCCGTCGCGGCTGATAAAACGGGCCTCCTCGCATCCCGGCCGGATGGCCGGGCGGCTTTTGGCAAAATCCATCTTGTCGGTCAGATTTTGCCAGAATGAAATTGATGATGGAGAATTATTATTCTGGGAGTCCATCGTTTTATCTCGCAAATCCGTCATTTATCTTTATAGAGCCCCTGCTGCTGGATGTATTGTCGGACACTGGGGGGCACCAGGTATTCTATGCTGGCACCGCGAAAGATCCTCCCCCGGATATCTGAAGCGCTGATCTCGATAAGCGGGACCGGCAGAAAACCCGTCTCCTTCCTCCATTTGCTCTCAACCTCCACAGGACTGTATCCGGGCCGGGACATAACCATCACTTGGCATATTTTTAATATCTCCTCGGGCTTCCTCCAGGCGGATAGGGCCAAGGCCTGATCCAGGCCGATCAATAGGTATAATTCTGAACCGGGGAACATTTTTTTTAACTTCTTCAGGCTTTCTACGGTATACGAGGCGCAGTCGGACGCCAGCTCGATATCTGAAGCAGTAAAATACTTATTGCCCATAATGCCCAGCTTGACCATTTTAAATCTTATTGCGGGCGGGGATATCTTCCAGCTGCATTTATGCGGGGGCTTCCCGGCCGGGACGAATATCAGCCGGTCCAGCCCCAGGGTCTCCAGGGCGCTCTGGGCGGCTATCAAGTGTCCGTAATGGATGGGATCGAAGGTGCCCCCGAAGATCCCGATTTTTTTTATTTTATTTTTGATCACCGCCATGTAGCTGGCCTAGTCGGTCTGGTCGCTCTTGGTGCTGTCGGCCGCAGGCTCAGGTTTTGCCGGGGCCGTTTTTTTCAGCAGCGGTTCGATCTGCAGCAGCATCTGGCCCGATTTCCCGGCCCAGGAAGTGCCGGGATAATCTTTTATGACGCCCTGGAAATATATCTGGGCCGGAGAATATTGTTTCATCTTGAAATATATCAAGCCTGACTCGTAATCCTTATGAGCCAGTTTTTCGTTTACCTGCAGCAGCAGCTTCTGGGCGTCCTCCTGGCCCTCCGGGTAGCGCTCAAAATACAACTGCAAAGTGCTTTTGGATTTTTCGGCGGTCTCGCTTTGGTCCAGGGCATAGTTGGGCGACATTTTGTAATAAGCGTAAGCCATGCGATACAGGCCCTTTTCGGCCATGGGGCTGGAAGGATAGTCGGAGGTCAAATGCTGGTACTCGTCAACCGCCGTGGCATAATCCTTGGTGTTAAAATAACATTCCCCCAGGTAATACGAAGCCTCGGCGGCCACCCTGGTGCCGGAGTAGTTATATACGATCTCTTTGAAATCGTCTATGGCATCCACATATTTCTTCCGGTTGAAAAATTCCATGCCCCTGGCAAAAGTGTCCTCGGCATCAAGTTTGGCCACCGCCTTTTTCCCGCCGCAGGAGATCATTGACAACATTATCAACAGCGCCGCCGTTATGGATAGGATACCTTTTTGCATTTACTGCTCCTTGTATTGTGAGATTGAATATTTCACTGGCCCCACACGTTCCGGTCCAGGCTGCGGTATTGTATGGCCTCGGCTATCTGGGCCTGGGAGATGTTTTCCGACCCGTCCAGATCGGCAATGGTGCGCGACACCTTGAGTATCCGGTCGTAGGCCCTGGCCGACAGGCCGAATTTGTTGATGGCATTGCGCAGCATTTCATCGCTGGATTCATCGATGGTGCAGAATTTACGGATATCTTTTGACTGCATATGGGCGTTGCAGAAGATGTTCTTCCGGCCCTGAAACCTTTTAAGCTGTACGTCCCGGGCCTGGTCGACCCTGGATTGAATGGCCCCGGAGCATTCCCCGGGTTCTTTTTGGGTCAGCTCCTGGTACTTGAGGGCCGGCACTTCTATATGGATGTCTATCCTGTCCAGCAGCGGGCCGGAGACCTTGGACATGTATTTTTGAATGCTCTGGGGGCTGCAGTTGCACTCGTGGTTGGGGTCGGTGTAATACCCGCAGGGACAGGGATTCATGGCGGCGGCCAGCATGAACCAGGCCGGAAAGGTCAGGGACATGGCCGCCCGCGATATGGTCACCTTCCCGTCCTCCAGCGGCTGGCGCATCACCTCCAGCACGTTCTTGTTGAACTCCGGCAGCTCGTCCAGGAACAGCACCCCGTGATGGGCCAGGGAGACCTCGCCCGGCCGGGGATGGGCGCCCCCGCCGATCAGTCCGGCGTCGCTGATGGTGTGGTGCGGGGTCCGGAAAGGCCTGGTGGCCACCAGGGCCGAATTGACCGGCAGCAGGCCGGCCACGCTGTGGATCTTGGTGGTCTCCAGGGCTTCAGCCAGGGACATCCTGGGCAGAATGGTGGGAAGCCTCCTGGCCAGCATGGTCTTGCCGGACCCCGGCGGTCCGATCATCAGGATATTGTGGCCGCCGGCGGCCGCCACCTCCAGGGCCCTCTTGACATGGGCCTGGCCCTTGACATCGGAGAAGTCCACCGGGTAAACTGCGCTGTCGCTGAAGATCCTGTCCAGGTCGACCCGGTGGGCCTCTATCACGGTCTCTTTATTGAAGAAAGCCACCGCCTGCTTCAGGGTGTTAACCGGATAGATCTCTATCCCCTCCACGATGGCGGCCTCCTGGGCATTTGCGGCCGGCAGCATCAGCCCCTTGAACCCGGCATCCCTCATGGCCGCCGCTATCGGCAGGCTGCCCCGCACCGGCCGCAGACTGCCGTCCAGGGATAGCTCGCCCAGTATGGCGATCTTGTCGAAGTCGTCGCCCAGCACCTGCTCGTGGGCCGCCAGGATCCCCAGGGCGATGGGAAGATCGAAAGCCGATCCCTCTTTTTTAATGTCGGCCGGCGCCAGGTTGATGGTGATCCGTTTCAGGGGAAAGACAAAGCTGGAATTTTTTATGGCGCTCTCCACCCGTTCCCGGGATTCCTTGACCGCGTTGTCCGGCAGGCCCACCATGGCAAATCCGGGAATGGTGGAGCCCAGATCGGTCTCGATCTCCACCGGATAGGCGTCTATGCCCAGCACCGCCGAGGATATCAGTTTTGACAGCATTTGAATAGATCCGATCGGATGATATTCCATTTATTCAGGCGGTACAGCAGGGCCGTTTTTAGGCATCCTGCGCCGTACCCCAGGCTGCGGAAAAAATTTATCGAGGAGGCCTCCTTGAAATATTTGGTGGGGCAGGTCACCTCGGCCACCCGGAAACCATGGAACAGTATCTGACACAGCATCTGATTGTCGAACACAAAATCATCGCTGTTGGATTGCCAACCTACCCTCTGCAGCACCACCCGGCTGAAGGCCCGGTATCCGGTGTGGTATTCCGAAAGCTTCTGTCCCATCAGGATGTTCTGGATCATGGTCAGCAGCCGGTTGGCATAGTACTTATAGCGGGGCATGCCGCCCTGGATGGCTTTGCCCCCCAGTATTCGGGAGCCCAGCACCACGTCGTATTCCCCGGACCTTATCAGATCGATCATGGCCGGTATCAGCTTGGGGGTGTACTGGTAATCGGGGTGCAGCATGATGATGATGTCGGCCCCCAGCTCCAGGGCCTTTTTATAGCAGGTCTTCTGGTTGCCGCCGTAGCCCCGGTTGCTCTGGTGGAGATGGGTCTCGATGCCCAGTTCGCGGGCCACCGACACCGTCTGGTCGTTGCTGGCATCATCCACCAGGATCACCTTGTCCACCACGGACAGCGGTATCTCCCGGTAGGTATCGGCCAGCGTTCTGGAGGCATTATAAGCCGGAAGGACTACAACTACCATCTTCACCAATCATCTGGGATTGATACGGAAAGCGTCCTCGATGTGCTCAATTATCTTTTTCCCACCGGTAAATTTTATGGCCACCACGTCGAAACGGCAGTCGGCTTTTCCATAAAGGTCTTTCAGGTACAGGTATTTCTTGGCCAGCCGGCCGATCTGCCTCTGTTTGCTTATTCCCACAGCCTGGACCGGCTGGCCGTATTTTTCCGAGAACCGGGTCTTGACCTCTATGAATACTATGATCGGCCCGTCCCGGGCTATTATGTCGATCTCTCCGTCCCGCCCGGAGTGCCAGTTTCTCTCATCTATGATATAACCCTTTTCCGACAAAAAAGAGACTGCCAGTTCCTCCCCCCATTTACCGGCGGACGGCGTCTCTTTCATTTCAGGCTCCCAATAAAGATTTGACCGGCTCAAAACTTTTGCGGTGAATGGCACAGGGGCCGTATCTGTTCAGGGCGGCAATGTGATATCTGGTGCCGTAGCCCTTGTGCCTGTCAAAACCGTAGCCGGGGAAATCACCATGATGGGCCCTCATCAGCGAATCCCGCAGGCATTTGGCGATTATCGATGCCGAGGCGATGGCCAGGCTGAGGGAATCCCCGGCTATGACCGCCCTAGCCTCTTGGGGCTTGAGGCCCTTGGGCAATCCCCGGGGGATCCTGTTGCCGTCGATCAGGACCAGGTCGGGCCTGAGATTAAGACAACATAGGGCGTAATTCATGGCCTTGAGCGAGGCCTGAAGGATATTGATCCGGTCGATCTCCTCGGGGGCAACGATCCCGACGCCCACCGCCAGAGAGCTTTCGAGCACCAGTTTAAAGGCGATCTCTCGCTGCTTTGGGCTAAGCTTCTTGGAATCGTCGATGCCCGGCAGAACGGCTTTTCCCCTAAGGATCACTGCGGCGGCCACCACCGGCCCGGCCAGCGGACCCCGCCCGGCCTCGTCCACTCCGGCGATAAGTTTATAACCCTGCCGTCGGTATGAACTGTCGAACAGGTATAATTTATTGCCTTCGGACCGGCTGGCCATTTGAAGCTATTTTACCGCCGGAGCTGCGGGCTCCCTCTTCTGGGCCACCTTGGCGGCCTTGCCGGTCAGTTTGCGCAGATAGAACAGCTTGGCCCTTCGGACATCGCCCCTCTTGACCACATCGACGGCGGCGATATTGGGAGAATGAAGCGGAAAGATCCTCTCCACCCCCACTCCGCCGGAGATCTTCCTGACGGTGAAGGAAGCGCCAATTCCCCGGCCCCTCTTCTGGATGACCACCCCCTGGAAGGCCTGCAGCCTTTCCTTGTCGCCCTCGATGACCCGGACCTGCACCTTTACCGTGTCCCCGGCCCGGAACTCCTGAAGATCGCTCTTGGTCTGCTCGGCCTCTATGCTTTTGATCACAGCTTGCTTGTTCATAATGGTTGATCTAAACCTCCTGATTATTTTTTTATTATTTATTGTTCGCTTCTTTTAAAAAGGCGGCGTCCTGGTCGCTCAGATCGGCCTTATCCAGAAGATCGGGCCGGTGTCTTTGGGTCAATTTCAAAGCCTGCTGTCTGCGCCACTGCTTTATCTGGGCATGGTTCCCGGAACGCAGCACCTCCGGCACCCTCATCCCCCGGTATTCCTCGGGCCTGGTGTAATGGGGATGGTCCAGCAACCCGGTCTCGAAGGAATCGCAGTTGGCCGACTCCGGGTCGGAGATGGCCCCGGGCAGCAGCCGGACGATGGCGTCTATCACCACCAGGGCCGCCGGCTCCCCCCCGGACAGGATATAGTCGCCCAGGGAGATGTCCAGGTCCACCAGGCTCCTGTTTCTCTCGTCGATGTCCTTGTAATGCCCGCAAAGAAATACCAGATGCTCCTCTCCGGCCAGCCGCCGGGCGGTCTCCTGATTGAATACCTTCCCCCGGGGAGACAGCAGAACCACCTTGGCGTCGGGATCGGCCTTTATCTTTTCCACCGCTTCGAATATCGGCTCCGGCTTCATCACCATGCCCGGGCCGCCGCCGTAGGGAACGTCGTCGCAGACCCGGTGCTTGTCGTGGGCGAAATCCCGGATATTGACGATGTTGAAGTTTACGATACCCCTCTTCTGGGCCTGCCCGATGATGCTCTGTCCCAGCACCGGGGGGAACATCTCGGGAAACAGGGTCAATACGTCTATCTTCACCTCAGGCCTTCCGCATCCCTGATGACCATCACCTTTTTATCCAGGTCTATCTGCTGGATGATGTCGCCCTGAGCCGGGATATAGAATTCCCCCTTCGGTCCCTTGACCAGGTAGATGTCGCCGGAGGGCATATCCTCGATCCGCGACAGCACCCCCAGTTGCTGGTTGTCCTGGGATATCACGCTGATCCCCAGCAGCTGAAAAGTATAATAACGTCCCGGCTCCAGCGGTTCCAGCCGGGAGTCCGGTATGGCCAGCTCCGCCCCCCGCCAGGGATCGGCCTGCTCGATGCTGGATATCTCGGCCAGCTTAAGCAGTCCGTATTTGTTCTGGGGCGTAAAACTCTCCACCGTCGCTTCCTGGATCCTGTTTGCCAGGACCAGCAGCAGGGACTCGCCGGGCAGGAACCTTTTGGGATTGTCCGTCTCCACCCTGACCTTTAACAGGCCCTTCAGTCCGTGGCTTTTTATCACCGTGGCCACCACCACCAGGTCGTCCCTATTTATGTCTTGGGAGATCATTTTATCCCAGCACTTTTTTGCCACCGGAGCAGCCCGTCCCGGTCACTCGATTATCTCCAGGGAGGTCCGCTTGCCCAGCTTGGTTCCGGCGGCTGCCAGCAGGGTCCTCAGCGACTGGGCGGTCCGGCCCTTCTTGCCGATCACCTTTCCGATATCCTCCTTGGCCACCCTCAGTTCATATACGGTGACGCTGTTCTTGGTCACTTCGCTGACGCTGACCTTTTCGGGCTGGTCCACCAGGGACTTGGAAAGGAATTCCACTAAATCCTTCAACATAATTCATCAATCCTTTTTCTTTTTGGCAGCCAACCGTTCCTTGTGGGTCTTTTTGGTTTTGGTTGACGAAAAAGTGACCATCACCTTCTTCAGATCCACTCCGTCATTGGCGGCCTGCTTTTCGGCCAGCTTGATCACCCGCATGGCCGTGCTGGAGACAATGGCTCCCTTCTTGATCCACTCCCGGGCCTTTTCCAGGTCCACCCGGGCTTCCACCGGCTTGGCGGCCGGCCGATAGTATCCCAAAGTATCCAACTGGGAACCGTCGAGCTTGGACCTGGTGGTTGCCACCACGATTCTGTAGGCAGCTAATTTGTTGCTTCCGCCCCGGGACATTCTGATTGATACCGACATTTGGTTTGACACCTCCCTTGGTTGTAGTGATTATTGTTATTGATTTATTTTGATTTACTTTTATTGAACTATCGTATGGCCATTGTTTTCTATTGCATGACCGCCGTCAAAATCCCTTGGGCATCCTGAAGCCCCGGCCCTTTGAATTCATCATCTGCTTCATCATCTTCTGGCTCATCTCGAACTGGTTCAGCAGGCGATTGACCTCCTGGACGCTGGTGCCGCTGCCCGAGGCTATCCGCTTGCGCCGGCTGCCGTTGATGATCTGGGGGCGGTTCCTCTCCTGCGGGGTCATGGAGCCGATGATGGCCTCGATCCTGCTTAGGGCCTTATCGTCGATCTCGGCGTTCTGGGGAAGTTTGGCCGCCCCGGGGATCATGGCCATTATCTCCGACATGGAGCCCATCTTCTTGATCTGTTTCATCTGCTGGGAGAAGTCCTCCAGGGTGAAGCTCTGTTTGCGGACCTTCTCCTCCATCTTGGCGGCCTGCTTCTGGTCAAAGACGTTTTGGGCCTTCTCCACCAGGCCCACCACGTCGCCCAGGCCCAGGATCCGCGAGGCCATCCGGTCGGGATGGAACGGCTCCAAAGCGTTGAGCTTCTCGCCCAGTCCGATATATTTGATGGGCTTTCCGGTGACGGCCCTGAGGCTTAGGGCCGCCCCGCCCCGGGCATCGCCGTCCAGCTTGGTCATGATCACGCCGGAAAGCTCCAGCTGCTGGCCGAATTGCGAGGCGATATTGACCGCGTCCTGCCCGGTCATCCCGTCCACCACCAACAGGACCTCATGGGGCTTGACCGCCGCCTGGACCGCCTTGAGCTCCTCCATCATCGGCTGGTCTATATGCAGGCGCCCGGCAGTGTCCAGGATCAGCCAGTCGGCCAGCCGCTTGACGGCCTCGTGCTGGGCTGACCTACAGATGTCCACCACGTCGGTGGATTTATCCGCCGTAGCTTCAGCGTAGGCGGAGTCCTTCTTAAAGAAATCGCAGCCCACCTGCTTGGCCAGGATCTCCAGCTGTTCGATGGCGGCCGGGCGGTAGACATCGGCCGCAGCCAGCATCACCCGGCGGCCGGGCTGCAGCAGGCTCTTGGCCAGCTTGGCGCAGGTGGTGGTCTTGCCCGAGCCCTGCAGGCCGCAGACCATCACCACCGTGGGCGGCTGGGAGGCCATGCGCAGGGGCTCGTTCTTGGTGCCCAGGGTGGCGGATAATTGTTCGTGGACTATTTTAATGAACTGCTGGCCGGGAGTGATACTGTTAAGCACCTCGGCCCCCAGGGCCTTTTCTTCTATCGCCGCAACGAAATCCTTGACCACTTTGTAATTGACATCTGCTTCCAGCAGGGCCCGTTTGACCTTCTGCGAGGCTTCTTTTATATTATCCTCGGAAAGTTTGCCCTTTCCGGTGAGATCTTTGAACAGACCTGTGAGTTTTTCTGATAATGAGTCGAACATTGCTTGCTAAATAATTTTCTTATTTATCTTCCAAAGATATTTCTTGTAAAGATACCTTAACAGTAACCCTATCGGTATGTATACCAATAAAACTATTATTATTGAGAGACCAACAAGTATACGCTGGAAATGGTTTTTTACTGTAAAAGAGTAATATATCTGACATATGGCTTCATAAATAATCTTTCATAACTGTATTTTCGCGTGTTTCGTGGGCAACTCCGGTAAATACAAAACGCCGTCAGTTGTACTGCGTTAATTCCTCAAGTTCCGCCAGGAATTTGGCGTTGCACGGCTTTTTTGATCCCCTTTTAACCACCAAGACACCAAGTCACAAAGTTTTTTCTAAGTTTCCGTGGCTTTGACCTAACCCCCGCTATTAACAAGATACTATTATAGGCGGGCAGGCTATCCCTCTCCAAATTAATTTGGAGAGGGTGGTCGGCAGACCGGGTGAGGTCAGGTTGCAGGGGTTGGGTTTCTTCCCCCTTGACACCATTTTTATTCTCTGAGACTCCGGGTCTCAATGACAGTCAAACACTTATAACAGCCCTAAAGATCTATGCTTCTCGAAGACCGCCTCGGCCAGCTTATCCAAGGCCTCGAAATCCTCTTTACGCGGTGCGCCCTTGATGTAGACCGGCTCCAGCAGTTCGGCCTTGACGTTGGTCAGCAGTGATTTTATTGTCTCCACCGCCTTGCTGCCCCAGCCGTATGATCCGATGATGCCCAGAAACTTGGTCTTGGGCCTTAAGGCCCCCACCAGCGCCGCGGCATACAGCCCCTGGGGATGCGGCCCCACCAGGACGGTGGAGGTGGCCAGAATGACCGTGGCGGCGTCCACCAGCGAGGCGGCCAGTTCGCCCAGGTCGGTCTTGGTCAAATTGAACGGTTTGACGGCGATGCCTTTTTTGACCAGGGCCTCGGTAAGATGCTTGACCATGGCCTCGGTGCTGCCGTGCATCGAGACCCAGGATATCACCACTTCGTTTTTGACATTCTCCGAGCTCCAATCCCTGTAGGCCTCCACGATATGGAACGGCTTTTTGTAGACCGGACCGTGGGTGGGGGCGATCAGTTCCAGATCCATGCTGTCCAGCTTCTGCAGGTGCTTGACTATGGAGGGGCGGAAGGGCATCATGATCTCGGCATAATACCGTTTGGCGCCCTCCAGCACCGTATCGTCGCAGGCGAAGATATCGGTGGTGGCCAGGTGTGAGCCCAAAAAGTCTCCCGAGAAGAGGACCTTGTCCTCCCTCAGATAGCTGAACATGGTCTCCGGCCAGTGCACCCAGGGCGCCAGGATGAACTCAACTGTCTTGTCGCCCAGCGATAGCGTCTCCCCGTCCCTGACCACCTGGAACCGGCCCTCCGGGATGTGCAGCAGGTCGATCAGAAAGCCTTGGCACTTCTGGTTGGTCACCACCACCGCCTGGGGATACTTTTCCGCCAGGAACCCGATGGAGCCGGAATGGTCCTGCTCGGCATGGTTGCAGATAATGTAATCCAGCTGCTTGACATCGTGCTCGGCCAGGTTGGCCAGCAGTTCATCATACTTGGCCGGATCCACCGAGTCCACCAGGGCGGTCTTCTGACTGCCCTTTATCAGGTAGGAATTATAGCTGGTGCCGTGCGGCAGGGGGATCAGTTCGTCGAACAGACGGCGGTCCCAGTCCTGCACCCCGACGGCGTAAATGTTCTTCTTTAATTCTCTGATCATCTCAATTTAAATTCTAAACGCTAAACAAAACCCAATATCAAATCACCGATATGTTGCCAAGTTTGATTTTGTTCTCTCTGTGCCTTGGTGTCTTGGTGGTAAAAAGTATCGGTTTTAATCTTCCGGCTCAAAGGCGTCCTTGGCGGCGCCGCACACCGGGCATACCCAGTCGTCGGGCAGGGATTCGAAACTGGTCCCGGGCTGTATCCCGTTATCGGGATCGCCGATGGCCGGATCGTACTCATATCCGCAGACAGTGCAAGTGTACTTCTTCATGGCATATCTCCCTTTCTATCCGTTGCCCACTAAATGCACGAAAACAGATGGGTGTTTCGTGCGGTTAGGTGATTTTAGTGGTTGAACATTGTCGGCAATTTTAGGATCTAACAAAGGAGGGCGCGTTCTTCTGGGTCTTCCCGCCCTTGACCTTATGATAGTAATCGTAGGTCATAGGCTGGCCCTCGGCCAGGATCTCCGATTCCACCACCTTCCCGATGAACAGGGTGTGGCTGCCCAATTCCACCGATTGGACCACCTCCAGGTCGAAATGAGCCAGGCTGTGGTCCAGTATCTTGGGGTTGCCGCTGGAGCAGACCTGGTATTTGACCCCGCTGAACTTGTCCACCTGGCGGCCGCACTTGAAGCCGAAAGTGCCGATGGTGGTGAGCGGCGTCTCCTGGGACAGCACCGCGATCGAGAACTTTTTTGAACTCTTGATGAACTCGTTGGTCAGGTTCTGGCAGTTGAGGCTGACCGCCATCAACGGCGGCTCGGCCGTCACCTGAAAGACGGTGTTGGCTATCTGGCCGTTCAGCTTTCCCTCCCTGAAGCTGGAGACCACATACATCCCGTAACTGATCAGCCGGAAAGCGTTGGGATCCATTATATCCCCCTGATGGCTTTTATCTGCGCCGCCCGGTCCTGGTGCTTGAAGATGGCCGCCCCGGCCACCAGCACCTCGGCCCCGGCCTCCCTGGCCTGCCGGGATGTTTCCGGGTTGATGCCCCCGTCTATGGATATTATGGCCTTGGTCTTTCCCTGCTTTTTCAGGGCGGACAACTGCCGGACCTTGTTCAGCACCTCCGGCATGAATTTCTGCCCGCCGAATCCGGGATGGACGCTCATCACCAGGAAAAGGTCTATCCCTTCTATGGCCGGCAGGGCCTTGTCCAGCGGGGTCTCCGGGTTGACCGACAGACCCACCTTGACATCGAGCCTTTTGATATGCTCCACCGCTGCCGGCAGGTCATCGATGGCCTCGGCGTGGATGGTGATGTAATCGGCCCCGGCCCTGGCGAACTCCGGAGCGTATTTCAGGGGGTCGCTGATCATCAAATGTGCATCCAGCGGAAGCCGGGAGATCTTTTTAATGGCTTCCACGATGAAAGGCCCGAAGGTGAGGTTGGGAACGAAGTGCCCGTCCATCACGTCCAGGTGCAGCCAGTCGGCCCCGCCCTGTTCCACTGATCTGATCTCGCTTTTAAGATCTGCAAAATCCGCCGACAGCAGTGAAGCTGCGATCTTGATCATATCCGTCATTCCCAACCCGGGCCACCGTCTTTGCGGGGCGGGCAAGCCGGAACCAAATCAGACAGGATTAACATGATTTACCGGATTTAACATTCTGTAAATGACCATTATGCAAAACTTTGATCATCCTGTAAATCCTGTCAAAAAAAATTATGCATTTTCATAGAATTTAGCTTGTCCGTGCCTACTGGGTGCTGACCGCGATATTGATGGTATCGCCCTGCTTGATGACGAAACCGGGCTGGGGGGCCTGCAGCATGACGGTCCCCGGCTCCAGAGCCTGGCCGGAGATGTACTTGATCTGGCCTATCACCAGGCCCTGGCCCACCAGCTGGCCCTGGATCTCGGCCAGCTTGCGGCCCACCAGGTCGGGCATCAGCATCTTGCCGGTGGAACCCTTGCTTATGGTGAGCTTGATGGCGCTCCTTTTGGCCAGCAGGGTCCCGGCCGCCGGACTGGAGGATACCACGCAGCCCAGGGCGATGGAATCGCTGGAGATGCTGTCCACCTCGTTAACCGCCAGCCCCAGCCGGTCGATCAGGTTGATGGCCCGCACCGATGAGAGCCCGGCCAGATAGGGCACCGAGACCTTCTCCTCCCCCCGGTTGATGATCACCCGCACCTTGCGTCTTTTCTTGACCATCATCCTGGGCTCGGGGTCCTGGGAGATGATGGAGCTGTCGGGCAGAGCGGCATCATAGCGCCAGCCGGCGTTCACCAGTTCCAGCTCCCGGGCCTGCAGGATCTCCTGGGCTTGCTTGATATTCATGCCCCGGACATCGGGCACCTCCACCACCGAGCCCTGGCGGACGATCAGCGGCATCAGCACGAAGTTGGCCAGCAGAAATCCGCCCAGAAAGACCAGCAGCACCCAGATCACATTACGCCAAAGCCGGGGAAGTTTTTTGAAAAATTTAGGCATTTATTATTCCGGTTCGACGTCGGTGCTTATCCAGAGGTTGACATTGGAGCCCTTGGCGACCTTGGATCCCGGCGAGGGATCCTGCCTGATCACCAGGCCCGGATCCTGCTCCTCGTCGTAGACATATCGGATGCCGCCCACGTTAAGGCCGGCCTGCTTGATCATCTCCTGGGCCCGGGACCGGCCCCAGCCGCGCACCGAGGGCACCGCCACCTCTCCGGCCCCGGCGCTGACTATCAGGTCCACCGCGCTGTCCTTGGACACCTTCAGCCCGAACACCGGATTGCTGGATATCACCCCGTCCTTCTCCACCGAGTCGGAGGGCTGCATTATCACCTGTCCCAGCTTAAGCCCGGACTGCTGCAGCACCACCGTGGCCTGGGCCAGAGGCAGGCTCTTCATATTGGGCACTTCGGCCCCGGCGCTGTTGGGCCACACCTTGACCGTCCACCCTTTGCGGACCTTGCTGCCCGGCACCGGATCCTGCTTGCTGACCGTCCCGTCCGGCACGGTGGGATCGCTGATGGCCGTCTCCTCGTACACCCGGAATCCGCGGCCCTCCAGCAGCGATTTGGCGATCTCGACCTTCTTGCCGGTGACATCGGGCACCTCGGACATCTCCAGGATCGGCTGGATAAAAGCCCAGAATAAAATGGTGGTGATCAGGCCGGACAGGGCCCCCGATAGGATCGCCACCCATACGTTCTTCTTGTTGCTGGTCTGTTCGTATATCGGCATCACTTTCTCCTGGATTGGTTTTATATGTTTTTGTTTTTTATTAAACGGGCGGCAAAGGCCCCGTCCATTTGATGGAGCTGCGGCCAGGCGGCCAGAAAACCGTTTTGGCACAGCACTGCCGGAAGGTATTTTTCGGCCGGGTCCAGCCAGAATTCGGGATGGCGGGTCAAAAATCCCTTTATCTGATCCTGGTTCTCCTCCGGGGTCAGGGTGCAGGTGCTGTATACCACCGCCCCGCCAGGCTTGACCAGCCCTGCGGCATTCTCCAGGATCAGGCTCTGCAGCCCGGCCATCCGCTGGATATCGGCCTCCCTGATCCGCCAGCGCAGGTCCAGCCTCCGCCTAATGACGCCCAGCCCGGTGCAGGGCACATCGGCCAAGACCAGATCGAAAGCGGTCTTGAATTTTATATCAACGGCATCTCCGTTGATCAAATACCATGAATCCAAGCCCAGCCGGATAAAATTCTCTCTGACCCTGGGCAATTTCCGGAAACTTCGGTCCAGGGCGAACATATCCGCCCGGCCGTCGGCCTGCTCCAGGGCCAGCCCTGCCTTGCCCCCCGGAGCCGCGCACAGGTCTAAAATGCTGTCGCCCTCTTTGGCCCCAAAAAGCATCCCCGCCGCCTGGGCGCTGGAATCCTGAAAATAGAACTGCCCCCGGACAAATAATTCATTATCAACCAGTCCGGAAGGGTTGTCTATTTCTATGGCCTGGGGAATGATTTCCAGGCATTTCGGCCCAAACCCCCCAGCCTCAAGTTGTTCGAATAAATTTTCGGCCGGGGCCTTCAGACGGTTGGCCCTTATGATCACCGGGGCCGGAGAATTATTGAATTCTAATATCTTTAGGGTATCATCCCAGCCCAATTGCTTGACCCATCTTTCGATCAGCCATTCCGGATGGGAATATTCGACGCCGGCATCTTTAACTTTATCCCCGGTATCGGGTTTTTTCAGATATTTTTTGTTCCTAATTATATCCCGCAGGACGGCGTTTGTCAAGCCAATTATCTCTTTCCGGCCAAAGCGTTTAACCAGTTCAACGCTTTCATTTACCGCTGCAAATGCCGGGATTTTATCCAAAAATGCAACCTGATACAGCCCCAACCGCAATATATTGGCTTCCAATGCATTAAGTGATTTTAGGCCCCTTTTAAGCGACCCATCCAGCAGCCAGTCCAGTTTGGCCCTATGCCTGAGCACCCCTGACACCAATTCCCTGGCCAGGTTTTGGTCGACCCGGGAAAGCCCGGCCTGGCTGAAATATTTTCTCAATATGCTGTCGCTGAACTCGGTATTCTGATCTATGGCCGACAGTATTTTGAGAGCGGTTTCTCTGGCCGTCACTTAAATTTCCTTTCCCAGCAGGGAGACAAAGCCCGCCTTGACCTTTTCCATGTCCACCGTGGTGTTGTTACATGGTCCGTGGGGGCGCTGGTTCAAAATGCCGTAGACCGGGATGGGGTAGGCATCCAGGATCCCCGAGACCAGGTCCCGTTCGCAGGCCACCGCCAGTATCAGGGTCGGTTTGATCTCCACGATCAACCGCCGGGCCAGGGTTCCGCCGGTGGCCACTGCGATCCTGGCGTTGATTTTTTCAGAAAGCTCGGCCAGTTTGGAGATGGCACATTTACCGCATCTCCGGCAGTTGCCGATATCCGATGTTACCCGATATTGACAGTCGCTCAGCTGCAGGCAGTGCGGCAGCAATATCATCATCCGGCCGGGATCGATCCGCTTTCTGGTGGCCCGGACCAGGGCATTGTTGAATTCGACGAAAGACTCCCCCACCCTCTCCCGGCCGATGCCCAGCAGAAATCCCAGGAAAAGGTTTATGGGGTAGAGCACTTTGACCGTCACCTGTTTTTTGCCGTGGGGAAACAGGAAATCCCTTTCGGTTATGGCCGACAGGAAAAGCAGGAACAGCCCGCCGCTTACCACCAGCAGGAACAATGCTGCCGCGGCGCCGGCGGCATAGAACATCCATTCCGACAGCATCTGCAGGCGCGGCATCACCAGCCAGAAAAACAGCATCACCCCGCTGCCCAGGATGGCCAGGCTGACGAAGGACAGGGCCAAAAACAACCTCTTGCTGCCATTCATGATAACTTTTCCCCCACTAGCGGCTTGTATCCCCGGATGAATTCGTCACCGCTCATCGCATTTTTTCCCTGCGGTTTTACTTTCATCAAGATAACCGCCCCGTCCAGGGTTTTAACCACCAATCCGCTGTTTTTATCCGCCGCCACTACTTGCCCCGGCAGTAATTCGTAATTTACAATTTGCAATTTGCAATTTGTCAGTATATTCAATATCTCTAGTCTTTTCCCTTTGAACAGGGCATAGGACCCGGGCCTGGGGGCCAGCCCCCGGATCTGGTTCTGGATCTGGATAGCGGTCCGGCCCCAGTCAATATGTCCGTCTTGAGAAGAAAGTTTCGGCGCCAAAGTGACCAAGCCCTCATCCTGTTTTTTAAGTTCGCAGTTCTCCGTCTTCAGAACTTCTAAACTTCTGGAGATCAGGTCTGCCCCCAATACGGCCAGCCTGTTTTCCAGTTCCCCGGCATTTTCATCGCCAGTGATCGGCACCTCCTGCTGCAGGATGATGTCCCCGGCGTCCATTCTGCTGTTCATTAGGATGCTGGTCACCCCGGTGGACTTCTCCCCATTGAGCAGGGCGTGATTGATGGGCGCCGCCCCACGGTATTTGGGAAGCAACGAGGGGTGCAGGTTGACCGCGCCGTATTTCGGGATGTTCAGGATATCGTCAGGAAGTTTAAGTCCGTAAGCCACCACCATTAGAACGTCTGGTTTGAGGTTTGAAAGGTGTTCGACTGTCGCAGTGTCTTTTAATGTCGCCGGTTGGCAAACCGGCAGATTCAGTTCCAGGGCTTTTTGCTTGACCGGGGAAAAGGCAATGCTGCGGCCCCGGCCCGACGGCCGGTCCGGCTGGGTAAAAACAGCCACGACCTGGTGCCCTTTTTGATGAATGGCCTCCAGAGTGGGCACAGCAAACCCCGGAGTTCCCATAAAGATTATCCGCACTTTGAACTGTCTTTATTGTTATTGCCCGGTTTGCGCCCCCCGAATATCAGCCACAGCAGGCCGCCCAGCAGGGAGATGCCGACGGCCACCAGGTGATATAAAAATCCCAGCGACAGGGCCAGGGGCTGGGCTATCCCCGCCCGGCCGAAGAATACAATGAAAGCCCCTTCCTGGAGCCCCCAGCCGTTGATGGACAGGGGGATCATGCTGACCGCGGCGATCACCGGCATATATAGGAAGAACGGTATCACGGATATCCCTATTCCCAGCGACAGGGCTATCAGGTAGGCGGTTACCACCACAAATACCTGAACCATCAGGGACAGGAAGAGGGACAGAAACACCTCCCGCTTATGGGTGCGGTAGGCGTAGATGGCATGATAGAAATCTATCAGCTGCTGCTCAATTTTTTCCATCAGCGGAAGCTTAAAAAGCCAGCGGAACTTTTTTACCAATGATTTGTTCAAAAATAAAACCACGAACAACAGCGCCGCCACGATGCCGATCAGCATGCCCTGCAGCAGGCTGATCTCCTGGCCGCCCTTGGCCACCAGGATCAGCCCCGCTATGCCGGTGATGATCACCCCGAAAAGCCCGATGAAGCGGTCCACCAGCACCGAGGCCAGGGCCTCGGACTTGCTGGCGCAATCGTCGGCCACCAGGTAGGCCCGGGCCAGGTCGCCCCCCACGGTGGTGGGCAGGAAATTGCCGAAGAACAGGCCGTTCAAAAAGTACCGCAGAAGCGTCCCGTATCCGCTTTTTATCCCCCGGGCCGTCAGCAAGAGCTGCCAGCGCCAGGCGCAGATGGCATTGACCACGAAATAGGCGGCCAGCGATGACAGCAACAGCCAGACGTTCAGGGACCGGAATGATTCCAGCAATTGCCGCTTATCAACTTTCAGCATGATCCAACCGATCAAGCCCAGGCTGATGATTATCCTCAGAATCAGCAGGGAGGCCTTCTTTATATTTTCTCTCATTTCATTTCATAAATCGTTGGCAGTGCGTTTACCCTGAAGAAAATACTTGACAGCTATGCTGCCCTGGTACATTTTAGCCCTGATCCTGCTGTCGCTGGCGGCTCTTAATCTCTGGACCTCCCGGTGTTTTTTCCAGACCAGCCGCGGGTTTTCCGCCATCCATAAACCCGCCTGGACAATGGCCCGGGCCCACTCCAGATTGCCGGAGGTCAAGGCTTTTAAGAATGCCATCACCTCCAGCGCCAGCCGCAGGGGCCAGACCCACAGAAGGCTGGTCAGCGAATAGTTCTTCCACAGCATCAGCAGGCTGTTGCGGTGATTGAGGTACATCTTGCGGAAATTGCCGGCCGGCAGGGAACCTCCGGATAAATGATAGATCACCGACCCGGGGACGGCTATCACCCGGTGCCCGGCCAGGTGCATCCGCCAGGCCAGATCTATCTCCTCCATGTGCATGAAGAAATCCTGGTCCAGCAGGCCCACCTTGTCCAGCACGCTCCGGCGGTATATGGAGGCCGATCCCGAGGCCCAGAAGATATCTTTCTGATTATGGTCGTACTGCCCCAGATCCTTCTCCTTACAGTCGAACAGCCGGCCCAGACAATAGGGAAATCCGTAGATATCCATCATGCCTCCGGCCCCGCCGGAATAATCAAACCGGGTCCGGTCCTTCAGCCACAGGATCTTGGGCTGGGCCGCAGCTATGGTATCGTCCTGGTCAAGTTCGGAGGACAGCTTGCTCAGCCAGTCCGGCTTGACCTCGGTGTCATTGTTCAGGAGAACGATATATCTTTCGGTGGTGGAACGGATGCCCAGGTTGCAGCCGCCGGCATATCCCAGGTTCTGTTGGGAGGAGATCAGTTCTATCTGGGGATAGTTCTGTTTGGCCCATTGGGGGCTTCCGTCCCGCGAAGCATTGTCCACCAGGTAGATGCGGTAATTATCATATTCGGTCTTGGCCAGGGAACACAGGCAGTCGGCCAGCATCTGTTGGCCGTTGTGATGCGGTATTATTATGGCTATGGCGGTTGACATGGCTGCGATATCCCCCGTTAGATCCCGGTTGACAGGCGTTCGGCCAGGCGGGCCGGCAAACCGGCCCGGATTATCTTTTCCTGGGCGGATTTGATATCGTACTCCACCCGCCGTATCGCCACTTCCATTCTTTCCCCGTCGCAGATGGCATAGGTGGCCCTGGGGTCGCCGTCCCTGGGCTGCCCCACGCTGCCCACGTTGATTATATATCTCCGGTCCCTCTCCAGGTGAACGTACTCCCTGCCGGCGATGCTACACTTGCCATGGGCGTCGCATTCCCAGAATATGGGCTGGTGGGAATGGCCGACAAAACAAAGCCTTTCGCCAAATTTTTCAAACTGGTATTCGGCCTCATCCAGCGACAGGATATAATGCCAGTCCTCCGGCTTATTGGGAGTGGAGTGGACCATCAGCATTTCGTTTCCCTGAATGCTGGCCTTTAGATTCAGGGGTAGTTTTTTAAGGAGGTCTCTTTCCCCCGAGGTTAGTTTTTTCCCCGTCCACTCCGCCGCTTTGCGGGCATTAAGATTGAAGCTGGAAAGATCCAGCAGGCCCACCGCCCCATGGTCGTGATTGCCGGCGATGACCTGGTCGGTAAGCCCGCCTATCTCCGCCAGGCACTTGGCCGGATCGGCCCCGTAACCTACGGTGTCGCCCAGGCAAAAAATGTCCTTGATGCCTTTTTGTTTGATGTCGGCCAGCACCGCGGCCAGGGCTTCATGGTTGCCATGTATGTCTGATATTAAGGCGCACCGCATCTTATCTTTCCTTTTTTTCCATATCCTTGAATATCTTGTCCAGCACTCCGTTTATGAAGCGCCCGGATTCCTCGTCCCCGAACTTCTTGGCCAGTTCGATGGATTCGTCGATGGCCACCTTGGGGGGCACCTGCTCCTCAAGATGCTGCAATTGAGCCACCCCCAGACGGATGATATTCCGGTCGATCAGGGCCATGCGGTCCATGGTCCAGTTCTGGGCCGCTTTGATGATGACCCGATCGATGCTGTCCAGGTTGGTGATCACGGCATTGACCAGGACCCCTGAAAACTCGACCATTTCAGGATCCTCTGGATTCCGGTGTTTAAGGTCATACAACGCCTTCTCCGCCAAGTCCCCGGTGAGGTCCACCTGGTACAGGGCCTGCAGGGCCAGCTCTCTTGATTTTCTTCGGGAGCCCATCTGTTCCTTATATCTTCCGGTAGAGATCGGTCAGCTCGATGGCCGACAGGGCCGCCTGCCATCCCTTGTTGCCGGCCTTGCTGCCGGCCCGGTCCAGGGCCTGGTCCAGGTTGTCGGTGGTGATCACTCCGAACACCGTGGGCACCCCTGAATTCATGGAGACCTGGGCCACCCCCTTGGCCACCTCGGCCGCGATATAGTCGAAATGCGGGGTATCGCCCCGGATGACGGCCCCCAGGCAGATGACCGCCTGATATTTTTTGGATGCGGCCACCCTGGCAGCCACCCCGGGGATCTCAAAGGAGCCCGGCACCCAGACCAGCTCCACGTTGGCGTCGCTCCCGCCGTGCCTGGTTATGCAGTCCAAGGCTCCGTCCACCAGGCGCTGGCTTATCAGGTCGTTGAAGCGTGACACCACCAGGCAGAATTTTTTGTCGGCCGCGCTTAAGTGGCCCTCGATTATCTTTGGCATTTTAACCCTCCTTAAAATAATGAATGTTCCGTTAACGGATCAGCTGAGGCAGAAATTCTTGTCCAGCAGATGTCCCATCTTGTCGCGCTTGGTCTTCATATAGCGGGCGTTGGCCGGGGTGCAGGGCACCTGAATGGCGATCCGCTTTACTATCTTCAGGCCATAGCCCTCCAGGCCGGCGATCTTATCGGGGTTGTTGGTTATCAACCTGATGCTGGAGAGGCCCAGGTCGGCCAGTATCTGGGCCCCGATGCCGTAGTCCCTCTCGTCGGCGGCGAAGCCCAGGGCCAGGTTGGCTTCGATGGTGTCCATCCCCTGGTCCTGCAACTTATAGGCCTTCAGCTTGTTGAACAACCCGATGCCCCGGCCCTCCTGCCTCATGTACAAAAAGACCCCCCGGCCCTCCTGGTCGATCATCTTCATGGCCGCCGCCAGCTGGTCGCCGCAGTCGCAGCGGCTGGAGCCCAGAATGTCCCCGGTCAGGCACTGGGAATGCACCCGCACCAGGATATTTTTCCGGCCCCTGACCGCCCCTTTTACCAGGGCCAGATGATGGTAATTCTCAATCATGTCTTCGTAGACCACCAGCCGGAACTGGCCGTATTTGGTGGGCAGCTTGGTCTCCAGCACCGGCATCACCAATTTTTCCTTCTTCCGGCGGTATTCTATCAGATCCTTGATGGTGATGATCTTCAGTTTGTGCCTGGCGGCGAAGGCAAACAGTTTTGCTCCCCGGGCCATGGTACCGTCGTCGGAGATGACCTCACAGATGACCCCGGCCGGATACAGTCCGGCCAGCCGGGCCAGGTCCAGGGCCGCTTCGGTATGTCCGGTCCGCCGCAGCACCCCGCCCTCGGCCGACATCAGCGGAAAAACATGGCCGGGCCGGGCCAGGTCGGACGGCCGGGTCTTGGGATGGATCAGGGTTTTGATGGTGGAGGCCCTATCATGGGCGGAGATGCCGGTGGTGGTGCCTTTCACGGCATCCACCGATACCGCGAAATTGGTCCCCAGCTTGGCGGTGTTGCGCTCCACCATCGGCCCCAGATCCAGTTGTTCCAGCCTCTGCCGGGAGAGCGAGGCGCAGACCAGCCCCCGCCCCTCTTTGGCCATAAAATTCACCGCTGCCGGGGTCACCCTGGCCGCCGCCATCACCAGATCCCCCTCGTTCTCGCGGTTCTCATCGTCCACTACTATGATCATTTTGCCGGCTCTGGTATCGCGGATGGCCTCGGAAATGGAGTTGAATTTAAATTTACCGCTCATCGTTTCCTTATAAAATAACATTCCGAATTTAGCCACATAAAGCACATCGATCACAAGATATATTTCTTGGTTTTGATTTGCGCCTTTTGTGGTTGAATTATCGCTTCCCTTTTATTATTGATTCGGTATATTTGACCATCATATCAAACTCCAGGTTTACCTGGTCCCCGGTTTTTCGGAATTTCAGGTTGGTATGTTCCAGGGTATGGGGAATGACGGCTATCCAGAATCCGTCGGGCTCTTTGCGCGATGCCGTCAGGCTGATGCCGTCCACCGCCACCGAGCCCTGGTCAATTATGTATTTTGAATGCCCCAAGCCTATCGATATCTTGATCTCGGTGCCGCCCGGACGGAGGATGATCTTGGAGATCTTTGCTGTGCAGTCCACATGCCCGGAGACAAAATGGCCGCCAAACCTGTCCTCTAACTTCAGGGCCCTTTCCAGATTGACCGGAGCACCGATCTTGATCCCGGAAAACGAAGTTTTACTGATGGTCTCCCGGCTGAGGTCGGCGGAAAACCCCCCGGCGATCATCCTGGCCACGGTCAGGCAGGCCCCGTTGACAGCGATGCTCTCCCCCAAAACCAGGCCGGACCACTCGGCCGCAATATCGATCTGGGCCGAATGCCCGGCATTTTTAAGGGCCTTGATGGTGCCTATCTGCTCTATCAGTCCGGTGAACATATCAATCCCTCGCCGGGTAGGCTTCGACTAAAATATCATCGCCCACCGGCCGGGCCTTCAGATCGCGAAGCTTGAAGGCCTCGGCGATGTTTTTCAGACCCAGCTGGCCGAAAGGCGGGACCCCGTCCCCCCCGATGATAGTGGGCGTATAAAGGAGGCTCAGCTTGTCGACCAGCCCCGCTTTTAAAAATGACGTGGCCAGGCCGCTGCCTCCCTCGACCAGGAGGTTGCAGTATTCATGAAGCCCCATCTGGCGCAGCAGTTCCTTTATGTCCACCATTCCGTCCGGCAGGGCCCGGATTGTCCAGATCTCTATTTCTTTCTTTTCCAGTTCCGCTTTCCTGCTGGGATCAGCCTGGTCGGTGGTTATCATCACCGTCTTGGCAATGGATTGATCAAAGACTTTGGAGTTGGTTGGACTCTTTAGAGTGCTGTCGACCACGAACCTGGTGGGCTGTTTATTGTCGGGGTTGTCCACCAGCCGGACTGTCAGATCGGGATCGTCCTTAATCACCGTGCCGCTGCCCACCATGATGGCCTCCGATTCCAGCCGCAGTTTATGCACCAGTTCAAGGGATTCCTTCGACGACAGCCCACGCGATTCCCCATTATGGATAGCGATCCTGCCGTCCAGGCTTAAAGCCATCTTAAGAACCGTAAAGGGATACCCGGTGATCATGTATTTCCGGTAAACTTCGTTCAACCCTTGGGCTTCTTTTTCCATCACTTTTCCTATCGTTTCGATTCCGGCTTTTTTGAGTTCTTCGGCTCCCTTTCCATTGACATTGGGGTTGGGATCATCCATCCCGTACACTACGGTTTTGATGCCGGCCCCAATGATGGCCTGGGTGCAGGGCGGGGTCCTTTTTCCGCTGTGGCAGCAGGGCTCCAGGTTGACATACAGGATGGCCCCCCCGGCCTGATCCCCGGCCTGGGCCAGGGCCTCAATCTCTGCATGCACCAGTCCGGCCTTTTGGTGATACCCCTGCCCTACGACTTGATGCCCTTTTACGATGACCGCCCCCACCATGGGATTGGGCCAGGTCCGGCCTTTGGCCTTAGCCGCCAGCTCCAGGGCCATCATCATGTATCGCTTATGTTCTTCCATCTGGCTCACGCATTGACAAATAAAAACCCCGAATAAGCCTAAAAGACTCCTTCGGGGAAATCAAAACAGACAGCCCTTACGCAAGAACGCTGCTTGCATTCAGGCCCCGTTAAACCTTCTTTCATCCGGACTTTCCCCTCCGCTCAACCACTGAAAGAGCAGTTAATTATGGGTATTGTGGAGGGACCGTCGGCCCCGGTATTTCACCGGGTCGATCCATGATGGATTTGCGGGCTTTGTCCGCCAGGCTTATTTTGCGGACCTACCGCCGATCGGGGAATCTCACCCCGCCCCGAAGGTATGGTAAATATATCCCATTATCAAGATAATGTCAATATTCAAATGCTTTAAAACCCGGCTATCCCTCCAGCAGGCTATCCACAAAAGCAGCCGGTTCGAAAGCCAGCAGGTCATCCAGACCCTCCCCCACTCCGGTGAAAAAAACCGGGATCTTCAGCTCCATGGCAATGGCCAGCACTATGCCGCCCTTGGCGGTGCCGTCTAATTTGGTGAGTATTATACCATCGATCTTGGCAGCCTGCGAGAACAGCTTGGCCTGGCTGACGGCATTCTGTCCGGTGGTGGCATCCAGTACCAACAGGGTCAGATGCGGGGCCCCCGGCAGCTTTTTGCCTATGGTGGAGTATATCTTGCCCAGCTCGTCCCGCAGATGCTTTTGGGTATGCAATCTGCCGGCGGTATCTATCAAAAGATGGCTGACCTTTCTGGCCGCGGCCGATTCCACCGCATCGTAGGCTACGCTGGCCGGGTCGGCCCCGGTTTTACTGCCGATGAACTCGACCCCCAGCCGGTCGGCCCATTTTTTAAGCTGCTCGATGGCGGCCGCCCGGTAGGTATCCCCGGCGGCCAGCATCACCCGCCGGTCCTGTTCTTTCAGGTAATGCGCCAATTTGGCGATGGAGGTGGTCTTGCCCGACCCGTTGACCCCTATGATCAACCATACCTGGGGTTTATTTTCGTATTTTGAAATTTGAAATTTGAAATTTGAATTTAGGGACAGGATCCCCAGCATCTCGCCCTTCAGCCGTTCCATGGCCGTTTGGTCGCTCTGGCCGTTCCTGACAGCGTTGATCAGCCTTTCCCCGGCCTCCACCCCGACATCAGAAAGGATAAGAAGCTCTTCCAGTTCCGACAGTTCCTGAGGTGACAGCGATCTTTTTCCGGTGATAACGCCGACCGTTTTCTGCCAGATGCCCATCCGGGTCTTATTCAGGCCGTCCCGGATGCTTTTGATCAGGGGCACGGCTACCACTTCTTGAAGCGCCAGAACAGCATGAAGGCCACCACCGAGACCAGGGCCAGTCCCATCACCATCCAGAAGGCCGACGGGTGCCAGGAAAGGGGGATGCCGACGTTCATGGAGAAGGCGCTGACCACGAAGGTGGGCACCATGATGCCGATGGTGATGATGTTCAGGGTCTTCATCAGCACGTTGAGGTTGTTGCTGACGATGGAGGCTCTGGCGTCCATCATGCTGGCCAGGATGTTGGAATATATTTCGGCTTGACGGTAGCACTGGTTGTTCTCGATGATGATGTCGTCCAGGAATTCCAGCCCCTCGGGCGAGAAGCCGATCTTGGCGGCATTGGTCTTGAGTTTTTCTATCAGCATGGAATTTGAGTTGATGGCATTCAGGTAATAGACCAGGCTCTTCTCCAGGGTGAACAGGTTGAGCAGGTATTTATTCTCCATGGAGGAGCTGATCTTGTCCTCCAAAGAATCGGTTATCATGTTTATTATCTTCAGGTGCTCCAGGTAATGAAAGATGGATCGGTAGATCAACTTAAGCAACAGGTCGTTCAGGGACGCCACCCGCTGGAACTGTTTTCCCTCGAACAGCGGAGCCTCTTCCGGCATCACCACGATCAGCCGGTCCTTAAAAAGGAATAGGCCGACCGATGACACCTTGAACAGAAGTTCGTCCTGGGAGGAGTAGTTCTTGGGCCGTTTGAATATCAGGGCCGCATGATCCGGCTCGAATTCCAGCCTCGATAACTCATCGGGGTCCAGGGCCGAGGCCAGGGTGTGCTCGTCGATCTTCAGTTCATTTACCAGATGCTTTTTTTCCTGCTCGCTGGGATTGGTGTATACCCAGATGGGTCCCTGTTCTCCGGAACAATCGGACACCTGATGGTCTTTTATTTGGCATATTCTGAGCATCGGTTATAACCAGATAATGTTAACTGTTGTCAAATTTGACCGAGACCACCTTTGAGATGCCGGGCTTCTCCATGGTCACCCCGTAAAGCCGGTCGGCCACCTCCATGGTCCGCTTGTTATGGGTGATCACCAGGAATTGGGTGCCGCCGGCAAAGTCCTTGAGCATGGCGCAGAAGCGCTGGACATTGGCGTCGTCCAGCGGTGCGTCCAGCTCGTCCAGCACGCAGAAGGGGGCCGGTTTGACCAGATAGATCCCGAACAGCAGGGCGGTGGCGGTCATGGCCTTCTCCCCGCCCGACAACAGCCGGATGGACTTCAGGCTCTTGCCCTCCGGGGTGGCCAGGATCTCGATCTCGGCCTCCAACGGATCATCACTGCCGGTCAGTTTCAGGTCGGCCTCCCCGCCGATGAACAAGCGCTGGAATATCTGGGAGAAGCCTTTCTTGATGGCCTCGAAGGTTTCCAGGAACATGGCCCTGGCGGTTTCGTCAATTTTCCTGATGGTGTTGGCCAGATCCTCCTTGGCCGACAGCAGGTCGTCCCGCTGTTTGACCAGGAAACCGTACCGCTCTTCATCCTGCTGCAGCTCCTGGAAGGCGGCAAAATTGACCGGGCCCAGTTTCTTCAAACGGTGGCGGAGGTCTTCTATCCGGCTGCGGCTCTCTTCCAGGTTTATTTCTTCGCAGGCCGCCAGGGCCTGGATATCGACCTCGTATTCGTTCCTCAGCCGGTTGGTGATGTTGTCCAGATCGTTCCGCACCGAGCCCAGCTCTATCTGAGCCTGGGAAAGCTTGCTCTGAAGCTCGTCGCTCTCCAGGCGGCTGCGGTGCATCACCGACTCGGCCTGCTTCAGACGGTTGAGCGAGCCCTGGCTCTGTCTCTGCATCTCCTCCCGCTTGGATAGAAATGTCTTGCGGTGGGCCGCGCTGCCCTCGATCTCGATGCTCAGCTTTTCCGCCTCCTCCTGAAGCTTGGCGATGGCGGCATACCCGGCCTGGTCCTCGGCCCGGAAGTTCTGGATCCTCTCCAGCGCCTCGTTCTTCCTCTGCTCCATGTTGGCCGATTCCTGCCGCAGCCGTTCCCTTTCCGACTGGGCCTCGGACAATGCTATTCGCAGACGGTTCACCTCTTCGGCCGCCTGATTGCGCTTTTCCTCCTTCTGCGACATATCCTGATCCCGCTGTCCCAGCAAACCGCTTTCGTCCTTGTTGCTTTCGCTTATCTCCTGGAAAGATCCCCGGGCCTGGTTCAATTCCGATTCCAGAAGGGAGATGCTGCCCTGCAGGGCTTGGGACTGTTGCTCCAGTTCGTTCAACCGGCGGTGGTTCATCTCCAGGGCGGATTTGCTCTTGGCCAGGGATCCCTCCGAGGTCGTGATCTCCTTCTGGTATTTTTCCGTTTCCCGGTCGACGTTCTCCAGCTGTTTGTCCTGCTCCTCCAGCTTGGCCTTCAGGCTCTGGATGCCGCCAACCTCCTGCTTTATTTTTTCTTCAAAAGAGGATATCTCTGCGCCCAATTTTTCAATCCTCTCCTTCCTCTGCAGCAGCCCTATCTGGCCCTGGGGAAGCTCTCCGGCTTCGATGGCCCCGGTTGAATGCAGCACCTCCCCGTCCAGGCTGACCAGGCGCACTCCGGGATACTTGCTTGAATATTCCCAGAAATTGTCCAAGCTCTCAACTATTGCCACATCCCGCAACATAATGGTGACCAAATTTTTAACCTTCTGGTCGCAGCGGACGAATTTGAAGGCGGCCCCCCTTATCCCCGGCCCGGAGATCTCCCGGCTGCCGGTGTTTTCGACCGGGGCCGAAAGGGCTACCAATGTGGCCTTGCCGGTTTTTTCGGATTTTAATAGGGCGATGGCCTTTTTGGTGTTATCCAGATCCTCCACCGCCAGCCATTGCAGCTTTTCGGCCAGGGCGGCCTCTATCGCCGCCTGATAGCCGGGCTCCGCTTCTATCATCTCGGCCAGGGGCGCTATGGTGCCTGTGAAATCCTGCCGCCGGGAGAGCAGGTGCTGAGCCCCCTGGCCGTATCCCTCATATTTCTGCTGCAGTTCGGACAGCAGTTCCTTTTCTTTCTGCAGGCCGGAAAGGCTTGAGGACAGTTCCCGCAGGCTGTCGTTGGCGATCAACAGCTGTTTCTGCCATTCCCCGCTCTTCTGCTTCAGCCTTATCTTTTCCTCGGTCAGCACCTGGAGGGCCTTTTTCTGGGAGTCCATCCTGTCGTTGAGCTCGGCCAGTTTCAGATTCCCCTCCTCCAGCTCACGCCGCAGGGATTGTCCCTCCTTTTGGGCCTTGTCCTGCTCGGCCACCGTGTTCCCGTAGCGGTTCTCCAGCAGGGCCAGCTGTTCCTTGCCGTCGGCCTCCTGCTTCAGGGACTCGAATAATTCTTTCCGGGCCTCGCTCAGGGCCAGCTTGGCCGAGGTAAGCTCCGATTCCAGCCCGGCCAGGGCCGATTCCTTTATCTTCAACTGCTCGGTTTTGGCCACGATATCGCCGGACGACCTTTGCAGGCTCTCCTGGACCTTCTTGATCTGGCTCTCGTGCTCACCGATGGAGGCCATCAGCAGTTTTATTTCTTTCTCGCGGCGCTCCATGGATTGCTCGATGCCGGAACGCCTTTCCTTGATCACCGCCTGGTTGTTCTCCCATAGTTGCAACTGCTCGCTTAGGCGGGATAACTCCTGCTGCAGTGTTTCTATCTGCCCCTCGTTGACCTCCAGGGCCTCCCTGGCGGAGGAGATCTCCCCCTCCTGCATCTCCAGCTTGGCCGAAAGTTCGCTGCGGGCGCTCTGCCACTGTGATATATTCTCCTTCAGTTCCAGGGCCTGAACATTCAACCGGTCGCGGTCGATGGCCGCCACCTTAAGGTCGATATCCTTCAACTCCTGGTTGAACTTGTCATAGACCCTGGCCTTGCTGGCCTGGCGCTTCAATGAGCGCAGCCTCTTTTCCACCTCGCCGACGATGTCCTGCAGGCGCAGCAGGTCCTCGGTGGTGGCCTCCATCCGGCGCTGGGCGGTCCTCTTCTGCAGGCGATACTTGGCCACCCCGGCTGCCTCCTCGAACAGGCTGCGCCTGATGGAGGGGTCCTCCGACAGGATGGTGTCGATCATCTTGGATTCTATCAGGGAGTAGCTGTCGGCCCCCAGCCCGGTATTCAGGAAAAGATCCACGATGTCCTTTAAGCGGCAGACCTGGTTGTTCATCAGGTATTCGCTTTCCCCGGAGCGGAACAGCCGACGGGTGACCGACACCTCGCTGTATTCCACCGGCAGCTGCCCGTCCTGGTTGGAGAATATCAGCGACACTTCGGCCATGGAAAGCGGCTTCTCGTCCCGGGCCCCGCTGAATATCACATCCTCCATCTTGTCGGAACGCAGCATCTTGGTGCTCTGCTCGCCCAGGCACCAGCGAATGGCATCGATGACGTTGGTCTTGCCGCAGCCGTTGGGGCCGACGATACAGGTGATCCCCGAGCCTATTTCCAGGGTTATCTTCTGGGGAAAGGATTTGAATCCGAACAGCTCTAATCTGGAAAGATACATTTTTATCCCTGATTTATTGTCTTTATTAACTTGTTTTAACTGTTAAGTTTAACAGATATAGCCTGTGTCGTCAATGAAAATATCCGGCCCCAATATAATAGCCTTCCCGGGCTCCGGAAAGGCTATACCTGTGTTACTGGGCTCCGCCATTCGGCAGCCGACGCTCAATTCATCAGGTCGGTCCGGAATACCATCACATCCTGGCCCAGGTAGTTCAATACATAGATGAACCTGCCGTCGGAGGATTGGGTGATCTTTACGGGGATCGACCCCAGGTCGTAGTGGCCCACGAACTGCCAGGTCGGTTTGTAGATCAGCGCCAGCCGGCCGGGGGGCGGCGGGGGATCGCCGCCGGTGCTGGTGGGATAGGATTGCAGCACCCACAGGTGGGTCCCGTTAGCCGAGTAGCAGGCATCGCAAACTATCGTGCCGTAGGGGAAGGCCGGGCTGATGGCCCCGCCCAGCCCCATAGCATCAGCCACCAACAGGGTGCGGTCGGCCGAGTTGCACAAGCCGATGTTCTGATGATCCAGGTCCCAGAATAATCCCCGGGGGGCGTTGCCGGTAGCGGTAGCCGCCAGCTGGGCGCCGGTGCCGGCGTCTCTCCGGGCCAGCCGTTTTTCCTTGTCGAAGGATATGTATAGATCGTTGTTCGTCGGGCTGCCGATGATCTCGTTGGGTTCCCCGTCCAGTTTCAGGGATTTTATTAAGGTGTCCGATCCGGTCTGAAAGATAAAGATGCTACTGTCGGCCGAATTGGCCGCATAGAGAAATTGCCCGTCCGGGGAAAAGGTGAGGTTTTTTACCCCCAGATGGCGGGGCGGCGGGATCTTCTTAAGCAGGGTGCCGGAATTAAGTTCCAGCACCGCCAGACTGTCGCCGTTTATCAGGGCATAGATCCGGTTTGCCTGGTCACTGGCTGCCACCAGGTATTGCCAGGAACCGACCAGCCGGCTGGTGGCATAAAGAATGGTGGAATCCCCCAAGTTCAGCTCGGTCAGGTAGATGCTGGACTTGTTGGCTATGAACAGCTTTCTGGCTTGGGGGGCATAGTCCATGTCCACCCCGAAATAGCTGAGGGAAAACCTCTGGATGACACTCGGCGCAACGTATGGCATCCTGATGATCAGGTTCCGGGTCTGCCCGGGCTTGATCTCCAGCCGCTGGCTCCACTCCTTGCAGCGATAGTAGCGCAGGCTGATGGTATGCCAACCCACCGGAATGCCGTCTATCTTGGCCGGAGTCAGCCGATTTTGGGTCTGGCCGTCGATCAGGACCTCCACCCCCACCGGTTCGGTGGAGACATACAGGGAGCCGATGGAGGGATAGACCGGATCGTGGCTGCAGCTGCCGGCCGTCAGCAGGACTGCCGGCAGGATAAGGTATTTAATGATGTTCATCCTTCGGCTTTCTAAAAAGTGATCTTGAAGCCCAGCCTCATCAGACGGGGCATGGAACTGAGGGCCGGGTTGGAATTATACAGCTGGCTGAAATATTCCCACTGGGCCCACTGCTCGGAGACCTCGAAAACCCCGTTTTGGTCCTGGTCACCGGTGGCATCGTAATACGGCGAGCCGGAGGTGTAATCGGCCGAAGGGCTCCTGGGTGTCCAGTCCTTGGTGTAGATCTCGTAGGGACCGATCTCCCGCTGATAGGAATAATTGAAGTTTTCCCAGTTGAAAACGTTAAGTATCTCCAGGCTCAGGTACCCGGACCAACGGCCCAGGTTCATCTTTTTGGTGAATTTCAGGTCCAGTTGCTTGGTGGCGCTGCTGCGATCATCATTCAGGTCCTGGGCGTCCCGGGTGATGGTATCCACCGGGGTGACGGCGGACGGCAGGCCGCTTCCGTACTGGAATATCAGGTTGAGGGTGTTCCCCGATTTTACCCATCGTTTCAGGGATCCCGTCCCGGAATCCTCCCGGCTGAAAACCGAGGCTTCCAGGGACACCTTGTTGCGCTGGTCAAATTCCAGGGGGATGGATTCCTGGGGCAGGGTGCCCAGCGATTCGCCCTGGACGGTGGACAGGTATTTTTCCCAGACCGCCTGGGGGCTGGATCCGGTGCCCTCGGCCTTGGCGTAGCTGTACTGCACCAGCCCGGTGAAACGCTGTCCCAGATGCTTTTTAATAGTGGCCTCTATCCCCTTGGAGGAGGCATTATCTATGTTGCGGTACTGGTAGTAGGCTTCGGGCACCGCGGGAATGTACTCTACGCCGATCAGATGGCGGATGTCCTTGCTGTAAATGGTAAGATCGAAGCTCCATTCTTTGGCGAACTCGGTGACCGTGCCGAATTCCAAACTGGTGGTGGTGGGCGGCTTGAGTGACGGATTGCCCAGGATATTCCCCTTGAGCTCGATGGCGTTATAGGCTCCCAGATACTGGTACAGATGCTGGAACTGCGGCTGCTGGAAATATTTTCCGTAACCCAGATGAAAGGTGGTGACCGGGGAGATGATATAGGACAGGCCCACTCTGGGGCTGTAGATGCTTTTGGGCGAGAGGTCGATGTTCTCCAGGCCCTGGGCCCACAGGCCCAGCGAGGTGGCCGATACCTTGGGGTCTATCCTCTCATAACGCAGGCCCAGATTGACCACCAATCCCTGGTACTCCACCTTGTCCTGCAGATAGACCGCCTGGGTGGAGGGATTCTTGTCATAAGCGTCAAATATGGGAATTCCGTTGGCGGTGGGATAGAGATAGAAATTATTTATCCGATAGAATTTGAGGTCGGTCCCCAGCTTCAGCTGGTGGATGGTATTCACCTGTGAGGTTATGTCGAATTTGACGAACCTCTGGTCGGTGACCCGATCCCGGTATTTCCAGTAGCTGCCATAGCGGTAGAACAACATCCGGTCGTATCCGTAGGGGTTATAGCCGGCGGTGAAATGGGCCGCCCCGTTCTCGTCGTAGTATATCTGATTGTCCTGGTAGTCAAAGAATTTGATATCCTCCCACCAGTAGCGCCCGATATCCCAAAAAGTGTCCCGCACCCCGAATTTTCCGGTGTTCCAGAACCAGCCCAGGTTGAGGTTGTAAAAGGTGGCGCGGCTCAGGGATTGGTTGATGTTGAAAGATCCCAGCCGTCCCTTGCGCAGGTCAGAACGATAGCTCCCGGGGAAGAAATACCAGTCGTGCCCGTAATAGCCGTACTGGCTCCGGGACTGGGCCCCCAGGGCGGTCAGCCTGATCCCCAGGGGCGCGGTATAGGTGGTTTTGACCAGCCCCGAGTAATCCTGGCGGTCCTGGTGCGGCACCATCTCGCGGTGGGGCTCCCAGTCATCGGTCAGGGACAGGTCGGCGGCGCCGAAGATCCGTAATTTGTCCCGAAGAAGCGATCGTCCGTAATCCAGCTGGTAGTTCTGGTATCCCCGCCCGGTCTGGCTTCCCATGACCTTCCCGCTTTTGGTGGAAAAATTCAATGCGGCGTCCCCGCCGTTCTTGATGGAAGCCTCTATCACCCCGGACATCACTTCGCCATACTGGGCGTCGAAGATGCCGGTCAGCATATTGAGATCCGAAAGGGCGTTGCTGTTGACCAGCAGGCCGGAGTAGCCCTCCACCGCGTCCCGCACCGAGATGCCGTCCAGCAGGTAGCTGACCTCGTCCGACCGGCCGCCCCGGATGTGGAACTCCTGGGATTTGGTCACCACCCCCGGCTGGCTGGCCACCGCCTTCTCGGGCGTATCCCAGGGCATCAGGGCCAGGTTCTCTATCTTGATGGTCCGCCGGGTGGCCGTCAGTTCCTTGTCCACTATCGGGCGCTGGGCTGTCACCACGATGCCTTCGGTCATTATGGGCGACACCTTAAGCTTTAAATTAAGTTTGGTGGTGATATCCTGGGTGCATTTGACATCGATGACTGTCACCGGCGAATATCCGGTCATGTTGACCCGGATGCTGTAGCTGCCCGGAGGGATGTTGATCAAAAAGTAACGCCCCTGGTCGTCGGTGAAGCCGCCGATGCTGGTGCCCGGCACCGAAACCACCGCCCCGAACAGCGGCAGCCCGTTACCGGCGTCGGTGATCTGCCCGGAGATCTTTCCGGTGTTCCCGGCCTGGGCGGTGCCCGAAATGGTGATCAAAAAACCGGCCAACATTGCCAGGTATCGCATATCGCCCCCTGATTTATATGTTGGAAAAGGGAAGGATGACATAGCACCCTTCCCTTAAGAATGACCTCTGGCTGTTATTAAAAGCTCAATCCCAGACTGAAGCGGTGGATATTGTCCAGATAGCCCATGTTGGTGTAGGCGTAATCCACATTGACCTTGGACATGCCCAGCTTGCGGCCGATGCCGATGCCGGCGTTCAGGTTGTCGGCCCCGCTCTTGGTGTCATACCAATCGGGGTCGTACTTGTACCCGCCCCTCAGCGAGAGGTTGGCCAGAGAATTCTTCCAGGTGTATTCGGTTCCCACCGCCACCTTCTCGTTGCCGTCGTTGGGATGGATCAGGTCGGCCGCAGCGATCAGGGTATGCTGTTGTCCGAACAGGAAATCGTAGGCCACCCCCATTTTGAACTGCAGCGGCATGGGGAAGGGCGTGGATAGGATCTCCCAGCTGTTGCCGGTGTAATTGCTGGGCCAGCTGACGTCGACCCATTCGGCCTGCAGGTCCTTGCCGGAAAATTGGACGTCCGGGCCGTAGTTGAGGATGGCCATCCCGATGCGCAGGGTCTTGTAGCCGGTCAGGTAATAGGTGCCTACATCCAGGGCCATGGCGCCGGCCGAGACCTCGGCTATCTTCTCCCGGACGTACTTGGCGGTCACCCCCACGCTGAACTTGTCGGTCATGTTGCGGGCGTAGGTCACCCCCAGGGCCAGATCGTTGGCCGAGAAGCTGGAAAGCCCCTCTCCGTCATCCTCCCGGATGGTGGTGGTGATGTCGTCGATGGTGGTCCGTTCGAAGTCGCCCATCGACAGGAATGAGGCGCTGAAGCCGAAATTCCCCATCAGCCCGGCCGGGACCACGTACCCGATGTATTCCTGGTTGATGTCCAGCACCCAGTTGGTGTGGCTGAAGATGGCCTCCATCTTCTTGAGTTTGGCCACCCCGGCCGGGTTCCAGTATAGGGCCGAAGCATCGTTGGCCACCGCGGTAAAAGCGCCGCCCATGCCGATAGCTCTGGAGCCTATCCCGATCTTGAGAAAGTTCAGCCCGGCCCGGCCCACGTTGGAATATTCCGGCTGGGCCCAGCCCTGGGAGGCCAGCCCCAGGGAGACCAGGGATAGAACAAGTATGATCTTTATCTTATTCATTTTTTACTCCTTGTCGTATTACTTGATTACGGCGAATTTACCAAGCTTGGTGCCGATGCCCGGCGCATCGATCTGGAAGAGGTACACCCCGCTGGCGGGACGCTTGTCATAGCTGGACAGCATATCCCATTTTTCGGTGCCGTTGTTGTCGTCGAAGGTGGATTCGTGGTTCAGCACCCGGATCAGGTCCCCGGCCAGGTTGTAGATCCGGATGGTGCACTTGGACGGCAGGTTGACGAAGTAGATGTTGGGATAGTTCTTGCTGACATCCCAGCTGGCCCGCACCAGGTAGGGGTTGGGCACCACCTTGATCTTGTCCAGCAGGCTGGCCGAAAGGGCCGCCTTCTGGGAGGCCTTGGTGGTGATGAAGGTCACCGTTCCGCCCTGGGCCGGATTGCCTGGTCCGGAGCAGCGCACCGTCCAGACATCGCCGGTGTGGGGCCTTAAATTCCACAGGGTGGAGATGTTGCGCAGGGTGGCGCCGTTGGCCCGGTTGAAGAACAGCACCACGCCGCCGATATACATCCCCAGCCGGGCGGTGGCGTTGACGCTGTCCAGATAGGCCCGGCCGGCGGTGGCCGCCGGGTTGAAGCACCAGGAGGACATGGTCATGTTGGCCTTGGTCACTACGGGCTCCAGCGGCACCTCCACGTTGTTGGTGATGTCCCACACCGTGGCGCACAGGATGCTGCCGGCCGGATTGGTGCCCACCGTGCCCACGCTGTCCCGCCAGCGGATCTCGAAATCCGAGCCCCGCCACTGCCAGGCGTTGGCCGAGGCGGTGAACAGGGTGTTAAGGGGGCCGTAGGCCTGGGCGAAGATGCTGTCGGCCGGGTAGACCCCGGTGACCGACACCGTGTCCACCTTGGCCAGGGTGTAGTCGTACTTGTAATCGGCATTGAACACCACCCCCCCGAAGGGGATCTCGTCGTCAAAGGTGCCGTTATAGGTGGCCACCGGGTCGGTGCCCACCATGGTAAAGTCGGGACGAAAATCTATGGTCTGCAGCAGCGAGTCGCCGTTGACCGGCCGCATGTCCCGCAGCTCGGCATGGTATACCGGGTAGTTGGTCCCGGCGATGCTGGCCTTGGTTATGGGATTCCACAGCAGCCGGAAGGTGTCGTTGCTGACGTTCTTGGGTACCAGGGTCAGCTTGTACTCGTAGTCCAGCGTCCCCCCGGTCTTGATGTCCGAGCCGCCGGTGACGGTGTACCTGACCACCGGGGCCTGGTAGTCCACCATGGTCTTCTGGGCCACCCCGTAGGTGGCGTTCTCGGTGGGATTGCTGGCCAGGGTGGTGGGGCACTTGTGGGTGAAGTAGACGTTGCTCTGATAGTCATAGGCCGAGACCCCGTAATACCAGCCGAAGCCGTTGATGACGTCGTCGTCCCGCAGGCTGTAGACCAGGCCCCGGTCGGTCCCCAGGGTGTCGTATTTGGTCAGCACCACGGCGCTGTCCGGGGTGTAATAGCTGTTGGCGTCGAAATTACGCATGATCTTGATGCCGTCCGCCTTGTCGTAGAAATAGCCCGCGCCGCCGCCGAAGCTCAGGGTGGTGCTGTTGAAGGCTGCATCGGGGTCGGTATACAGCGTGCCCACCGGCTCCCGCTTGGCGGGGTCAGCCAGATCGCCCACGGTCCGGGCCCGGTAGACCAGATAGCCCTGGAAGTCGTATTCGTCGTACATGGACTGTTCGCTGAACTTGGTGTTGACGGTGTCGGTCCCCAGAGCCGCGCTGAGGGTATCCCCCCTAATGATCTTGAGGGTGGTGGCAGGGCCGGTCTTTATCTCCAGGGAATCCACCAGCACCTGGCTGGAGGCTGCCAGCCAGGTCCAGGAGCCGGGAAAATAGGTGAACCATTTTTTGGTGGTGTCCAGTTTGTCCCAGTAGGGGTCCGGGGTGGTCTCGGCCTTGCGGTCCCAGCTTATCACCACGAATTTGTCCCCCGAGGTGATGGTCAGGCCCGGGGCGGCCGGAGGGGTGGCCAGCTCGAATTTGTTGTCGTAGATGGTCTGGGCGATGTCCGAGGCCAGCTTAAGCTTGGTGGTGTCCAGGGCCCCGATCACCCCGATGCAGGTGGTGGCCACCGAATCATCGTACAGGGTGAACGGTCCGCTGGACATCAGGAAACGCTTGTCGTCCGGCGCATCGGCCCCGGTCTCGTCATAGGCGTCCTCGATCAGGGTCGCGTAATTAATGCCCTGCAAGACCAGGTAGCGCTCCTCGTCGACTGCGGGATCCGTGTCCAGGGTGAATATCTTGAAGGCGGTCATCCCTAAAGCCGAATCCGGGGCGATCTTGTGGGAAAACTGGTTGTCGACCACCCGGACGGTGTCTCCGGTGTTGTTGGCCGGGCTCTCGAAATACCTGAAGCCCACCACCCCCACCTTGTCCCAGCCCGGCTCCGGCTCCTTCTGGAACTGGATGGCCAGGTTGCGGGTGTAATCGAAGATGGTCCGGTCGTTGGCGTTGGTGCCGGATTCGTCGCCGATGTCGCAGTCGTTGGCCGGCCCGATGTAGACCTTGTTAAGGGTCTTGCCGCTGATGTTGTGGACCCTGAAATAGAAGAAGACGATGTCGTTGTTGTCGGCGTAGTTCCAGGCGTAGGTGAACTGCTCTATGCCCACCCCCAGTTGCTTGTCGCCCGAGGTGGTGAACTGGTCGTTCATGTCGCTGTAACGGCTATAGCTGTCCTGGCGCGATTTGATGACCTTCTTCCCGCCCTCTATCACCGGCCAGACCGCATAATCGGCCGGATCGGTGGAGAGATAGACCCGCGCCAGGGCATCGCTCAGATACCCCCCGGTGTTGAAATCGGCACTCAGATCGGCCGGGCTGAACTCGGAGGTGCCGGCATTGGGGTTGTAGCCGAAAGCCACCACCTTGTTGCCGTTCTCGTCGGTGGCCCCCACCCACATCCCGGCGCCGTAGATGTAGCCGTGGGCCGGGTTCCGCCAGAAGCCTCCGCTTCCGACCCCGGGGTTTACGAACGGCCCGTAGTTGGTGGTATAGATCAGCCAGGCGTTGGTGCTTAGGGTCTTCTGGGACATTAATTTGCTCGGCGCAACGCGGGCTCCCGGAGCGGTGGCTGCCAGGACCTGGCCCGTTGCAACGGTTATCGCCGCCAGCCCTATTAGGATCAGCCAAACACCCTTAGGTATGCGTTTGAACATTGACTATCCTCCTGTAAGAATATTTTAATATTATTTGGGTCCGGTCCCGGGCCCTCAGGTAAGGTCTTGGGGCCCGGGATTGCCTGATTTATAAGGGCTAGAAGCTGAAGCTTAAAGCCAGCCGGGTGCGCCGCGGTTCGCTGTATCCCCGGGGATTGGGGGTCCTGGAGAAGTTATAGGGATCGGTGATATAGTCGTTCCAGGCCGCCACGTAGGTGACATATTTCTCGTACTGGTCTATCTCGCCGTTGCCGTCGATGTCGCGCCACTTGCTGTAGTAGGGATTGGGCACCATCACCGGATCGCCCGCCCCGTCCACCGTGTAGGAGACGCTGTCCGGGGTGGCGGTGGCGGAGAAATCGCTGAGGGTGATCACGGTGCCATCCTGCAGCACGTCCCCGGTCACCGGGTAGATATTGTTGACGTTCTTGCGGTTCAGCAGGTTCAGCACTTCGAAGTCCAGGGACATCCTCACCCCGGCCAGGCTGAAGGAGCGGCTGACCAGCAGGTCGGTGTTGAAGGTCCAGGGCATCCGGCCCTCGTTGACCCCGCCGATCTGGACCCCCTTGGAATTGATAATGGTGTAGGGCATTCCGCTGCCGATGTTGTTCAGCAGGCTGACCGACAGGTTGGCCATGGGCCGGAATCCGGCGATGGCCGGCCCGTACTTTTCGCCGAAGTCAAAGTTGGTGGACACCGAGAAGGTGTGGCGCTGGTCGTATTCCAAAAAGGCGTCGGTCTTGGGGAAGGGCACCGGCAGTCCGGTGGCCGGGTCGGTCCCGCCGCCGTAGATGTAGCGGTTGTAGCCCTCCCAGGGGTCGGAGGCGGTGCCCTTGGCCAGCATCAGGGAATAGGACAGCTTGCCGGAGAATATCCCGTTGGCCGAGGCCCGTTTGTTGACGGCCATCTCAAAACCCCGGACGTTGCCGTATTCGGCGTTCATGAAATTGGTGTAGCTAAGCCCGGTGGTGGTATCCTGCAGCAGCCGGGTGCCCAGCAGGTCGAAGATATCCTTGTAATAGACGGTGACGTCTCCGGCCAGATCGTTGCTGAACTGCTGGTTGAAGCCGATCTCGTAGGCGATGGTGCGCTGGGCCCCCAGGTCGGGATTGCCCATCACGCTGTTGCCCCGGGCGATGTTGGCTCCCAGCGATTCATACAGGTACTGCAGCTGCGGCTGCTGGAAGAAGTGGCCGTAGCTGATGTGCAGCACGGTCTTGTCGGAGACGGGGTGGGAGATGCCCAGCCGGGGGCTGACCTTGTACTTGGTCTCGGAGGCGATGTAGGAGGCGGTGTCGGTCAGGTTGAAGTTGTTGACCTTCTTCTGGGACTCGGGCATCATGAAGTCCAGCCGCAGGCCGGCGTTGACAATGAATCCCTGGAACTCCAGCTTGTCCTGCAGGTAGGCCGCTCCGGTGATGGGCTTGAAGTCGAACTCGTCCTTGAAGGGCACCGGGTCCCAGGGCAGGGAGTTGTTCTTGGTGAACACATGGTGCCGTTTCACCTCCAGGCCGCCCACCACCTGGTTGAATTGGTTCACCTGCGAAGTGACATCCAGTTTTCCGGCCACGTATTCGGCCTTGGTCTTCTCCCACAGCCGGGCCAGCCCGAAGGTGTAGAAGGGGCCGGCCACCCCGTAGGGATTGTCGATATTGGTGCTGTAGGATTGGCCCTCATAGGCGTCGTACATGCCGTCGTTATCGGCGTCCTCGTCGGTCAGAAATGTATAGTCCTCCCACCAGTTGCGGTCCTTCTCGACAGCGGTGTCGCGCACCCCGGTCTGGGTGCTGGTGGAGAACTTGTTTATCGTCAGGTTATAAAAGGTGCTTTTGCCTATCTGGTGGCGCCAGCTGGCGTTGCCCTGGTAGGACTTGGTCAGGTAGGAATAATAGCTGTCCAGCCAGTATTTCCAGGCAGCACTGTAATTGCCGCGCTGGTCGCGGTTGGCAAAGCCCCCCAGGGTGATCTTGGCCTGCCAGGCCGGCAGCTTGTAGGTCAGCTTGCCCTGCAGGCGGTAGCTGTTGTAATCGTTGTGGGGCAGGTAGTTCTTGTCGTACTCCGACCATCCCCGGATGTAGCCCAGCGAGATCCGGCGGGCCTTTTCGGCCTCCCAGGCTGCAGCGCTGGAATCGGCCCAGTCGCCCGCCCAGCCTATCAGCCCCACGCTGTCGGCGGGATTCCACTCGGCCATGCTGTACTGCAGGGTGTCGGCCCAGAAATAATCCTTGCTGGGATCGTGTTCGTAAAATTTATCGGGCATGAACACCGGGCGGAAATCGTCGGTGTTGCTGACCTCGCCGGACAGGAAGTACCCCAGGTTCTTGGCATAGGGCACCGGGCCGCCCAGGCTCAGCTCTACCTTGTTGTTGTTGCGGCTATTGTCCATCATGTACATATCGGTGGTGAACCGGCCGTAGATGTTGAACTTGTCGCCGCCCTCCTTGGTGACCACGTTGACCACCCCGGACATGGCCTCGCCGTATTCGGCGTTGAAGCCGCCGGTGATGACCATCACCTCCTCGATGGCCGCGGTGTTGATCTGGGAGCCCATGGCGCCGCTCAGGGCGTCGGTCACCGAGACCCCGTCCACGAAGAAGGCCATCTCGTCGGATCGCCCGCCCCGGACGTTCATCTGCCCGCCCGAGGTAACCACCCCGGCGGTGTTGCCGATGACGTTGTTGGCGCTGGCGTTGGGCATGGCCATGATCTCCTTGGTGGAGACCACCCGGGAGGTGGAGGTGGCGTCGGGGATGACCATCTGCCGCCTGGCGGTCACGGTGATCCCCTCGCTCAGCAGAACGGTCGGTTTGAGCTTGAAATTGATGGTGGTGGTCAGATCCATGATGGATTTGACATTGGTAATGGTCACCGTCTCAAAGCCCATCATCCTGGCCTTCAGGGAATATGTCCCCACCGGAACGTTGACTATGAAGTACCGCCCGTCCAGGTCGGTATTGGCGCCAATGCTGGTTCCCAGCAGCTCCACTACCGCACCGGGGACCGGCTCCTTGGTCTCTGAATCGGTCACGGTGCCGACTATCTTCCCGGTGGTGCCGGCAAACAGTAATCCTCCTGCCATCACCAGGCAGACCACGGCGGCAATTAAGAACTTTAGAGTCTTCATAACTTCCACTTTACCTCCAGAAATATGGTTGTTGCTTATTTCTTGCTTAACCCTTGGGGGGGGGTGCCAGGGTCTCTGGTCCTCTGGGATATTGCTTGAACCTTCACCTCCTTAAATGGTTTTTATTTTTTATTTATTTTATCTGTTTACGGCGGCCGGGGATGATCCTTATATTGCTTATCGTCCCTAAGGCCCGGCTGGGCTGGAGGGACGGTCGAAGGCATGTTCGGAGCCGGCTGTGGCCGGATATGTTGTTTTCTTTAATAATGAAGATCGTATGAAGACCGTTTTAAGGTCCGGTTAAAAAATTGCCGGGCTTATAAAGTTGGCGGGGCAAAAGCCCCGCCAACTTAGAGTGCCGTGTTATTTGACCACTACCATTTTCCGGGTGGCGGTGCTGCCGGCGGCGTTCAGCTGATAGAAATAGACGCCGTTGGAGACAGCCCGGCTGTTCCAGTTGATGGTGTTGTTGCCCGCGTTGCCGCGGCCAGAGATGTTGCTGACAACCTGTCCGGCCACATTGTAGACCTTGAGGCTGTAGTCCCCGGCCTTGGGCAGGCTGAAGGAGATGGCGGTGTTGCCGTTCACCGGGTTGGGCCGGTTCTGGTTCAGCACGAAGGGATTGCTGACAGTCGGCTTGCCGGTGACGCCCGACGGGTTTACCCAGTCGGTGGTGTTGACCGCGGTGCCGGTGTATTCAAAGTCGTACACCTCGCTCCAGGGGGATACCTCTCCGCCGAAGTGGGAGCGGACCTTGTAGTACCACACCCCGGGGGAGGGCAGGCCGGTCACCGGAAGGATGTAATTGTAGTCCAGCAGGCTGGCGTAGTCGTAGTTGTCGCCGGCCACTGACCAGTCGGCGGTCTTGGAGATGGTGACCTCATACTGGCCGTTCAGGCCGATGGCCGGTGACCAGATGAAGTACAGGTCGTCGGTGGCCACGGTGTCCATCACCGCATCGATCGGGCCGCCCACCGAGCCGCCCACCACGCCGCACAGCAGCGGAGCCAGGTCGATCTCGCGGGGTCTGACCGGGGCCGCCAGGTATATGGAGGTGGCGAACTTCTGGTAGTACAGGCTGTCCATGGCCGCCGGGGGGGTCAGCACGTGGACATATCCGCCGCCGGCGTATTCGGCCGCCTCGACGAAGCTGTAGTCGTAGGTGGCGCCGTCGCTGGTCAGGTATACCTGCTGCAGCCAGGTCTGGCCGCCGTCGGTGGAGGCCACGCCCAGAATGTCGGCGTAGGCGTTGGAGCCCGGGGAATAGCCCACGTAGGTGGCGAAGATGTTGCCCGAGGCGTCATAGGACAGGGTGGCGTAATCGGCGTAGCTGCCCAGCAGGTCGCCGTCGGTCACCCCATTCAGGTTGGCCGGTATCTCGGAGATGCGCGTGCAGGTCCAGGCGCTGTAGTCGCCGGCGGTGGTCGGGAAATAGATGTACAGGCCGATCCCGTTCCAGACATCGTCGGCGTGGGCATACAGGTAATAGGGTTTGTCGCCTATCCAGGCCGCATCATACCGGTACCACCAGCCGCCGGCCTTGTACTGGTAGGGCTTGCCGTTGGCATCGGCCCCGGGGACCGCGAACGGGGTGACGCCGCTCCAGGTGTTGCCGCCGTCGGTGGACAGGTTGTACATGGGAATGTAATACCAGTTGATGGTGTCCTCGGCCTGCTCGTTGAAGGCCAGCACGGTGTTGCCGTCAGGGGAGATGGTGAAGTCGGCCGCATCCTGGTCGTCCCAGGGGGCGTCCACCCACATGTTCCAGCCCCAGCTGCCGCTCAGGTCCCAGGGGGACACCCAGCTGCTCAGGTCGGCCGCATCGTTGTGGGCCATGTACAGGCTGGCGTCATAGCCAAAGGCCGGATGCGGGAAGGCGTCGACAAACAGGTCGAAGGTCCCGGCCCCGTCGTCGTTGATGGCCATCCCCGGCAGGTACATATCGCCGGAGTCGGTCAGGTTGATGGCGGTGCTCCACAGCCCGGCCTGGTATCCGCCCTCGTCAAAGGCCAGGCAGATGGGCCATTCGGCGGATGTGGTCCGGTCCTGCCAGACGATGTAGGGGGTGAAATTGGCGTCCACCGCCAGCCCGGAGTAGGTCCGGGAGTTGCGGTTGGAGGCGATGGTCTGCTTGTTCCAGGTTGACCCGCCGTCGTCGGAATAGCCCCAGGTCAGGTTGGAGGGGCTTCCGCCCGATCCGCTGTACTCCGAGTAGACTACCTGGATGTCGGTGCCGGCGGCGTTGGAGACGATGCTCTTGCCCTGGGAGGCCGCAATGGTCCTCCAGGCGTCGGCATAGCCCATCAGGCCGATGGTCACGCTGCCGGCCGGACCCTTGGCCGCCGGAGCCTTAACCGCAGTCGAGCTTCCGCCTTCCATGGGAATGCCCTTTTGGGTGGGGGCGGCGTAGGCTGCTAAGGCAAAACAGGCGAAAATGGCTACGAATAACAACAAACCTTTTTTCATGTTTTTCTCCTTGAGTTTTGTTTAATTTGGTTGCTTGTGATTAGGGCCGGCAATCTACCTTGCCGGTTTGGTAAATAAAACTCTCTGGGACTCCCTCACCTCCTTTCGAAAATTCAATCATTCAATAAAAACAATGCAATAGCACACTGATCCCAAAATTTATTTCTTGGGATTTCTGCCATTTTAGAAATTACCATTTTTTATTAAAAAAGTCAAGCGTTTTCTAAAATAAAATTTTATCTTTTTGGCAGGCTGGCGGGTTGAAATAAAAAAACCATTGTCCCCCGGCTAGCGGCTGGTCCACCGGGTATACATCCAGCCGGCCAGAATGGATATTATGCCCGCCAAAAATATGCCGGCCGCCTCGGCCGAGCGGTTCTGGCAGATCTGCATCAGCTGGTCGGTGCGGGAGGGGTCCAGCTGGGGATAGATGGCCAGTGGGATGAAATGAAATATGGCCCCCAAAGCCAAAAAGCCGGCGCCCACCATGGGCAATACCCAGATGCCGGATTCCCGTCTGATGACCGCCAGAAGCCTCTTAAGTATCCTGGCATATAAGAACAGCGACAGGCAGAAAAGCGCCACTCCAACAGCGAACAGCAGTTCGGCCGGTATCGATATTTCCATGCTTGCAGCCTCCTAAAAAAGGTTTAGATACAGCTTGATGATGCCCGGTTCCCGAAAAGATCAGGCGGCCGGTTTTGCCGCCGGGACGGCCTTTTTGACCGGGGTCACCACCTTCTTGAACTTCATGGCCCCCAGCAGGGACAGCAGCCCGGACAGCAGGAAAAAGGTGTAGGCTATCCAGGACTGCATGACGTTCAGCTTGACCTGGTCGGCAAAGGCGATGATCTGGATGACGGCGTAGACCAGGATCCCGGAGGGGGCGAAGATCATGTACTGCCAGTCGGTCTTCTTGCGCAGCACCAGCTCGTACTTCCGGGCGATCAGCCCGAACAGCACGCAGGTGATCCACAGCAGGATGCTGCCGGCGATGGTCACCAGGTTGGTGACGGTGACGTACCACAGAAACTCGTTATCATAGAGGAGCAGTTTGAACATGTTCGCCTCCAAATGTTGATTACGGTGATTTTATTTTAAATCCTTTGCCCGCGCTTGTCCGCTCGTGCCACAGGCAGACCCGCTCGTGCCATAGGCAGGCCAGCCTATATGGATTTGCCTGCGGTGGCGGGCTATAGATGTTAACTTAATAGTGGCGGGAAATACGCGAAAAAATTTCTGCCTTCTGCTTTGTTATTTTATTAATGGGGGCGGTTAATAGATTACATTTATACACAGCGCCATAAAACGCAACATAACGCGTCATTCCCGCAAAAGCGGGAATCCATGAAAATACTGGATTCCGGGTCAAGCCCGGAATGACAAACGAACGTAATCAAGCAAAGCTTATTTTAACAACATCATCATCTTGTCGGCCATCTGCTTGGCGGCCGAGGGCCCGATGATCATCGAGGCGTCCTTCTGCAGGGCGTAACAGAACTTCATCACCGAATCCCTGGTCAGCTTGGAGGTGCTCAGCTTGTGGTCGGAGAGCTGGTTCTCGTAGATGGTGGCGCCCAGCTCGCCCAGGGCCTCCTCGGCCTGGGCCAGGATCTTCTCCAGGATGGAGGCGTCCACCGTGGTGGGCGGCTTGGGGGCCGGAGCCTTGGCCGGCGTTGGGGCCAGCGCCGGGGCCGCCGGGGCCGAAGCGGGCTGCTGGACCGGCGCTGTTTTGACGGAGGCGGCCACCACGGTCTGGGGCACGGCCGGCGGGGCCGGGGCCGGGGCGGGCTGCTGGGCCATTATCAGCATTTCCTTTAAAGCCCCGTCCAGGGCCGAATCTATCACGCTGACATCGGCGGTGATATCGGTCAGCAGGTTCAAAAATCCCTTGTCGCTGCGCCGGATGAACAACCGGCTGCCCCCGGTGTTGACCATCATCCGGTTTATCTTGAACTGGGCCACCTGGGAGAGTGCTTCGAAGGTCTGGGCCAGCACCATCACCGCCCGCTTGGCGTTCTCCTGAACGAACGACGAGGAGAGCGACTGGGAGACAAAGCTGCTGTCGTCCCCCACGAAAAAGCTCCCGGTAACGCCGGGCAGGCTGGACAATCGTATCAGTAATTCTTCCATGGCCGCTACCTCTTTTCCGCCGCCAGCCGGGATATCACGGCCTGGAACTTCTGTTTGACCTCCACGAAACCGATGGAGGCGATGGCCCTCTTGCAGGTCAGGTTCACCAGTTTCTCAAAGGCATCCCCCACTTCTTTCTTGGAGATATCGGTCTTGACCCCGCTGCGGGCGGTGACCAGCCCCGCCCCGGCCTCCAGCATCCTGTCCAGCCGGCCCTGGGGATCGACGTTCTTGATCTCCTTGTCCAGCATCTCCTGCCACTCCTTGGCTTTTTCGCCCTTGGATCCGAATTCCTCCAGCAGCATGTTCAGCAGAATGACCTTCTGTTTGAGCAGTTCCTCGGCCTCGGAGATCTCGGTCATCTTGTCCTCGGAGAGCAGCTCTATGGGGTTTATCTGGGTGGCCCACCAGGGAATCTGGGCCCCGTCCAGCTGCACCCCCAGATAGGCCTGCCCCACCGGCATGATCAGCATCTTATGGCCCTCGCCCTCGGCCACCACCGAATTCAGATTGCCCAGGTCCAGATTGGAGGTGATCACCTCCGCGGCCGAACCGATAAAAGCCACCACCTCGCCCAGGTTGCCCGGGGCGCCGGCGGAGGCCTTTATTGTGGACCCGTCCTCCTTGGAGACGGCGGCGCTGCACTTGACGCCCTCCATCTTCAGGACGCTGTCCATCAGCTCAGCTGGTTCCTTGGCCATAATCTCTCCATCAACGCTTTAAAATATCCTGCCCCGTTAGCCGCCCTTGGCCAGCTTCTGGACAGCCTGGTATTTGTGTTTGGCCAGCATCGGCCCGTATTCCTTGACGCCCTTCTGGTGCATGGCCTCGGCCACCTGGTCCCATACCTGGACCACCTCATCCCGGCTGATGTCGGACTTGGTGCCGTCCTTTATCTTGACCACAAAATCGGTGAACTCCACGTGGCGGGCCAGGTTGCCATTCTTATCGCCGGCCGCCAGGGTGGTTTTGGCCAGTTCCACCCAGGGCCCCACTCCGGCCCCCTTGACCCCGAATTCCTCCAGCATCAGGTTGACGAAATCCACCTTGGCCTGCAGGGTCCGCTCCACCTCATGGGGGTCCACCACCAGGTTCTTGGCCAGGAACCAGGAGATGGTCTTGACCACCTCCAGCACCCCCAGTTTGCTCTCATCGATGATGGCCCGGATGTCGCGCTTGCCGTTGACCAGGGCCAGTATGGTCCAGTCGCTGCGCCGGATGGTGACGGCCGATTCCTCGGGAGCCTGGGCGGTTCTGACCAGGGTGGTATCGAACGGTGGCAGGGTCTTTAATATCTCGTCCATCTCCAGGCGGCGGCGGTCGCCCTCCTGCAGCAGGGCATCGGCCCCCTCCTTGATGGTCTCCTCGGAGGCCTTGGTCCCAGAGGCGAATTTTACCTCGCCGGATGATTCCAGGCACAGGCCGTAAACCGCCTCGCTGCCCTTGATATCGCCGTAAACCGCATGCACCGCCCGGCCCTTGTCGAAGTAGATCTCGCCAAAGTTCTTTCCGGCCTTGACGGTGATCACCCCGGTCTTCTGGAAGTGGGCCAACAGATAGATTATTTCAGTAAGATGGAAATCTGACAGATCGGTTTGAAGGCTCATAAATGGAAAATAATGGGTATTAGAAAATTTTTGTAACTTCTTTTATACCTAATATATTAAGTCTAATTGAAAATCTCCCATCTGTCAACAAAAATTTTCATCCTTCGGCATATGTCAGCCCGGTCCTTAACCTCCCGGCGGTCTTTTCCTCGTCCTGGGTCAGGGACCCCGGAGCCAAGTCTAGGCCCCATGATCCCCTGAAACCATCCTCCATTCCGGCTGCCACCTCGTCGAAAGCCGGTTCCCGCCCCAGGATATCCCTTAAGGTTCCCGCCCGGACCTCCCGGGGATCACGGCTGAAAAACTTATGCTCCTGCCCGCAGTTCATCAGCAGGGAGCCCTGCTGGAGAATGACGCCGTTCATCCGGCGCTGGGCGCTGCCGATGAGCTTTTTGCCTCCGGCGGTGATCTCGTAACGCCCGGCGGCGGCAAAGCACAGGGCCGAGGCTGCGGCCGAGACATCAGGAACCTCCGATCTCACCATCTCGGCATCTACCCCCAATATTTTCAGGCCCGCCAAAAGTCCCTGGGCGATGCGTCCATAGGTCTCCATGATGGTCCCGCCTATCACCGGATCGTCCTCCGGCGCAATGACGCTGTAGGTGAATTCGTCCTGATGCATCACCGCCCTCCCCCCGGTGGGCCGGCGGACTATGTCGAAGCCGGCCCGATGGCAGGCTTCGATATCCAGGTCTTTTATCTTCTGGTTGTATCCCAGGGATACCGCCGGGGGGCTCCACCCGAAGAAACGGATCACCGGAAGTGAGGCGCCGGATTGCACCGAATGCACCAGCGCCTGGTCCAGGGCCATATTGTATGCTCCGTCATTCAGGCCGGTATTGAGAAGACGCCAACGCTGCCTGACTTCAGACATATTATTTTTTCATCCTTTCGACTGCGGAGACCGCCCGGTGGTACCCGTCGGTCACTGCACTATCTTTTATTCCGGATTTTATCGCCATCCCCAGATTCTGGGCGGCCTTTTCATACTGGCCCAGGCGGAGCTGAACCTCGCCCCAGTAAGCCGCCAGCCAGAGATCGCCGCAGCCGTTGATGAAGGCGTTGGAAAATGATTCGTCGGCCTTGGGCCAATTTTCCAGGATAGCATAAGCGATCCCCAAATTGAACCAAGCGTTGCCGTTGGCAGTGTTATACTGCACCGCTTTTTCCAATGCCCCGGCCGCCTTTTCCGGCTGGTTGATTTTCAGAAAGGTTGCCCCCAGATTACTCCAGTAATCCGATCCGGCTGAGTCTATCTCCAGAGCCCTGACAAAAAACTCCACTGCCTCGGCGTGTCTGCCGTTCCAGGCCAGCGCGCTTCCGTAGTTATAGAGCATCCGGGGATGCCGGGGTTCGTTCTCCACCGCTTTTTTATAGACTTGCTCGGCTTTATCGTAAAGGCCACTGGTCCGGTAGTAGATGGCCAGGTTCTCGTAGCCGTAGGCCGATGATTTTTTATCCTGCTCCAGTAAATTTAAATATCGTTTTACCGACAGGTCCGGACTGGAATTGAGGAACAGCCAGGGGATGGCCAGCCACAGCGATAAAAAACCGCCCAGGGCCAACAACCGCCCCCGGCCCGGGTCATGTCGCAGCCGGTGAAGGGCCCAAAGCGCCGCCGGAATGCCCGCCCAGGCGAACAGGTCCCAGTCCCGGGCGGCCCCCAGCTTGGGATCGGTGATGACGATGAAAGCCAGCCCGCTGATGGCCAGCAGTGACAAAAAGATCGTTGCCCGATCCGGCTTGATCCTGGCGCGTTCGATCGGCAACGCCGAGAATAAAAAAATGATGGCGGGGATGGTCAGCAGGTATTCATTCAAGATGTCCATCCAGTGTCCGGGGGAAAAAATACCATAGCCCCACATCCCGTCCCACAGCGGCAGCAGTGGTTTTTGGGGGATCTCGCCCAGCGAGGTCTCCCAGTGAATATCCGGCGATAGCCACTTTCCGGCCAGCACCACCGCCAGCGGCAGGGCCGCCGACAGGGGAACAACCCACCACAATTTCCGGCGGACCTCCGCCCACTTGGCCGCCAGCACATAGACCAGGGCCGGCAGCAGAAAGATTCCCTTGGCGTGCAGGGCCACGATCAGCCCGAATAGAAGCACCAGGGGCAGGGGCCCGGCTTCATCCTCCAGGGACCGGGCGCCCAGCCAGGCGAAGGCCAGGACCGCCAATATAAAAGGAGCGTAGCTCTCCACATAGCCGAAGAATATCTGGTTGAAGCCCAAACCCAGCAGCAGGGCCATGGCAAGCCAAGGGCTGTTTCCGAACCACCGGGTGGATATCCTTCGATAGAGCCAAACCACCGCCAGACCGGACAGGATGCTGATCATAACGTAGGCCCGGGTCGCATCAGCGGTGACCTTCCCGGACAGGATCCTGAACAGCAGGCCGTGGAGCATGGTGGTCAAAGGCTCGGTCAGGGAGATTATCCGGCCGCCGGAGATCTCGCGGACCCTCAGGAAGCCGTCCCCCAGCAGGGGGATGGCCTGGCGCAGCAAAAAGAACAGCCCTCCCATGACAGCTAACAGCAGGACCAGGCCCCAGGGCTTCCGGACAGCAAACCGGCCCTCTGTTTTTGGCAGCCTTGGAGCCCCTAAGCTTAGGAATAAAAAGACCGAAACTCCCACCAAGATCCAGCCCAGCCGGAACCACAACGGGTAATACTGCAGATGATCAAACCCCCAGGTGAAGCGCCCGTTGAAGAAAGAAACCGCGAACCATGCGAGTAAAAACAAAAACCCAATGATTATCGGCTTCCCTTTATTGGCGTACGATTTATTTTCCAATTTTAGCATCCGGCCAGAATAAAATATTTTATTTCAATATGTGCAGCCAGTTGCCCAGCAGGAACTGCATCTGCCCTATCAGCAGCGATATCCGGGCCATCACCGTGTAGCCGAAGGCCGCCCCGAAGGCGATCATCAGGTACCACACCCCCACCTGGGCGGTCCCGCCCACGAATCCCTTGTGCTGGGCCGAAAAGAAGAAGTAGACCAGGGTGGTCAGCACCCCGCCCACGAACAGGACATTGTTGAGCGAGTTCAGAGGAATGGCGGTGGCCTGCACCTGGGCCAGGACATCGGCCGACAGAAAGGCCATCACGGTCAGGCCGGCCCCGATGCCCACCACGAATGACAGGGGAAACCGGATCAGCCAGTTGAGCTTGCGGGAGAAGGCGAAGAATATCATCAGCCCCAGTATCCCGGGGATTATCAGATAGAACTTGTGAGCGAAGTCGCGGTACAGGGGGGTCAGCAGATTGGGCAGCACCACATTGTGGTATTCGGCCGCCACAAAATAGCCGGCCGAGATCCCCACGTAGACATGCTCGGCGAATTTGTAGAGCGGGTTGTCCTTGTACAAAAAGCTGTAGATGCACAGCACCAGCAGCGCCGCCAGCCAGGTTCCGAATACCGCCATGCTATTTCTCCTCCTTCTTGCGGGTGGCAAAGTAGGCGATGTTGCCGATGATGATGAAGGCGATGATCAGGAAATGGCCCAGGCTCTGGGCCGACATCCCGGTGGTGGCCGCGGCCGGGCGGTCTATCAGCATCTCGTACTCGGCCGCCCCCCGCATGCCGCCCATCAGGCCCTGCAGCTGGTTGGACTGCAGGTAGGCCGAGAACTCCGGGGCCGACACCGCGGTGCATCCGCCGGTGACCGGGATCCGGAAGCGCTGCCAGGCGAACTGGATCCACATCAGCAGGCCGGGATCGCCGGCCGAGAAGGATACGATGGCGGCCAGGTTTTTGAGCGACCTTACCTTTTTCATCAGCGGCAGGGTGTCGGTCCGGTTGTGGTAATAGTCCTGGGGAAAGGCGTCGTAGATGTTCTGGGCCATGGAGACCACCACCACATACTGGCCCGATTTGTAGCCCAGGTTGACGTAGTCGGTGCCGTAGGCCTTGCCGGGGAAATCCTTCCGGATCACCTCGCCGATCTGCCGCTCGATCAGCGGAATGCCGGTGACCCAGTGCCCCATCATCACCACCTTCAGGTCCTTGCGCATGGCGTGCCGCAGCATGGCGTCGGCCAGGGGATGCAGCTCCGGCATCGAGCCGGGATCGTAGTCCCAGGAGAACAGCACCGGGGTCCCGGCCGGCAGGCTGTCGATCAGATCGTAGGCCCGCCGCACGTCCTGGGAGATGGTCACCGGCATTTTCAGATCGACCAGCAGGGCCGCGGCCACCACCAGCCCCATGGCCAAAAATATCCAGCGGCGGTCCAGCTGGGTGAGTTTGGTCATCGTTTCCTTGAATCCCATCTTAATTGCCTCCCCCGGTGGTCAGGTAGGACCGTTCGATACCCAGCAGCATCCGCAGGGCCATGGACACCGCCCCCAGGGCCGCCCCGATCTTGATGCCCCGCTGGCCGGCGGCGTTGGGAATGTCCATGATCCACTGGGTCAGGCCTTCCAGGGCGTTGGGGAATTTGGCCCCCAGCCAGGGAAGGTGGTGCCAGATGAGGTTGCCCAGCGGGATCCGGCCGATCATGATGATGGTGGCGGCCACCAGCAGCAAGGTGGCCTCCTTGTTGCGGGCCCGAAAGGCCCGGTAGGCGGCCGAGGCGATGAAGAAGGCCAGCAGCGAGAACATGGCGGCCGACAGCGGCGCCATCACGTTGTCGTACAGCCAGTAGTAGGCCGTGCCCTCGTTGATGCCCCAGAACAGCCCGATCACCATCATCGACACCAGGCATATCAGCAGCACCAGGCTGTAATACCAGCCGCTTTTTTGGCGGTGGATCTTGTCGGCATGCACCTGGATCAGATTGCCGATCCCCAGCACCAGGGTGAAGGCCACGATGATGATCTCCCAGGACTGCATCTCCTGGGCCGATGCCGCGATGATCTTGTGCGGCACGAAGAAGGCCAGTATCATGTAGAACCCGGCCAGGAAAGTGATCGTCAATGGCAGTGTTTTTTTCATTTCAGTGATCTCCTTACTGCGAGGCCAGCCAGCGGCTGGCGAAAAAGTGAAGCTGGGGATATTTCAGGGCCAGGGTCTCCAGGATGACGCCCAGAATTATCAGCCCGATGGCGATGGCCTTGCCCCAGTCCTGGGCCTTGATGGTGCCCATCAGCACCGGCTCCTTTGACAGGTAGGCCGAGGCGGCGTAGATCTCCTCGCCGATCAGGGTGTAGTCGCAGGCCGCCACGAAGAACGGCAGCTGGGTGATCATGGCGGTGCCGGCGATCTGGATGGCCCCGGTGGCATAGCCGGTCTCGGCCAAGATCAGGGACTCGGCGTAAAAGGTCCCGATCATGAAATTGGCCGCCGGTTTCTCGCGGATCATGATGCCGTCCACCCCGGCGGTATAGGCGAACTGCTCGTTGGTCAGGTAGCGGATGTTCTCGGCCCGGTAGGCGTCCGGCCGCCCGGCGTTCATGTAGCTGGCCTTGACGATCTCCTGGGCCAGGGTCATCACCAGGGGATCGGAGCAGGGCACCAGCAGGGGGGTCTCATACTCGGCGGCCTTCTCGGCCACCCGCCCCAGGATCACCAGGCTGGCCAGGGTCTGGATGTCGGACACCGCCGACAGCCCCCCCGACGGCAGATACAGGATGGGGCGTCCCATCTCGGTGGCCCGCCCGATGGCCTCGTCCACCGCCGACAGGCCGGTTATCTTGCGGACAAACAGGGTGGCCCCCCTTCTGGCCCGCCAGATGAAGAACAGCACCAGCCCGGCAAAGAGGGCCAAAGCGATCAGTAGGCTGACCCGCTGGCTGTTGAACCACGATGCCCGCGGAACCGCCGGCTCGCTGACCCGGGAAGCAAACACCCCGGCATCGGTGACCGCATCTATTCGATAGAAATATTTTTTTCCGTTGGCCAGCCCCTGGTCCGAGTACTCGCTGATCCCGGGAGCCATTTCGACGATCTGGGAGAACGGACCCTCCTGGGATCCGGCCCTCTGTAATCGCAGCACCAATATCTCCGGACCCTGGTAGGCCGGCAGTTCCCAGGTCACCCGCAGCTCGCCTCCGGCATCATTGGGAACATCCTCCGCCTTCAGATTCTCCACATAAAAATTGGGGGGGGGCGGATCAAAGGCGGAAACAGCCTCCGAGAAGGACAGCCCGGCGGACAGCGCCAATAATGTCAATATTGTTATTTTTAATTGCATATTGGCCTTTTTTGTTATGGTTGAAAAATTATGCCCGGTTCGATTTCAAAAATCTCCCCGGACATTGTTAAGGTGTTAATATTATCGGGACTCTCAATGGTTTTATACCCGAATTATCCGTTTTCCGGTCCCGGGCCCTTCTTGATCTGCTCGATGACCCGGATAGCTTCCTCCCTGGTTTTGCAGATATTGGACTCCAGCTTGGCCTTCTTGGATGAAGTACGGACCGTCATCCTGGCCACGGGATTTTCTCCATAGCGGGCGAAGCCCAGGATGTATTTTTGGAAAACTTCCCTTGCCCGTTGTCCAAAGTATTCACTGGCCTGGGCCCCGATATGTAGTCCGTCGATTTTTGATATCATATACACTCGGCGGCCCAGGGATTCCAGCTTCTCTTGGTTAAGGCGGATGAACTCATCCACGTCCTGCCCGCTGCTAATGGAGTAGTCGTCCTCGGTGAACAGCACGTTAATCTCCGGGTCGTATTCAAACCTTACTGTTTGGAGTGCCATTTTAAGCGGTTATCATCCTTTCCCAAGTTGATACCTTGCCCCCTGGCAGTAAAAACCCAGGCCCCAAAAACCCGGTTTCAGTCTTCGATCAGTTCCACGTTGGCCCGGGGCACCACCGCCTTGGTGCCGTCCTCGAATGTCACCTCCAGCACCCGGGCGTGGCTCTCGGATTCCAATTGCTGGAGTTCGTGCGGCAGGGCCGACACCTTGCCGATCTTGCCGAAGTACGGCTGGCGGATCACCCGGATGGCGCTGCCGATCTCCATGCCCCCGGCCTCCTTGACGGCCTCGCTGCCGGCATCCTGGCTGCTTAGCGGAATGATCACTTCGGGGCGCATCACGCCGGCCCTGATCTGGGTGGCCCCGTTGACCGAAGCTTTTAGCCCCTCTTTGGACTTGAGCAGTTTGAAGGTCTTGCCGGCCATGCTCATCTGGCCGAAGCCCTCGGTGACCACCAGGGTCAGCCCCACCTCCTCATGCCCGGTGATGGCCACCCCGATGTCGTATCCCATCAGTTTCTTCAGATCGGCATCATCGATGCCGCCCACCACCACCGCTTTGGCGCCCACCTCGGCCGCCTTCTTCAGGGCGCCGTATTTGATCAGCGATCCGCCGACCACCACCTTCCCTTTGCAGTCGGGGGTCAGCATCTCCACGGTCAGCTCCTGTGAGGGGTCGGCCGCCACCACCTTGATATCTCCGTTGGTCTCCCCGCCCACTCCGAAGATGCCCTGGATGAAGCTGCCGAAAGCCTCCACCGTGGCACCCTCGGACTCGCTGACCTCGGTCACCTGCCCGTCGATGTAGGCCTTGATCTGGACCGGCATGGGCGGCTCCCGCAGGATCACCTGCCCGGTGATGCTGGAGACGGACTCCAGGGTCCCGGCCACCGGGGCCTTGCAGCTGCTCTTGAACAGCCCGAAGAACCCCTTGCTCTCGGCCAGGGTCTCATCCTTGGCCACCGGGTCGCCGATCTTTTTCATCATGTGGGAGGGCACATCCTCGGCCAGCAGGCCCAAAAGACCGGAGACGTTGACCGGCTGGACATTGCCCGGCAGCTCGGTCCTGGCCACTATCTGGTCGGAGCCTACCTTGTCGCCCTTCTTGACTATCACCTGGCCTTTCAGGGGAAGGCGGCGGTCTTTTTTGATCAGGGTCTTCTCGGTTACCTTCAGTCCCGGGGTATATGCATGTGCCATAGTATATTTCCTTATTGTTGGGGCAATTCATGAATTGCCCTTACGTTATTCGGTTGGGACACGGCCTGCCGTGTCCTTACAATTATCTTTTTTAACAGCAGCCCTCTCCGCAACGGGGAGGGCTGGGGAGGGGTCATTTATTTGGGATATACTCCCAAGGCCTGGTTCCACTCGGTCAGCTTTTTGATCCTCTCCTTCTTGTCCTCGGGGATCACCAGCGGCCGGCCCCGGCCGTCGATGATCAGACCCACCGTCCCGCCCTCCAGATCAACCTCCATCTCCTTGCCCTTGCCGGCTCCGATATCGAAGCCCTTGGCCGGGACCACCACCGCCTTCAACTTTTCGGCCAGCGGGATCAGCTTCATCTGGCCGACCTTGATCTTCTCCTCGACCACCGAGCCGTCCTCCCTGGTGTACTTGACGGTGACGCAGGGCTGTCCCTCCTTGCCCTGGCCGGTGGGGCAGATGCAGGAGCCCAGCCGCACCAGGCAGTCCTTGAGAAAGACCTCGTTGGCCGCCTTGGCGTGCACCGTGGAAAGCACCCCCAGGTGCGGGGCCATGAAGATGGAATCCACCGCCATGGTGGTGATGCCCTCGGGCTGGAAGGCGTCGATCATCATCAGGGCCGACTGCACCCGGCGCGGGGCGTGCGACAGCACCCCTCCGGAGCCGATCAGGATCTTGAGGTCCATCATGTTGATCAGGGTCTCGCCCGAGCCGGTCTGCTCGAAGGCGTCGGAGATGGTCCGCTCCTGCTGGACGCCTTTGAGGCCCACCGCCATGCTCTTGTGCTGGACGAAGGCCAGCCGCAGGGCCTCGCGGGAGATGGCCTGCTCGATCTGCAGCTCCTCCTGGGTCTGGGGGATGGTGGTGGGCCGGATCATCTTGTTGCGGATCCGGTTCCGGACCTCGGCCTCGTCCATCTCGAACGGCACCCAGCGCATGATATTGGCGATGCCGGCCTCGGCCAGCACATTGGAGATGGAGTAGCTCATCCCCAGGTTGGCGGAGACGGTGCGGTTGAAGACGTCGCTGTCGGTGCCCTTGTCGAAGAACACCGAAAAGACGTCGGTGGTGGCCCCGCCGATATCCACCCCCACCGCCGCGATATGCTCGGCCTTGGCCAGGCTTTGGATCATCAGCCCCACCGCGCCGGGGGTGGGCATGATCGGCACCTCATGGGCCATGGCCATCAGTTTTTTGTAGCCCGGGGCGTGGGCCATCACATGCTCCATGAAGACGTCGTGGATGGCGTCGCGGGCCGGGGTCAGGTTCTCGCGCTCCAGCACCGGCCGCAGATTGTCCTTGATCAGCAGGGCGGTCTTGGACTCCAGGGTCTTGGTGATGATCTCCCGGGCGTCCTTGTTCCCGGCGTAGATCACCGGCAGGCGGTAGCTGGTCCCAAAGCGGGGCTTGGGATCGGCCGCGGCGATCAGCTCGGCCATCTCGGCCACGTGGGTGACCGTCCCCCCGTCGATGCCGCCGGACAGCAGGATCATGTCCGGGCGCAGGTGGCGGATGCGCTCGATCCGCTGGTGCGGCAGGCGGCCGTCGTTGGAGGCCAGCACGTCCATCACGATGGCCCCGGCCCCCAGGGCCGCCCGGGCGGCCGATTCGCCGGTCATGGATTTGACCACTCCGGCCACCATCATCTGCAGGCCGCCGCCGGCCGAGGAGGTGGACATGTAGATATCCACGCCGGTCATGCCCTCGGCCGGGGTGATGATGTCGTCGCCGTTGAGTATCTTGCGGCCCGACAGCTCCTCCACCTCGCGCACCGAGTTGAGCACCCCCTTGGTGACGTCCTCGAAGGGCTTCTCCACCGTGGTGGGGGCCTCGCCCCGGGTGGTCTGGCGGTATTCGCCGTTCTGGTATTCGATCAGGATCGCCTTGGTGGTGGTGCTGCCGCAGTCGGTGACCAGGATCGTTTTCAGCTTGTTGGGATCAACTGCCATCGTCGTCTCCTAATGGATTATATGGAATTTTTATATGTTTTTCTAACTTTGAATATAAAGAACTACGACCAGGAAGCAACGCGAGAACTTTTTCTAACCTATTAACATTTAAATTTATAATTGCATGTAATCTTTTTTCATCATCTGATAATTTATATTTATTTAAGTCAACATTAGCTTCTTTACATGCTTTAATTAGCCACCCTTCTAATTTAGGACACAAAAGTATCAATTTATTCAATTTGTTTTTATCAACGTAAATTTCAAAATCTTTATTGTTTTCGATTTTTTCCAATAAGTCTAAATACCTAGGCTGACTGCTTCCAATATCTTTATCAATGATACCAATAGCATTTGTTGCCTTTGATAAATTTTCGCAAACACCACCTTTGCCGTTGGAATGATGTATATCATTTGCATCAATGTTAAACGATGAAACCAAAGTTTCATCTGCTTTACATTCAATAAATATCATAACTTATTTATATATTTTTCTAAATTCAAGAAGATGTCTTTGTTTTGGCTCATTTCAAAAATGCCCGAGATTTCATTATCTTTAATGGTTCTGATTTTTGTTTGATAATCATCAAAATATGAAACAAATATAGCCAAATCCTCTTTTTGTGTTTTTTCAATTATTGAACTTAAAAAATAGGGATTGTGGGTCGCAACAAAATACTGATTAGAGTCATCCAAACCAATCCTTTCCGCAATGTACTTGACATAATACGGAAAAGCAAATGCTTCCGGTTCATCAAGTACTATTACAGAGTCTTTATTTGTTTCTATTGCAGCTAAATGAAAAATAAGGCGCCTTAATGTATCAGATACTAGTATATATGGATATGTAATTATTATATCATCGATTTCTTTTTGTATTTTTATCTGATTTATCTGCGGCTCTAAAACAACTCTCAATCCAAATTCTTTAAATAAATCAGCTGTTAATGATCGTAATTTTTTATTTATAGTTAACAAGAACACCAAATTATCACCAACAACAGGAAGCAAATAGTCTGCTTCTTTTAAATTATATTTTGTCTTTTCGTTATAACGATAGTATTTTATATTGGTTTTCTTTTGTGAGTTTGTGGAACTCGTTATATGCTCATAATCTGCTTTAAACTCAAAAAAAGGTTGTATAACAGTAGCACCGCTTCCAATATAACCTGAAAAATTTTGTTTATCATAGCTAAGAGAAAATAAATAATCACCAAATTTTATTGTTATATGTTGCTCAATATTTTCATCATAAAATAAATTATTTATAGTTTCGTGCCTGGCAAATATTTTTAAATCACTTAATCCATTGGGTGATTGATTTAAACCCATCAATCCCAACGCTTCTAAAATATTTGTTTTCCCCGTGTTGGGTTTCCCAATAAAAATATTAACCCTTTTACAATCTAATTTTAAATCTTTTATCGACTTAAAATTTTGTATTTGTAATATATTAAACATTTTTCTTCTCCTTCAAAAATAAAACCATCCCTTTATTTTAATCCTACCCATCCTTTTATCTTCTCCCACCAGGTCTTCTTGCCCTCGGCCTTTCTCATTTTTTTGGCCTCATCCTTTTCCGCCTTCTCCCTGGCTTGCCACTCGGCCTCCTGGCGTTCAATCTCCTGCAAAAGGAGTTCCACGTTATCCCGGTCCTCCATCAGCACCGCGAATTCATCATATTCCTTGCGGTTCAGAAAGGCCTGGACCATGGGCTGGAAGAAGATCAGGGCCTGGCTGCCGATGAAGGTCAGCGGCTTGACCGACTCGATGAACATGATGGCCGGCACCGTCAGTTTTCGTTTGACCACCTGGTTGGCGATCTTGGCCAGAAGTTCCTTGGCCCGTTCCGGGCCGACCTCGCCTAGATCGGAGATGGAGGAATTTGACATGATGCCTTTTATACCAAAATATTGATGCTTAAAGCTTCCCCTCTGATCAAGAGGGGTTTAGGGGTGTGTCTCTTCTCTAATAAGAGGGGTTGGGGGGGTGTCACCTTACTATCACCATCTTCCCGGTGGCCGTCTGTCCATTTGATTCCAGCCGCACCAGGTACACCCCGCTGGCCACTTTCCGTTTGCCGGCATCCCGGCCGTTCCACTGCAAACTGTAAACCCCGGAACCTTTGAACTCGTTTGCCAGCGTCCGCACCTCCTGCCCCAGCAGATTAAATACTTTTATGGATGCCTGACCGCTCTGCGGGAGAGAATACTCAACAGTATTTCCGTATACCCGTAATTTTAAATTCTGAATTTTTAAATTTGCATTTTGCAGTGGGTCGCCAGCTATCCCCGCCGGCCCGTAGCCCTGGTAAATACCAAGCCCGGATGATCCGTCTGCCACATATATTAAGCCTCCGGCAAAGGCCACCCCAGTTGCCGATCCCGGCGTGTCGTAATAACCTACCTCTACAGGTGCAGCCGGATCGCTGATATCTATTACTCGAAGTCCGGCAGTAGCTGCAGTGACATAGGCATATATGCCCGACACGGCTACGCCCCATGCATTGTCCGGAGTATCGCAATGACCAACTTCTGAAGGATTTAAAGGGTTTGATATGTCTATTATCCTTAACCCGGCATCAAAGTCAGCTACATAGGCATAATTCCCGTTTACTGCTACACTCAAAGCCCTTCCTGGAGTATCATAGAAGCCTGTCTCGGTCAGGTTGGCTGTGTCTGAAATGTCAATGACCCGCAACCCTGCATAATAGTCCGCTACGTAAGCATAATTGCCGTCAACCGCCACACCATAAGCAAAATGGGGCGTAACGTAATTGCCTGCTTCGGTGGGACTGGCCGGATCAGATACGTTTATGACCCGCAACCCTGAATCTCCTTCGGCCACGTAGGCATATCCTCCGGCTACCGCTACAGCCTGTGCGTAATGGGGCGTATCGTAGCCCCCTGTTTCGGTGGGACTGGACGGGGAAGAAACATCTATGATCCTCAATCCGCTATAACCATTCGTCGCATAAGCATAATTGCCGGTGACGGCAACGCCATAAGTATTGCCATAATCTTCGTAGGCTCCGGTTTCGGTTGGATTGGCTGGATTTGAAATGTTGATTATTCGCAGTCCATAATCCCCCAAATAGGCGTAGCCACCGGATACTGCTATGCCATAAGCATCGCCCGGCGTGTCGTAAAAGCCTACTGTCCGCACGTTAGAGCTGTCCTGGGCCAGCGTCTGCCCGGCAAAACATAGTGCAACAGCAAAAAGAAATTTTACCCTCATGGTTACACCTCCGTTAAACTATTTGAAACTGTTTGAAACGGTTCGAACTGTTTCCAACCGGTTCAAACGTTTATAAACACCCGCCTGAATATCTGAGCCTCGGCTCCTTGACCGCCTTGACGTCGTCCAGCCGGCCGATGGGGGTATTATGGGGGGCGGATTTGACGATCTCGGGATCGGTCTCGATTTCCTGGGCTATCTTCTTCATGGCCTCGATGAAGGCATCCAGCGTCTCCTGGCTCTCGGTCTCGGTGGGCTCGATCATGATGGCCTCGGGCACGATCAACGGGAAATAGATGGTCGGGGCGTGATAGCCGTAGTCCAGCAGCCGCTTGGCGATGTCCAGGGTCTTGACCCCCTTCTCCCGGAACTTGGTCCCGGAGAAAACGCACTCATGCTTGCAGTGGGCCTTATAGGGCAGGTCGTAGATCCCTTCCAGCGAGCGCATGATGTAGTTGGCATTGATGATGGCGTTTTCAGCGGCTGCCCGGACGCCCTCCGGCCCCAGCATCCGCAGATAGGTGTAGGCCTTGACCATCACCAGGAAATTGCCGAAGAAGCTGTGGACCTTGCCGATGCTGTCGGGCCGGTCGTAGTTCAAATAATATTCGGTTTCCCGATTTTCGCTTTTCGCTTCTCGAGCCCCGATCGTGGGGACCGGAAGGAAAGGCTCCAGCGCCTTGGTGCAGGCCACCCCGCCCCCGCCCGGGCCGCCGCCGCCGTGGGGCGTGGCAAAGGTCTTGTGCAGGTTGAAGTGCATGGCGTCGATGCCCATGTCGCCGGGCCGGACGATGCCCATCAGGGCGTTGAGGTTGGCCCCGTCCATGAACACCAGGCCGCCGACATCGTGGACCATTTTGGTGGCGGTGCAGATGTTCTTTTCGAACAGCCCCAGGGTGTTGGGATTGGTCAGCATCAGGGCCGCCACCTCGTTATCCAGGTGGGCCTTCAGGTCCTCGGGATCCAGCAGCCCCTGGGCGTTGGATTTTATCTGGACCGCCTGGTAGCCGCAGATGGTGGCCGAGGCCGGGTTGGTGCCGTGGGCCGAGTCGGGGATCAGTATCTTCTTTCTGGGATTTCCCTTCTTGACATGATAGGCCCGGATCATCATCAAGGCGGTCAGCTCGCCGTGGGCCCCGGCCACCGGCTGCAGGGTGATGGCCTCCAGCCCGGCGATCTTGCACAGTTGGCCGCCCAGATCATTCATCAGCCGCAGGGCGCCCTGCATGTCTGCCTGGTCCTGCAGGGGATGCAGCCCGGTGAAGCCCGGCAGGCGGGACATATCCTCGTTGATCTTGGGGTTGTACTTCATGGTGCAGGAGCCCAGGGGATAAAAGCCCTTGTCCACATGATGATTCAGGGTGGACAGCCGGACGAAATGGCGCATCACGTCTATCTCCGAGACCTGTGGCAGGCAGGACAGTTCCGGTCGCAAATATTTCTCGGGGATCAGCCGGTTCAAGGGGTTAACGGGCACGTCGCAGGCCGGCAGGGGATGCCCCTTGCGGCCGGCGGATGATAGTTCAAAAATGCTCTTCTCGATCATGGGAATCCTTTAAACAATGTGTTGTAGCATAACAGCATAGGATATCATTAAAGAGTGGATGATGTCAAGATAAAATTATGATTGCTTAATGCATTACTTACCAGTTTCAAAATCATTAGTATAGATCAAAAAAGCACCCTTATGGGCGCTTTTAATTTATCACTCCGCTGGTGGTGCCGGGGGCTTATAAACGTTCTGGATCCCGGGATCCACCGACTTAATAGTATTTTCTGCTTCCGCCAGGGAATCATAGGTGCCAAAAGCTCCGGCAATGGCAAACTCGTCAATGGATTTTTCCGAAGTATAATACCAGATATTATTCTCTTTAAGAGCATTGGAATTCTGGTATGCCTGTTCCGTCGTTGGATGAACAATATATTTCTTTCCGGCTGACCTTATACCAATATAAATCATCTTTTTTCACCCCCTTTCAAAACAAATTGAATTTCTTCGACAAGCCTTTTAGCTTCGTTTTTTATTCCCTCAATGTTTACATCTTGCGAAATAACTTTATCTAAGTAGATCATTGCCTCCCGATCATCTTTCATTCTATGGCAGACATCACCGATATTTAGAAGGGCCACAACTTTCATAAAGGTCATATTCTGCTGAACTGCTAGATTATGGCATTCTTTAAACAATTTTTTTGCTTTAGGATAATCGTCTCTGCTGTAGTATTCTAACCCTATATCACACAATATATTAACCATACTGCTTTTTTCACCAATTTCCCGGGAGAGGGAAAATGCCTTGTTAAAATACTCTATACTTCCTTCATGATTCCCCATTTCACGCATTGCTTTTCCGCATACTTGGTAAGCTCTTATTAGGTTGACTTTATTTGTCAATAATAATAATTTCCCTTGAATCAGCTTTAAGGCTTCATTATATTTTTCAATGCTTATAAGATTATCCGCTATGTTCAACAATACGGCATTAACACCGTTTTCTTCTTCAAGATTATTATATATTTCAAGTGATTTATTAAATAATTCACTCGCTTCCTGGAATTTTTCCTTATATTGGAAAGTTTTGCCTAATTGCCGATAGCAATACGCCATGCCTTCACTGCCATTATTTTTTCTATACAAAGCTAAAGAATCATGGAATCTTGTTTCTGCCTTTTCAAAGTCGCTTTGGTGCAAATAAACATTCCCTATTTGACCTATAGCTTTTGCTTCTCTTTTTTCGTCCTTTAATTTTTCGCTGACGAATAAGTTCCTGCTAAAATCAGACAAAGCCTGATCGTAATTACCGATCAAATGGTGCACCTCCCCCCGGCTCTCGTAAATATCGGAAATATTGCCGTGTGGGTTCAGGTAAAACTTTTCCCGCAATGCTTTTCTGGCAGCGTTCATGCGTATACTTTTTTCATTTACGTTGGTAGTAAAGAAAGGCCTGGATTCCCATTCCCCGCCTTCGCGAGGACAAGCTGGGGCAATTCCCCGTATACCGAATACTGTCTCCTGTATACTGACTACTTTATTTTGACTTGCTTATTTATCGATGCTCCTCTTCCATTTCCGGTCGAACTCGTCCACCGACAGATTGAATGATGCCTTAAAAACCCCTTTAAAATCACCCCCCTGCCCCATCTGGTCCACAAACAGCCGGACCATATCCCATCCGTTGTCCTCGACCAGGAAACTTACCGCCGACAGGCTGGCCCGGTAGGCCTGCTGGGCATCCTCCCGCTCCAGGGTCATAAACGAACCTGACAGCTGGGATAACGGAAGGTAGGCGTGATCGACGGCCCGCTGTCCCTCCTGATATTGGGCCAGGCCCTCGTTGAACCATCCCGGAAATTTCCGGCCCCCGATCTCGAACAGCAGGGCATGGACGAACTCGTGGGTCAGCACCCTCTCCAGCACTTCCTGGGCCTCCCGGTAATTGGCCACCGGCACCCTGATCTTCCCGTCGAAGGCCGCCCCGGCCCAGGAGGCCAGGCTGGTGATGTCGGAGAACTGCTGGTTATTGTAGAGTATCACGCTGATGTTCCTTTGGGCCTGCCAGCCGAACAGCGCCCCCTGCCTGTCCCGGATGCCCTCCAGCATGAAAAGTACCTTATCGGCCATCTCCCGGTTCTCCCCGCCCTCGAACTTGATGTCGAAATACCCGGTCTGGCTGGACTCCAAGCCGTCCTCCCGGCGGCAGCGGTTGTCCAGGTCGCCCAACAGGCCGCTTATCGTCGAATCCCCGGGATTCAGGTCGTAGGCTTGGCCCAGGCAGGAAAGGCAGGAATCGTTCCTGCCGAGACCATACCAGGCCTCCGCTCGCAGGTACCAGAGGGCCGGTTTTTCCGGCATCAGTTTCAGGCCCCGGCCGGAGAGCTCCAGCGCCTCCTGATATTTTCCCTGATGAATCTGGCTGAGGCCGGAATTGAAATAGACCGCCTGGAGATTCTCCCCTATCAGCGAATCTTCCGGGGCCAGCCTCCGGGCTTTTTCCAGGAGCTTGAGGGCCCCGGGATATTCCTCCTGCCGGGAAAGCGCCACCCCCTGATTGGATAGTTCTATGGCCTCCTCAAGTCTGGCCCTCCGGCTCTGGAGCATTTCGAGATGCCCGTTTCCCTTGATGATGAAGACCAGCTCAACGGCGATCAGGACCAGAATTACGGTCCCGACCGCATTTTTGGGTTTTATCTCCATAATGTCGTCAATGTTGGGTTGCCAGTTAGGCTCCGATGACCTGGGGGTGGTTTCCTACCCTGTCCGGCGGGCCGTGAGTTATGTTCTATCAGCAGCATTGAGTGCTCAAAAGTTATAAACAAAATCTATGAAGGGGATCCCCGGAGTGACCATGTCCTCGCCCAGCACGTTGGCCAGGGCCAGGTCCACCGCCAGCCCCTCGCCGAAGAAACGAAAGCCGGCCGAGACCAGCGGCTGGTCCAGGCCGGGAAACAGCCAGTTCTCGGTGACAAAGGATACCCGGCGCGACAGGCGGTGCTCCCCGCCCACCATCACCATCGGCCGGTCGGCCATTTCATCTCCCGCAAAACCATAGCCCAGTCCGGCGGTGAAGCTGCGGTCGGGGCCGCCGTAGGTGCCGGCCCCGTAAAGGACCCCTACCGTCGAGGCCTCCTGGTCGAGATCGGGAAGCTTGATGATCAACGCCCCTCCTGCCAGATGGAATTTTTCGCTGACCGGCATCCCGACCTTGGGCATCAAGTAAATTATCTGGTTGCCGCCGCCCCCGGGAAACAGGGATATTCCGCCTCCCAGGGTGATGTTGTCGGTGAGGCCGAACACCACCTGGGGGAAGAAAATATAGGTGTCGGAAAAATAGCCCTGGCCTTTTTTAAGCATCTGGGCGGTCGGCCCGAAGAACAGCCGGGTGGCGTTGGGATTGGAGAACCAGTACTCGCCGTTTTTGATGGACTCCGCCGGGATCTCCTTGATCTCGGTGATCTTGACGATGGGAATGGTCATTGCCGTCACCGAGGTTTGCAACAGGATATTGACAGAATCGATTTGAATGATGCTTCCTACGTTGCTGGAGCCGTCTATGGTCTTGACTATCTGGATGAAGGTGGAATCCGCCATCCGCAGCCGGCCCTTGATCGGCTGCTGGGCCAGGCCCGGCGTGATCCAGAAGCAACACCCGGTCAAAAACAGCAGAGCAAAGGTGATCCTTTTAATAGGCATGTTTCCTACCTCTTTAAACGTTGAATATCTTGCGTCTTTCCCCGGAGGTCACCGGCTTTCGCTGCCCCGGCTTAAGGCCGCCCAACTGATAATTTCCGATACTGACCCGCACCAGCCGCAGGGTGGGATATCCTATGGCCGCCGTCATCCGGCGCACCTGGCGATTCTTGCCTTCGGTCAAAGCCATCTCCAGCCAGCAGGTGGGGATATTTTTGCGGAACCTGATAGGCGGGTCGCGTTCCTCCATCACCGGCTGGGGATCCAGGATCATGGCCTGGCAGCTAAGGGTCGGATGTCCCTTGATGGTTACCCCTTTTCGCAGTTTTAAAAGATCCTTCTCCCCGGGGATATTCTCCACCTGGACCCAGTAGGTGCGGGAATGGCCCTGCCGGGGATTCAATAGTTTGGCGTTCAGCTCGGCCTCGTCGGACAACAGCAGCAGGCCCTCGGAGTCGGCGTCCAGCCGCCCCAGGGGATAGACGTTCTTGGGGAAGCCGAACTTGGCCAGGGTCACATGGCGGGGATCGTCCGAAGTGAACTGCGACAGCACCCCGTATGGTTTGTTGAAAGCGATCAGCATAACTTTAACCCCTTCCTGTTCAGGAAAGCGGACATCCCGCCGGCCCAAACATTCATGCTACTCCCGGCTTTATCATTTGAACCTGACCACTCCGAAGTTCTTGGTCTGGTACGACCAGTCGTACATCCACAGGGCCGACTGGTTGTTGCGCTGCTGCTTGCGGCGGATGTTCATCCTCATCTCGGCTGCCTTGTTCAGCACCGGCAGGCCGATATCCTTTAATGGCACCCTCATCTCCAGCACCCATTCCCTTTCCCCGGCCTGGGCCTTGGCCTGGAAGCCGCCGTTCCATTTCTGGTCCAGATCGTCGCGGGTATTGTCTATCAGCTGGTCCCAGACGGTGGATGCCGGATTGACGTACATCTGGTAGACCGTGTCCTTATTGGCGGCGAACAGGAATCCGATGCAGTCGTCGTTGTACACCTGGTCGTCCCGGACGGTCTTGGCGGCCTTCAGCTGGGCCATGACGGTGTCCCGGCAGACCGCGGCGATATAAAGGTTCTCCCCATCGTGCATGAAGTAGACCTGGGTGGGATCGGCCGATGCCGGATTGCCGTCCCAGCCGCAGAAATCGGCTATCTTGCCGGCCCCCAGCCATTCATTCTTATCGAACCGGCCGTCGATGGCCGGAGATTTTTTGGCCCGGGGGCACTCCAGGATCCGGGTCACATTGGGGCTCATCTCCAGGTTATAAAATTTATCGCGCCCGAAGGGATAGGACATTTTCATCACCGGCAGGGGATACAGGGTTCCGGAGCCTTTGAACCTGAAGACGGACTTCAAGCTGTCGCCGGGGGCTATCTCCACCGGGATGCTGTTCTTGACAGCCTTCCAGTTCTGGCCGGTCTCCCATAAGATCTCGGTTTTTATAGGCTTGTCTGTGGGATTCTTGATCCTGACCTCGGCCTCCAGGGATGATAATTTTCTGCCCTCGATCAGTTCCGGCCCATCAACAAACACCGCCTTGGTGGGTATCTGATGGGCGAAGGTCTCCTCCTTAAGGCTGACGTGATCTAGATCAAAGGTATTGCCGGCCCGCACCAATGCCGGGCTGAATTTTCCGTCCTTGACGGTGACCCACAGGTACTGGTAGAAGCCGGCCAGGCTGATATTTTCCGAAGGGCCGATATCCGCCCCGGAGCTGCCCATCACCACGTAGCGGATGCCATCAATGACCTCCGAGGCATAATTGTGCCAGTGCCCGGCGAACACCGCCGTAACTTTGTATCTCTTGAACAGGTCGTGCAGCTTGTCCGGCTGTCCGGCCCCCACCCCCGCCGCCCAGAACGGCTTGTGCATGAAAATATAGATGCCGGATCTGTTCCTGAGCGATCTCAGGTCCTTCTCCAGCCACCTGATCTGGGCGGGATCCATCTTGTCCAGGGTCTCCACCAGTGAGTTGTCCATCACGATGAAATGGCTGTTCTGGTGATCGAAGGAATAATAGGGGTTGCGTCCGGTCTTTTTGATGAATATGCTGCGCACCTCGGGAGTGGTGATGTCGTGGTTGCCGGGGGTCAGGTACACCGGGCAGGAGAGCGCTTTTAACATCGGCAGGGTGGCATCCCAGTCCTTGACCGTCCCGGCCGAGTCAGCATAGCCCTGGATGAGATCTCCCACCGTCACCACCAGATCCGGCTTCATCCACTCGATATCCCTCAGCACCATCTCGAAGGCCTTTTGATTGGCTCCGCCGGTGCGGTCGGCCAGCACCACCAAACGGAAATTATCCCCGGGCCCGGCTGGCCTGGCCGTCCAGCCGTTTTGGATCAGAGCCGCCGCCAGAAGGGTTAGGATCATAACTATTTTCTTCATAATGCCTCCGATAGTTTTGATTGCTAATATATTTCGTGACAGGCAAGATCGACCCTCTTCTGATTTATCAGGGATGAGCCTGCCCTGAAATTTCATTTTTTATTGACTGCTGAAGCGGCAGGGCGGGATCCTCCCGCCCCAGCCGGGAATTGTTCAGCCGGTCGATGAGGAAAGAAACCAAAATGACCATTTTTTCATATTACTACAGGTTGCGTATTTCCGCAACCCAAAAATATAGTATTGGGCCTCTCTCCCTTTGGGGGAGAGGCCGGAGAGGGGTCCGTCTTTCTCGAGCTGACGTCACCAAAAAAGGCTGCCGGATGCCGGCAGCCCTTGGAATGGTTATTTTGACAGTCTCTTCAGCTCGCTCAGCCAGCTCTTGACCACCTCGAAGCTTCCCTGCCAGAATTCCGGCGAGGACATGTCCATGCCCACCTCCTTGATGATCCGGTCCGGACTCTGGGAGCCGCCGTAGGCCAGGATCTTCTCGATCTTGGGCACGAAGGGCTTGCCCTGGTCCTTGTACCGGGCGAACAGGGCCAGGGCCAAAAGCTCCCCGAAGTTGTAGGCGTAGCAGTAGAACGGGGTCTGGAAGATGTGCGGAATGTAGGACCACTCGCTGCGGAATTCCTCGGCCACCTCCACCGCCGAGCCCAGCTGGGAACGCAGCTGCTTGAGGTACAGGTCGCTCAGCTGGTCGGACTTGATGCCCTGGGTTATCCTTTGGTGGGCCTGGTTCTCGAACATCACGAAATAGGCCTGGCGGATGACCGTGGCGTAGGAGTCGCCCAGCTTCTCCAGCAGCATGGACCGGCGCTCCTTGTCGGATCTGGCCTGGCCCAGCAGTTTTTCGAACACCATCAGCTCGGAGATGGTGGAGGCCGTCTCGGCCAGCGGCAGGGTAGTGTGGGACGAGGTATAATAATGGTTCTGGGCGTACAGGTCGTGGACCCCATGCCCCAGCTCGTGGGCCAGGGTGGACACCGAGGAATTGTTGCCGGTGTAGTTGAGCAGGATGTAGGGGGTGACCCCCGGCGCGATGTCGGAGCAGAAGGCCCCGGTGTCCTTGGCCGGCCGGGGATGGCTGTCGATGTGATCGGCCTTGAAGATGGACTCGGCCTTGTCGGCAAAGCCCGGCGCGAAGTCGCGGAAGATCTCCAGCACCAGCTTTTTGGCCGCGGGCAGCGACATTTTTGACCTGGGGGCCTCCAGCGGGGCGTACAGGTCGTAGCGCCGCAGTTTCTTTATCTTCAGCAGTTTGGCCTTGTAACGGAAGAAATCCTGGTATATCCCCACGTTTTTTTGGCAGACCTCCAGCAGGGTGTTGATGGCCGCATCCGGCACCCGGTTGTAGAAGTTTCGCATGGAGATGGGGCCGGGGAAGTTCCTCAGCCGGGCGTCGTTGTCCCAATCCTTGGCCAGCGCCCGGTAGATGACGAACAGCTTGTCCTCGTTGTCATGGTAGGGTTTGAAGACGGCTTTATAGGCCGCCTCCCGCTCCGCTGCCTTGGCGCTGTAATAGTAATTGCGCACCTGGCCCTGGGTCTTGAATACCTTTGCCTTTCCGCCCCTGGGCTGGAATTTATACTCGAAGCTGTCGGTGACCAGGTTGTACATATCCACCAGGGCCTGGGAGCCGGTGACGCTCTTGCGGGTGATCAGCCTCTCCTCGCCCTGGCTTAAGGTGTGCTGGGCGGCCGCCCGGTTATAGTTGAATACGTACTCCAGATCCGGCAGTTCGGCGAACAGCCGGTTGGCGTTGAAGTCGTCCAGCTTCTCCAGGCCCTCCACCGTCAGCCCTTTAAGCCAGTGTTCCAGGGGAAGAAGGGCATCGGACAGTTTGATGCCCAGGTCCTGGGTGCGCGCTTTGTACAGTTTGGCGTCCTGTGACTTCAGGTCGGCATTCTCCCATAGCTCGCCGTAAGCAGAGATCTTCGACACCCTGGTCTTCAAATCCTCGCGGAATTCTATGACCTGCTTGAATTCGCCCAGCGACATCTGGGGCTTGAGCAGCTTTATCTGCTCCGCCATCCCGGCGATGTCCTTTTCGATCCCGGAATAGGTTTGGTCGAATTTTCCCTTGGCCACGATGTCGTTGAGGTTCCACTTTAATTCCTGCCCCGCCATAAACTGTCCTTCCATATATTTGGTGATGATGTTTACTGAATACTAGCGGATTACCAATTACTGATGACCCACAACTATTAACTACCGCCTACTCGATCGGCACCGATCGGGCCTGCCAGATCTGCTCGGCGTATTCCTTGATGGAACGGTCGCTGGAGAATTTCCCCATCCGGGCCACGTTGATGATGGCCTTCTGGGACCACTGGTCGGGATCGAGATAGGTCCGGCTGACCCGCTCCTGGCATTCCATATAGGAGGCGAAGTCGGCCAGCAGCAGATAGTAGTCGCCCTGCTTCAGCAGGCTGTCCACTATGGGCTTGAACAGCCCGGGATCATCCCGGCAGAAGAATCCGTCGTCCAGCTGGTCCAGCACCTCTTTGAGCTGGCCGTTGGAATGATACTGATTTTGGGGATCGTAGCCCCTGGCCCTTAACTGGGATACTTCCTCGGCCGTCAGCCCGAAGATGAAGATGTTGTCCTGGCCCACCTCCTCCATGATCTCGATGTTGGCCCCGTCCAGGGTGCCGATGGTCAGGGCCCCGTTCAGGGCGAACTTCATGTTGCCGGTGCCCGAGGCCTCCATCCCGGCGGTGGATATCTGCTCCGACAGCTCGGCGGCCGGCATGATCAGCTCGGCCAGCGACACCCCGTAGTTGGCCAGAAAGACCACCTTGAGCTTGTTGCCGATATCGGGGTCGCTGTTGACCCTGTCGGCCACGCAGTTGATGAGTTTGATAATCAGCTTGGCCATGAAATATCCGGGGGCCGCCTTGCCGCCGAAGATGACGGTGCGCGGCACCACCGGCGCTTTGGGGTCCTTCTTGATGCGGTTGTACTGGGCGATCACCCCCAGCACGTTCAGCAGCTGGCGCTTGTACTCGTGAAAACGCTTTACCTGGACGTCGAACAGGGAATTGACGTTGATCTCCTGCCCGTTGTGGGTCCGGATGTATTCCGCCAGCCGGATCTTGTTCTCCCGTTTGACCACCCGCCACCTTTCGCGGAACAGCGAGTCCCCGGCCAGCGGGGCCAGCTCCTTGAGCAGCGTCAGATCCTTGATCCACTCCGGCCCGATATGCTTGGTGATCAGCTCGGACAGCCCCGGGTTGCATTTCTTAAGCCAGCGGCGGGGGGTGATGCCGTTGGTCTTGTTGTTGAACTTGCCGGGGAAGAATTCGTTGAACTCCGGAAACACTATCTCCCTGAGGATCCGGGTGTGCAGTTCGGCCACCCCGTTCACCGAGAAGCATCCGGCGATGGCCAGGTGGGCCATCCGCACCTGGGGCTCGGGGCCGGACGAGATAATGGACATGGCTTGCTTCTTCTGCTCATCGCCCGGGTATTTTTCTCCCACCTCGTCCATCAGCCGGCGGTTGACCTCGCCTATGATCTGCCAATGACGGGGCAGCATCCGCTCGATCATGTCCACCGGCCAGTGCTCCAGGGCCTCCGGCAGCACGGTGTGGTTGGTGTAGGCGAACACCTGGCCGGTGATGTCCCAGGCCTCCTGCCACTCCATGCCCTCCTGGTCCATCAGCAGCCGCATCAGCTCCGGGATGGCGATGGCCGGGTGGGTGTCGTTGAGCTGAAAGACGGTCTTCTCGGGAAAGGCCGTCATGTCCGGCTGGGTCTTTTTATAGCGCCGGATGGCGTCCTGCAAAGTGGCCGAGACGAAGAAATACTGCTGCTTCAGGCGCAGCTCCTTGCCCTGGTAGACATTGTCGCTGGGATACAGCACCCGGGTGATGTTCTCCTTCTGGTTCTTGTCCTCCACCGCCGCCACGTAGTCCCCGCTGTTGAAATAACTGAGGTCGAACTCCCGGGTGGCCTTGGCCGACCACAGCCGCAGGGTGTTGACGGTGTCGTTGCCGTGGCCCGGCACCGGGGTGTCGTAGGCCATGGCCATCACCTCCTCGCCGTCCTGCCACCGGAAGCGGGGCCGGCCGTCGGGCCATTTGTCCACCTCCACCCGGCCGTAGAATTTCACCGGATACAGGTGCTCCGGCCGGGGCAGCTCCCAGGGATTCTGGTATCTCAGCCAGTTGTCCGGGGTCTCCACCTGGTAGCCGTTCTGGATCTTCTGGAAGAATATCCCGTACTCGTAGCGGATGCCGTAGCCGTAGGCCGGCAGGGCGTGAAAGGCCATCGAGTCCAGATAGCAGGCCGCCAGGCGGCCCAGGCCGCCGTTGCCCAGCCCGGCATCCCATTCGACGTCCATCATCTCCTCCAGGTCGAATCCCAGCTCCTCCAGGGCCTTGCGGCAGGCGAAATCCATCTCCAGGTTCATGATGGAATTTCCCAGGCTGCGGCCCATCAAAAATTCCAGCGACAGGTAGTAGACCCGCTTGGCGTCCACCTGGTAATACTTTTGCTGGGTCCGCACCCAGCGCTCCACCAGCCGGTCCCGGATGGCCAGGGCCAGGCTCAGATAGTAGTCTCGCTTGGTGGCCGAATACTTGTCCTTGGCCAGCGAGAAGGAGATGTGGTCCAGGAAGGATCTTTTGAGCGACTCCTTGTCGATCCCCTGGCGGGTCACCTCGTCGGATATTTTTATTTTCTTTTCCGGCATGGTCGATAAACTTAATTATAGGTTTGTAAAATGAATGCCTTGGATAAGAACGGACCTAACCCCTTCCCCTTCCCGATGCGGGAAGGGATTATGGATTCCCGATCAAGTCGGGAATGACACTACCGCCAGGAGGGCGGGGTCGGCACCAAAACCTTTTTCGTTCTTTTCGCGGGCAGATCCTTCGGATAGCCAGGCTGGCTTATCAACCTAAGGATTACGCTATCCTAAACCAAATCCATCAAATCAGCGTTCAATTAATCCCCCGCTTTGCCGAACAGGGCATCCTCGATGTTGTAGGTCCCCATCGACGGCGCGTTCATGAAACCGTGCCAGGCGGCCTCGGCGTATTTCCCGCTCTCCAGCACGTAATACAGCCACTGGTCCACGTAGCGGGGATCCTCCTGGACGAAGCCCGAGCCGATGTGCTCCAGCCACTCCTGGTTGAACTTCTCGTGGGCCCCCACCGGCGGGGCGATGATCACCGGCAGGCCCAGCGCGGTGTAGAACGACATCTCCGAGGGCTTGGTCCACAGGATGTCGGTGGTCCGCAGCTCCTGGTTGATCTGGGCGAAGTAGGCCCGCTTGTCCAGGGCGTAGACCACCTTGACCCCCGAGTTGGTCTGGGGATCGATGCCCAGGGCCTTCAACTCCCGGTTGAAATACGAGGCCACGTCCAGCCGGGTGCCGGCCACCAGGTTGATCCTGATCTCGCCGGCGCAGAGCTTCTTCTGCAGGGCCTTGACGATGGTGATGCCGATCTCGGTCTGGGCCCCGGCCCCCCCCACCAGATAGCACAGGGTCAGGGGATGGCTGCTCTTGGCCCTGGTCTCGCCCAGGTATTTCTTCAGCACCTCGTCGTAGGCAGTGATGAACTTTTTGTTGGGATCCAGGTTGGGCAGGCGCTCGGCCAGGTCCTTTTTCAGGACCTTCTGGTCCCGGCCCCCGGTGTTCTCCCGGGGCAGGGGGAAGCCGGTCATGATGATCCGGTCCTCGGGCACCCCGTACTGCCTTAAGCGGATGGCGGCGTGGCGCGAGGGGGTCAGGTATTTGATCCTGGTCTGGGCGGGCTTGTCCGTTACCCACACCCGGTTGATGTCGGTATCGGTGACTATGCAGTGGACGTCATCCAGCCCCAGGTAGTCGGCCGCCAGGGCCGGAATGAAATGGGTGGTGACCATGGGCAGTTTTTCCTTCTTGACGTAGTCGATCAGGCTGCTGCACAGCCCCCAGCGCTTGATCAGGCCCTTGACCCGGAGCACGGTCAGATTGGGCCGGGCGTTCACCTTGAAGGGATAGAACGGCGCGATGGCCTGCAGGCTGTCGTAGGCCCCGAAGATGAACTTGCCGATCCCGGGGATGGTCTTCAGCCGGGATACCGTCTCGTAGCCGATGCGGCTCCATTGCCAGATGCCCCGCTCCCGTTCCGAGATGATCTGGTCGTTGTTGGCGGTGATAATGCGCTCGTTGGCGATCTCGTTCAGGGGGTAGGCGGCCCGCTGGTGCCCGTAGCCCATGTCCACCGAGACCACCCAGGCCCGTTTGGCTTGATCCTTTGCCGGCATAAAAATTTATTAATGAATTTTTATTTGATATTGTCATTCCTGCGCAGGCAGGAATCCATAGCTTTAATCACCAAGACACCAAAATTTTTATCAATACAAACCTGTCACCCTGAGACCTCTTCCCGCCCGGCAGATTGAACGGGTGGGTAGGGAGCCGTCATTGAGAAAATGATTTTACCTGACAAGAGCCCGCACTGAGCATAACCCCTTGAATGGCTACCGAAGTGAAGCGATCCAGGGAACCCTTTCTCACACCAAGCACACAGAGAACACCGGGGCTTTTTACTTAATGCACGATTGTCACCCTGAGAATCCTTCCCGCCCGGCAGATTGAACGGGTGGGTAGGGAGCCGTCAGAGAGAGAGTAACGCAAAAACCGTATACTGTCTACCGTCGTATGCCCCACGCCAGTGATAATGTTACAATAATTAAGCCCGGACTGCAATAACAAAGTGGAGCATTTTTTTACTTTAAAAATGGGTATAAAAAGCCCCGCCTTCGGCGGGGCTTTTTCGCTTAAACTGCCTGATCCGAGATCACCTTACTATCAACAGTTTCTTGGTGGCGCTGAAGTTTCCGGCTGTCAGCCGGTAGAAGTAGACGCCGTTAGGCAAAGTATTGTCACTCCAATTGATCTGGTGATACCCCACCGGCTGGGCGCCCTGGTCGAATTTCTTGACCGCCTGGCCCACCACGTTGTAGACCGCCAGGCTGACCCTGGATTCCCTCGGCAGCTGGTACTTGAAAGTGGTCTGCCCCCTGGAGGGGTTGGGGTAGGCGTTGTTCAGGGCAAAGCTCCCGGGGATGATCGTGGCCGGCTGGCCGGCCACCCCGGTCAGCTCCAGGGCCTTGAAGCCATAGACGCTTGAGGCGGCGGTGTTCCAGCTGGAATCCCGGGCTATAACCCAGTAATCCACTGACACCGTGTCATATGCCCCCAAAACCTGCGCCGGGATCACGGCCTCAAAGGTATCGGCCGACACAAAAGACATGTCCAGGGTATCCGCCGTTCCGCCGTTGATCTGATACAGCAGCTTGACGTGCGACAACAGCTGGTTGTCGCTTACCACCGCCTTGATGGTGTAAGGACCGTAGGGGGCGATGGCGTCGTCGCCCAGCGAGTCGACATAGGAGATCACCGGGGGCTCGGCCTCGATGTGCTGCAGGTCCCAGTCGGTCAGCTTGGCGTAGATATCGTATCCCTTCATCCGGCGGTTGTCGTCCCAGCTGAACAGTATCCGCTGGTTGGTGCTGGCTATCCGCTTGCCGCCCCAGAAATACCGGTTAGAAATTGTACTGCCGTTGACCACCACGTTGCCGCCGGCCGCCACCCCGTCCACGTATTTCTGGGCCATTATCTGGGCCAGGTTTTCGTTGGGATCGTTCCGGTAGTCCTCCCAGCCGATCACCATATTGTGTCCGTCCGGAGACAGGGCCACGCTGGGATAATATTGGTTATTCCCGCTGGCATTGTCGTTCACCAGGAAGTTGCCGCCCAGGGTGTCGCCGTTGGCATTGAAAAGCTGGGCGTAGATGTCCCAGTCGCCGTTGCGGTCGTCATGCCAAGTGATAACGAACCCGCTGTCCGCCATGGCCACGCTGGGATCGTATTGGGAACCGCCGCCGTCGTCCACCAGGAAGTTGCCGCCCACGGTGTCCCCGTTGGCCTTGTATAGCTGGGCGTAAATATCGGCGTTGCCATTACGGTAGTCATACCAGGTGACCACGAACCCGTTGGCGTTGGATGCTATTCTGGGGTTATATTGGGAATTTCCGCCATCATCCACCAAGAAGTTTCCTCCGATGGTGTCGCCGTTGGCCTTGTAAAGCTGGGCGTAGATGTCGTCATTGCCGTTGCGGTGGTCCCACCAGGTGATCACGAAGCCGCTGTCGCTGGCCGCCACGTCGGGACTATATCCGTAGCTGCTGCTGACGTCTCTGACCTCAAAGTTGCCTCCCACCGGCGCCCCGGCCGAATCGAACAGTTGGGCATAGATCTGGCCGTTCCCGCCGAAGTCGTAGCCGCCCCAGGCCACCACAAACCCTCCACCCGGCAAAAAGGCCACCCGGGGATCGTAGCCATAGCGATTGAAGGTGCCCGTGGTATCGTTGATGATGAAGTTGGAGCCCACCGGATTTCCAGCCGCGTCGTAGCTCTGGCCGTAAATGTCCTCGGTGTTCCAGGTGCCATCATCGTTACGCAGATCATACCACACCGCCACCGAGTTGCCGGAGGCGTCCATGGCCACCGAGGCGTCCCACTGGTCGGCGGTTCCGGTGTCGTTGTTGGCCATGAAATTAGTTCCCAATGCCGAGCCTGCCGCGTCATAGCGCTGGCAGAATATGTCGTAGTACCCGCTGGGGTTGTAGCGGGTATCGTACCAGACCACTGCAAACCCGCTGTCATTGGCCGTCACGCTGGGATCGTAGCAGTAGATGGAGGTGGTGTCATTCACTATGAAGTTGCCGCCCAGGGCCGAGCCTGCCGGATCATAGCGCTGGGCGTAGGTATCGTAGTAGCTGCCGCTGCGGTAGTCGTACCAGGCAATCACGAACCCGCTGTCGCTGGCCGCCACATTGGAAGCGCCCCAGGTGTATTGGTCGTTGCCGGTGCCGTCATCGTTCACCAAAAAGTTGCCGCCCACTGAGTCGCCGTTGGGATTGTAAAGCTGGGCGTAGATGTCAGCGTCCCCGTTGCGATAATCATACCAGGCGATCATGAACCCGCTGTCGTTGGCCGCCACGCTGGGGCACCACGTATCATTGCTCCCGCCGTCGTTCACTAAAAAGTTGCCGCCCAGGGTGTCGCCATCGGCATTAAAGCGCTGGGCGTAGATTTCCAAGACGCTGCCGGTGCGGTAATCATCCCAGGTGATCACGAAGCCGCTGTCGCTGAGGGCCACGCTGGGATAATACTGGTCGTAGCCCGACACATCGTCATTTACCAGGAAGTTGGAGCCCAAAGCCGCACCCGAGGCATCATAGCGCTGGGCGTAGATGTCGTAGTCGTTGTCGTTGCGATAGTCTTCCCAGGTTATGATGAACCCGCTGTCGTTGGCCGCCACGCAGGGATAATCCTGGTCGTAGCCTGACGCGTCGTCGTTCACTAAAAAGTTTACGCCCAAGGCTGAGCCTGTCGAGCTATAGCGCTGGGCATAGATGTCGTAGCCGTTTCCGTTGCGGTAGTCATACCAGGTCACCACAAAGCCGTTGCCGCAGGCGGCGATGGACGGTTCATAAGCGGAACAACCGTTGAGTTCGTTGATCAGGAAATCCTCCCCCGCCGGGTTGCCTGAAGCGTCAAAAAGGCGGCCGAATATCTGGTAGTCATAGTCGTTACGGTAGTCGTACCAAACCACCATCATCTCCCCGGTGGGCAGCAGGGCCGCCTTGGGGTCGTACTGGTAGCCGGCGGAGTAGCCGATGCCGGTGATGTCGTCATTCACCAGAAAATCGTCCTTGACCAGGCCCTTGATGCCCGGCCGGGGCTGGGCTTTTCCGAACTTGGCCGAGTTGGCCTTTGATGTTTTGGAGAGGTCCGTCCGTCCGGGCATCCGGGAACGGCCCGGTTGCTGCCTCATCTTTACCGGCTGCTGTTTCTGTGCCTGGGGCCCTTTGTGCCGCAGGTGCGGCGGCAGGGGCTTGTCCGACGAAGCCTTGGCGTAGTCGGGTCTGCCATCGGCGCCCGGTTCGGGTTTGGCCCAGGCCAGGCCGGCCATCAGGACCAGCGATAGAACCAACATTGCTTTCCTTGACATACGCTCCTTATTTGTGGTTTTGGTTTATGAATTATTTATATGTTTACTAACAAACGGGGTTCATTTTATCAAATCCCCGGCCCCTTTACAACTAAAATATGTCAGGCCCATTAACCAGACCGGAGCGAATATAAAAAGCCCCGCCTGAAGCGGGGCTTTATCGCTTAAACTGCCTTGATCCGAGTTTACCTGACTATCAACAGTTTCTTTGTCGCGCTGAACTCCCCGGCTTGTCCGCCGGAGCCTTGGCATAGGCGGGCCTGCAGCCGGTAGAAGTAGATGCCGTTGGGCAGGGTATTGTCGCTCCATTTGATCTGGTGATACCCGGCCGGCTTGGTCCCCTGGTCGAACCGCTTGACCGCCTGGCCCACCACGTTGTAGACCGTCAGGCTGACCCTGCTCTCCTTCGGCAGCTGATACCTGATGGTTGTCCGATCCTTGATGGGATTGGGCCAGTTCTGCTCCAGCCGCAAAACCAGAGGCTTTCCGCCGTCGGCCGGCCGGCCCTCCACCCCGTAGGCGGTGGAGTCGATCCGGTACACCGGGTAGACCAGCATATTGCCGGCGAACGGCGTGCCCAGCCCCAGATTGTTGCTGGTGGCGGCCTGCATCTCCAGGGGCACGAAGGTTACAAAGTTCTCCCCCCAGATCAGCGAATCGCCCCAGTTGAAATTAAAGCCGATGGAGTCCGACGAGGTGCTGTCGAAGGGGCCCGCCGCCCACTTCCATGGAGTAAGATTAGGCAGGCAGTCGTTGATCACGCCCATCAGGTGGGTCGCATCGGGGCTCCACCGGTTGACCGCCCGACCGTGGAGGTACGGCTGGGACAGGCCGGTGAAGTGCGATACCGCCGGGTCCATCACCGCCCGCACCCCGGTGTCTTGGAACGGGGCGGCATCGATCACCGTCACGGTGTGGCCGCCGTTGTTCACCGCATAGATCATGTTGGTCACCGGGTTCACCGCCAGGGCGCAGGGAAAGTCCCCGGCGGGGATGGCATGGGTCGAGTTGGTGGCCCCGTCGATCACCGTCAGGCTGTCGTTGCCGCCGGTGGCTACGTAGATCGTGTTGGTCAGCGGGTTGACCGCCACGTCATAGGGCGACGGTCCGGTGGCCACCGTCGTGGTTCCGTTGGTGGCCCCGTCGATCACCGTGACGCTGGCGCTGCCTTCGTTGGCCACGTAGATCCTGTCCGTCAGCGGGTTGACCGCCACCGCCCGGGGTTTGGCACCCACGGTCACGGTGGCGGTGTCGTTGCCGGGACCGCTGATCACCGTCACGCTGGTGTCGTAGTAGTTGGCCACGTAGGCCCGGTTGGTCAGCGGGTTCACCGCCACCGCCAGGGGATTGGCCCCCGCCCATACGGTGGCGGTGCCGTTGGTGGCCCCGTCGATCACCGTCACGTTGTTGTTGCCGTAGTTTGCCACGTAGATCCTGTTGGTGGCCGGGTTCACCGCCAGGGCGTAGGGTCCCGCCGCCGTGGCCACAGTGGCGGTGTCGTTGCTCGTCCCGTCGATGACGGTGACGGAATTGCCGCCGCTGTTGGCGACATAGATCCGGTTGGTCACCGGGTTCACCGCCACCGCCCGGGGGGTGGACCGGACGGGCACCGTGGTGGTTCCGCCGGTGGCCCCGTCGATCACCGTCACGGTAAAGCTCATGAAGTTCGCCACATAGGCCTTGTTGCTTACCGGGTTCACCGCCACCGCCCAGGGGCTGTCCCCGGCCGCCACCAGCGTGGTGTCGCCGGTGGCCCCGTCGATCACCGTGACGTTGTCGCTGTTGGTGTTGGTCACGTAGATCGTGTTGGTCACCGGGTTGACCGCCGCATCATTGGGGATGGAGGGGAAGGTTCCCGAGGCCACGGTGGCGGTGGCGTAGTCGCCGCCGTCGATCACGGTGACGGTATTGCCCCCGCTGTTCGGCACGTAGATCTTGTTTGTCACCGGATTGACGGCCAGGGCCAAATGCTCATAGCCTGCGGTCAATGTAGTGGTCCCGTTGGTGGCGCCGTCGATCACCGTGACGCTGTCGTTGTAGAAATTGGCGACATAGACTTTATTCGTTATGGGGTTCACTGCCAAAGCCTCGGGATTGCCAGTAACTTTTACATTCACCGTCGCATTGGTGGCACCATCGATCACGGTAACGCTGGCGCTGTTCCTGTTGGCCACGTATATCTTATTGGTTACCGGGTTCACCGCCACGGCGCTTGGCAGATCCTCGGCCGGTACGGTTACCGTATCATTGGTGGCGCCATCGATCACGGTAACGCTGGCATCCGACCAGTTGGACACGTAGATCTTGTTGGTGGCCGGGTTTATTGCAACGGAATGAGGGTTCACCCCCACTTCCACCGTAACCGTATCGTTGGTGACGCCATCGATGACCTTAACGTTTAACAAAGTCACCAGATATATCTTGTTGGTCACCGGATTTACCGCAACTGCATTTGAGATGAAGGTCCCTGTTCTCACAAGGGTTGTATCATTGGTGGCGCCATCGATCACCGTAATGCTCGTATCAAGGGACCAGTTGGCGACATAAATTTTATTGGTCACCGGGTTCACCGCCAAAGCGACCGGGGTTGTTCCCACCGTGACCGAGGCGGTGTCATTGGTATCCCCGTTTATCACTATGACATAGTTGCTGTCACAACAGGCCACGTATATCTTGTTGGTTACCGGGTTCACCGCCACGGCCCGGGGCGTAGGCAGTGGCAAGTTCCCCAGAGCCACGGTTGCCGTCGTGTTTGTGGCACCGTCGATTACCGTGATGCTTCCGCTGCTCCTATTAGCCACATAGATTTTATTGGTCGCCGGATTTATCGCTATGGCTTCGGGCTGGCTTTCCGTTGGCACCGTGGCCGTCACCCAGTCGGCCCGGGCCGGACCGGCCAGGAACAAAAAAGCCCCCAGCACCATCAGGACTGCGGACAAGGTCTTCTTCATCTCATTATCTCCCACATTATTATTGTGATGATATTGTTCAGGCCCGATGATGATAGGTTAAAAGTATTCTACTATTGATCGCCCCCGGTGTCAAACAAAAAACCCGGCACATTCCCCACGAAACATCTTTTTAGATCATTTAGTGTTTTTTAGCGGGCAGGGTCCTGGCACCTTCCCCACGAAACACACGAAATTGCACGAAACATTTTTTAGATCATTTAGTGTTTTTTTAGTGGGCAGGGTCCTGGCACCTTCCCCACGAAACACACGAAATTGCACGAAACATTTTTTAGATCATTTAGTGTTTTTTTAGTGGGCAGGGTCCTGACACCTTCCCCACGAAACACACGAAATTGCACGAAACATTTTTTAGATCATTTAGTGTTTTTTTAGTGGGCAGGGTCCTGGTACCTTCCCCACGAAACACACGAAATTGCACGAAACATTTTTTAGATCATTTAGTGTTTTTTTAGTGGGCAGGATCCCGGCGTATTTCCGCCGGGCATACCTGTAGGGGAGGGTTTCAAACCCGCCCCTGCGAATGGGAAATGGCCGGTTATTTTATCAGCCCCAGGGCCACCGCCAGGAACACCGGGCCGTTGAACAGGCCGTGGATGAAGATCCCGGTCAGGGAATTTCGGGTCTTATGGAACACATAGGGAATTATCAGCATCACTGGGACCAGCATGATCAACAGGTCCAAGCCGAACGGCAGGTGGAAGACCATCCATAAAAATGAGCACCACAGCCAGGCATGCTGGCCCGACAGCCGGCTCTGAATGTAACCCCGCCATAAAAACTCCTCACCCACGATATTGAAAAAGAACATCGGCAGCCAGGCCAGCAAATAAAATTTCTCCGCCCCGCGGAAAGGCTCCATCTGCATGAACCAGGGGGTGGTGGACAGCATCGGCGTCCCGAACCATTTTTGGGACAAAAAGAACCCGCCGAAGATGATCCCGGTGGCAACCAAGGACAGCAGCAGCCCGGCGATGGAGTATCTCCAGTCCCGGGGATCGAAGGGCCTCAGGTTAAGGGCCGAAAGCAATTGTCCCGCACCGGCGTGGCCCTCGCGTTTGGCCAGGGCCAGGGCGCAGAGAAACAGGGGGATGAACAGGAAGTATCCGGTGATGAACCAGTACAGGGCCGGGTTGAGGGAAATGTTTGCCTTTAGGAACGGCAGCAGGGTGAATAACAGCAGGTAGAAATAGGCCGTGAAGGCGGTGAATATAAGGGCGGCCCTTAACGGGGTGATGGTTTGTTTGGTCATGGCGTTAAAATTTGGATTGGGGTTGGGGTAATAATATAACAACCGGTTCATCCCCGCACGTGCGGGGCACGACCACAAACCCTGCGTTCTACCTTTTTCCCGTCTTTGTTTCAATCCACGCGCCCCCCTCTTGACCATATATAGACTATCTCAAGTTTCAATCCACGCGCCCGCGCGGGGCGCGACTGAACACCGACACGTTTCGGATAGTCAAGAAGTGTTTCAATCCACGCGCCCGCGCGGGGCGCGACGCCTGGCCGCTGGTTCCTGGTACGGCTGGCCAGCGTTTCAATCCACGCGCCCGCGCGGGGCGCGACGCCATGTGTTCACCCTGACCGGCGACCAAAACCAGTTTCAATCCACGCGCCCGCGCGGGGCGCGACTTAACTCTTCGGCTGTATGGGTATGGTCAATAGAAGTTTCAATCCACGCGCCCGCGCGGGGCGCGACGCTCGGCTTGTAAAGTCTTGTTATCCAACCGGGCAAAGATATTGTTTTGCGAAAGCATTAAAATACAATCTGCGAACCATAAACCAAATATCGTCAATCATAAAACAGCCACTATTATCAAGCATTACCAAACATTGCGAAACTACCGGGGTTTTACTGTAAGCATACGGTACGCGCAATCATACTATTTGCGGCTCCTCCACATCCACCGCAGGCTTGGCCCCCAAATGTTCTATCCTTCTTTTATAATTACTGCCCAAAAAGTAAAATCGCAGGCTATCCATATCCGGCTGAAATATTTTTAACAATCTATTTTTTAGGGCAGTCCATTGAGACGGATCAACATTGCATTCAAAAACCGAATTTTGAACTCTTGTCCCGTAGTCCTTGCAGGCTTTCGCCACTTGCCGCAGACGACGGCGCCCCTCCAGCGTCTTGGTACAAACATCGTAACTCACCAACACCATCATATAATTATCTCCAAAAGAACGGCGGATAGCCGTCAATATCACCACGCAAATATCTGGCTAATAACAAAGCCTGTAAATGCAGCAATAAACCGATAGGGGCTTTTTCCTGCAAGTAGGGATGCATTATCTCCTCCTGTTTCCTTTTCTGATAGGCCACCAACAAGGTTTTACGGGTCTCATCGTCCATTGCTACTGCGCCGGTCTCTGTGGTCTTGAAACCCTTGCCGTTTATTTGCTTTAAATTGATCAGAGACAACGCCAAGCGATCAGCTATAACCGACCTGAATTCTTCCATTAAATCCAAGGCCAGGCTGGGACGGCCCGGCCTCATGGCATGTAAGAAGCCCATCTGCGGATCAAGGCCCACGCCCTCGCAGGCCCCTACCGCATCGTGCGTCAATAAAGTATAAAGAAATGAAAGCAAAGCATTAAGCTTATCTAAGGGCGGCCGGCGGCTCCGTTCCTTCATGAAAAATGATTCTTTATCGGCAGTTATCATCCTGTCAAACAGCGAAAAATACAGCTTGGCGGTATCTCCTTCCAAGCCCCGTAAAACATCTATATCGACCGTTTGCTCTATTTTTCCTACTATATAATCCAGCCGGTCCGTAGCTTGTGAAATAGCCTTGTCTTTGTCGTTTTCTGGATGGTCGCGCATGGCCCGTCTTAAAACCGTCCGCATATTGGTCAATTTACCGGCAAGGATATTTTGAACTATTCCGACGGCTTCCTTTGGCGCTTGCGCTTTGCGGTATTGTTCCTTTCGCAATAGAATATTGCCGCTTATCGGCCCTTGCGCCCTGGTCATAAAACGGCCATGCTCGGTTAAAAAACCCACATTGACCCCGCGCTGTCCGCAAAGGCCCAGAAGAAACGGACTGCACAGCACATTGCCGAAGCAGACAATGCCGCCCAAGGTATGAATTGGAAGACGTAACTTTTCTTGGCCTTCCACCTTTACCACCACCGCCTCACCCTCCTGATGGAGATATGCCCCTTGGGTTGTAACATACAGTGTGTTAAGGAGTTTTTTCATTGTCCTCGCTTACCATGCGTTTGATGTAACGCGTTACACTCTGACGTTCGCTTGTCTGGGGCCGGCATATTTCAAGCAATGAACACCTTTCACATTTGCCTGTGTTATATTCTGGCGGCGGGGTTATACCTTTTGATATCAGTTCATGCAGGTTTCGGGCGGTGGTTTCTGCTAATTCTCTAAGCTGTTTTGTAAAAGCCATCTCTTGCCGCCGTCTGGTTGCGCCATAGAACAAAGCTCCAGCAAGGATATTAACCTTTAGCATTTCCTCCAAACATATGGCCTGGGCGCAAAGCTGTACCTCGTCAGCCTGGTGTTTTTTGGGCTTGCCACGCTTGTATTCCACAGGGAATGGTTCCCAAAGACCCTTTACACCCGGCAGTTTTACGGCAATTGTTTGGCCACTGCTGTCTTTTTCTTCTTCGGCTTTGTGAAACTCCACCATATCCGCCTGTCCGGTAAGGCCTAACTTGTGCGAGACCAAACGTACTCCGGTAGCCGCGCGTATATTCTTGCGGCTTTCTGTCCCGCCGTCATGCACTTTGTCATGTATGTCCCGGCCCTCGGCGGTGAATAGGTTTTCGGACCAAACCTGCTCTATATGTATAAGCGCGCATTGCCGGGGGCAGTAGATCAGGTGCTGCAGGGCGGAGATGGGTAGAAGGTCTTCTTCTATCAATTGTTTAAAAACCATTAACGATTTCGGGAACAAGACCCGGTAATGCTTTCTTCAAAGCATCTTCATCAAAAGGTTTGTTCGCATCATCCTTTAAAAGATCCCTTAAGCTCCGATGTACTTTAGCCGATGAAATAAGACCGTTGGGGCATGGTTGCTTATTATTGCTTTTATGTTCCCACCATATCACTTTGAGAACCTCCATACTCCCTTCCGGCCTTGCTGAAGATGCATCGTTCTCAAATAGCTTAGGCAACAATGATTTTATCACCGCTGCATCTCCATCGCTAAAACCAGTTCTGACGGCGAGCTGTGGATTCATGCTCCCATAGAAAACATAAATGCCGCTATCTACCCTATGCTTCATCCCCATTGTATCGGAAGCACGAGCTTTGCCCGATTTTTCACCACTAGCGCTTTTTGTTATTTGGTTTGATGATACATCAACCCTTGATATGCTAAAAGCTGGATGTATTGATACTGGTCCCCTTATACCAATAGATACACCTTTATCTTCTCCGGCACCTCCTTTATAGGGAAAAAGCTGTCCAAAAGCCCTGACATCAAACCATTCTTTACATGCTTTATCTTCTATGGCCTTGGGTTTCTTTTTAAAATCCAACACAGATACGGCCCTATCATGAAGGCTTTCAAATTCATCCTTTTTCCTGTCATCTGACTGGACAAAGATCACTTGTCCACTCTCTTGAAGCCTATCGCGTATCTTACGCTTTATGCAAACATCTGATATTTCACCCAGGTTTTCATAAGTTGTCCTGGGTCTGTTGCCATTGAGCGGGTCGCCATTAGGATTAGCGTTTTTAACGCTGAACACAACGGCAAAATCGATTTTGTTCGTAAGGCTCATTGTTTTTGTCCTTTCAGTTATGGTTTTATTCATTATTTTCGGTTTCGGCTTCTTGAGCAGTTTCTACTGTTTCACCTTGCGGCCAAAATGCCACACGTTGCGAATGAAACCCAAGTAGAAACTCGCCGCTTAAAGGTGAATCATCAACAAATTCAGATGTGTCAAAGTTATGCATCACATCATCAATTGTTTGATTGTACTTTTTAGCGCGATTTCCCAGCCTTGCTTTGGATGGTGCTAATGCCAACTCGATAGTTCGCCATGTGCTGCATGGTCGGTCAGCGAATCGTTGCATTAGCCGCGCAGCATTGGTTGGTCGTTTTTCGCCGGCATTGCGTAAGGCATAGCCTTCGAGGCCATCAGCGGCCGCCAGCAAACGGCCAAAAAGATAGTCCCTTGTTTTTCTCTCCGTATCTAGTGCCATTGTATAGCCCCTTTCTTTATGAAATTGTTTGTAAAGCGCACAGGTTATACCCAATGCCTTTTCCCATTCCCATGATTTGAATCCTTGCCTATGGCTCGCTCGTCTTACGCAAGATTCCACGATATCCCTGGGAAGCGGCACACCATCAACAATACAGGGCAGCAGTCGTTCGATTGTGGCCTTTTTTAGTTTATCATCAACTTTACTGCCGTATGCCGTTTCAACTATATCCCGCGGGGATGGTGCGCCAATAAATTTAATCTCCTTGCTATAGTTTTGCGGCCAGCAACATCCTTCATGCCAGGCTTTGATCCTTTCCAGATATTCAGAGCCGGTAAGCTCACGATAATATCGTATAGCCATACGGCCAGGCGTGGCCGAGTCCAACACCAATACCACGACATCGTCAGTTGGCCCAAGTTTTACAGAATATCCGGCAATATACTGATTAAACTTTATAGCCGTATTTTGGGCAACATATGACTTTTGTTCAATTGTTTCATTATCTTTTTCCTGCTTTTTAATAAGCAGCGAATAAGTATCAGCAAGGGGGTCTGGCACATCGATGGTTGAGACAGCCCAAGCCACTATTGCTTGATCGCCGTCATGTCGCCCTTGCCGTGCAATAAGCCAACGTAGAGCATGATGCGCTTTTTGTGTTACCTCAATACCGACAGTACATGCTTCTTTGTCGTCTGTAAAACGACCACGAAAGGTATAGTTAATTCCGTCATTGGACGACAACAGTTTTGCACCATCACCTGGGTATCTTATTCCTTTAGGATGATTACTAGCAATATTGATTTCTTTACCTTCAACAATGCATAAATTCTTTTCGTCAAGTATCGTAGGATAATACTCAGTCCATGATTTTTGAAGCATTTTACTTTTCCACACTTCAGAAGGCATATCGTCTGGTATTTCAACGGAAAAGCGAACAAAAGATTCAAACTGACCTTTCTTATTGGCGAGCTTAATAACCTTGAAAATTGGAGGCTCTTCTGTTTTTTTATCCCATTTCAGGGCAAGCTTCTTTTTATCATTTGCATACAATATTTTTGCATTAATAAGATCTTTTATTAGAATCCCTTTTTCAAGATATTTTAAAACAGAAGTTAATTTCTTATCCTTGGACCATTCCACCCATTTTCGCAAAGAGGCAATATATTGTACATAACCAGACTCGTTTTTCTTTTTATACGGATTACCGCCCCATTTAATATAATCACCCGCTATATATTGCAGCTTGTCACATAAAACATGCGGGGCTATTTTCGCACCAGCCTTCCCGGCTGATTCCTCTGTCACTGGTATTATTGTTGGTGCATCGTTTCTATCTATGACCGTGGCCCGCTTAAAATTGCCATCACCATCTAAAACGACACAGACCTGTGCATTTTGTATGTTATGGTACAACGGCAACAAAGGGATCACATCTCGGGGGTCAGCAATATGCCCTTTGTTGTTATCATATGTCCTCTTCAACTTTTCAATCCAGCTCATTTTCAAGGCCCTCCTCTTTCAAACCTACCGATTGGGGTGGACAGGGGATCATTTCCCTGACAAACTTTCGAATGGTGCATTCAGTAGGCTTTAGATATTCAACTACCCCGTTTACCATTATTGGTCGCCAAAACCGGCTATGCAGTTCCTTATTACCACTCTCGTCAGGATAATCAAAACCGTGAAACATAAGCCCGTAAGCTAATTCGGGGCTGTTATCATAGTATCCACTGCCCTCACCAAAAATACATGGTTCAACATATCCCTGGCATTCCCTCGTCCCTAAAAAGATGTCTTGCCTCCCCCCCTTATCCACCATTCGTTTGGCAATTGAGTAATGCTTGCCGTCAACGCGGTCATGTTCCATATCCGGCCGGAATTTATTCCATTCAAAATGTGCCCGTACCTGATATTCTACATCGGCAAGATACGTATATATTGAAAGATCGTTCCCGCCGCTGAATTTTAAGGGTTTTATGCTCTTTGACTGTGTACGGATACGTTTAATTATTCGCACTTTATCTATCACCCAAACAAAAGTCGGTTTCCAATAGATGGATTTGGCAATGCCCTTAAGTGCTTCGTAAGTCGGAATATGGTATGTGCATTTCTCTCCACCTATTTTTGTCAGCGGATCTGTAAAAAGCGCATACCGCCCTGATACTTTAAAATCAACTGTGTTGCCCATATTATATCTCCTTATGCGTTTTGGAATTTCATGTCTTGGGTCTTTTCAAGGCTTATTCCGTATTCATTACTGTAATTTTCAGCTTTGAGACAATATATGCCGGTGCCTGCTTGTGCTTCGTAAATACCGTTCGCTTCCATTAATCTTCTCATGTCCTGAGGATAAATATTTACAGAATATCTTTGTGCCCTTCTTAATAGATCAAATCGTGTCTTTACTTCAAATGCCGCGCATAGTTCACCTATCATCTTTTCACCATCCCCGTACGGCACGACAATGCCTTCAGTCGGCATGTCAATTACTTTGAATTCCTCAGCCGCAGTTTTGAATGATTGGCGTAGATTTATTGGGGGTGCTTGTCCTTTCGCTTGTATATAATTTTGAACAGCACTTCCATTCGTGGAAAGCATAGTTAACAGATCGTCATCATGCCCTATTGCTCTCGCAGACACATTAAAAGACATAATATTTGCTTGATCAAAGAAATAATACTTGTAATATCTTTCCATTGTTTTTGGGCTCAATAAATCATTGTCGAAAATGACTGGGTTTTTATGATATTCACCAAGGACTTTTTCGGCAATGTCCTTGGCCTTCCGTATTTCAGGAAGATTGCTTAGGCTTTCGTTTATCGGGTTAATAATAATAACTTCCCCTGTTTTACGAAGACCATTTCTATTACATCGCCCGGCTGCCTGGGCTATAGAATCCAAACCCGCCAAATAACGGATTACCGCACCGAAGTCAATATCGACGCCCGCTTCAATTAATTGTGTGCTTATGCAAATAACCGGCTTGGGGTTATTTATATCTAGACATGCTTTTACAGTATTCAAAATATCAATTCTATGGGCAGGGCACATATTTGTGCTTAGATGGTATACATTTTGCTCTTTGGCTTTACAAAGTTGATATATTTTTTGTGCCGCTTTTTTTGTGTTGACAATTACTAAAACACTGCCAGCGCTTTTCGTTTCTTTAATCGCCTGTTCAGCAATTTCATCATCCGACCAACCACCAGCCTTACGTTTATCTTTTACTGCTACCCGTTGCAAGTCTTTAAAAAGGCCGTGTATATCCGGCATGATTTCATGTTCTTTATCGTACTTTGCGGCACCTTTTTGATTATCCACTTTATTTAATAGCGGCTGTGTAGCCGTGCAAAAAACAACTGTTGAGCCACAATTATCTACCAGGAAGTTTATTGCATTATTGAAAAGGTGTACCGTTTTAAGTGGTATTGTTTGTACCTCATCAAATATGATAATTGCATTGGCAAGCTGGTGCATACGGCGTACACCACGCGTACCACTGGCAAACAAAGTTTCTAAAAATTGAACTGCCGTAGTAAATATTATTGGTGCATCCCAATTTTCTGAAAGCACTTTACTTTGCCAGGTATCATGTTCTGGGGTTAAGTTTGAATGATGCTCCAATATTACTTGAGTGCTTTCATTTTCTACAGATTTATATATCTTCCTTACAACTTCAGCATTTTGGTCAATGATCGACGTGTAGGGTACTACATAAATGATTCTATCCATTTCATGTTCTTTTGCATGGCTCAACGCAAACCGTAAACTAGCCAATGTTTTCCCGCCGCCTGTTGGCACTGTTAGTTGGTAGAGACCTTTCTTCTGTGCGGCATGTGCCTTGCAAGCTGCAGAAACTTTAACCCGTACTTCATCAACAACATTGATAGTTTGAAAAGACGTTATATGCTTTTCCAGTATATCAATAAGTAAATCCCATTCAGGCGTGTTAGGTTTACATCGATTAGCGGAATCGAGCCGGTCCGCATCTATCAGACAGCTAAAAAGGAAGCGTGCCAGTATACCTATATTAAACTCACGAATAAGACACGAACTTTTACCACCCATAACTTTTTGAAGGCATATCCTTAATTCTTCATGGACATCATTATCTTTAAGTAATTTCTGTAAACGATTTTTAATTACCTCATCTATTTTATCTTCTATTTCATATAGATGGGTTTGTTCACTCCGTTTTTCCATTCGTTTAGTAAAAATATCAGTTCCATCTGGCGCTAAACAATCTAATAGACCAGAATGGTGTGATGCCCCACAAAGCGCCAATACTTGAGCCAATAGTTTTTGCAGGTTACCTTCCTCTTTTAGATACCTCCATATAAGTTGTGCCCCGGCTGTTGAATGATCAATATGCCCTCTAAGTCTTGCTGCATCTACATATTCATCTTCGTCAGGATTGATCTTACCTTCGGCTGATTTTATATAATTTTGAAAGGCTTGGCTATATTTCCCAACATCGTGCGTTAAACCCATTATTTCACCAATTGTCGGCAAACCTATTTTACCGGCAAAGAGACGAGCTAAATTTGCCGTAGCCACTAGATGTTGCTCTACCGTTTGAGCACCATCATCAGAGTCTCTGTAGTGTGCTATGTATGTTTCATTCTTTTTCATCGTTCTATTTTTACCACTTAGGGGTGACAAAAACCCGCAGGCGCACCTATCCATGCCTGCGGTTTATTTTTGTAATTTAAAATATAAAACATTTACATGAAATATTATAATTTTACTATAATCTATGATATATCTAAATACGGTTTAAAGTCAATAGTATTTCTTGGTATTTTACGTTGTTTATAAAAGTTCAAAAATATCAAATTTTATTCATAAAATGCAGATATAACTACAACTTATTGCAATTTATAAACTAACACATATAAACAACCTCAAATAGCCCCCTTTCGGCCTTAAATCAGTCCCGTTTTACCTCTGATCAGTCCCTTTCACCCTCTTATCAGTCCCGTTCGACCCCCGATAGGTCCCGTTCGACCCCTTATCGGTCCCGTTCGACCCCCGATCAGTCCCGTTATGGCAAAGAACAGTCCCGTTCAACCTCTGAACGGGACCGTTCCACATGAAAACGGGATTGTTCCGCCCGGCAACGGGACCGATCACACAGGCAACGGTCCTGTTCATACCCGCATCGGCCCCGATCTGCCTGCCGGCGGAACAGTATTTTACCCTTTGTGCCCTGGTGTCTTGGTGGTTGGTCAAGGTTTTTTCACCCTCGGCCCTTTTTTGGGATGGAAGCTCCGGGGCGCTATCCCGAACTCCTGCAGTTTCTCCCCGGTCTTGCCGTAATTCCCCTCCAGGGTGCTTACCCAGCGGGCCATCTCCTCCTTGAGCGCCTTCTTGGTGTCCTGCCAGTCAATGGTGGATTGCTGCAGGGCGGCTTTGGCCCGTTCCTGTTCGGAGTTGGCGGCCTGGTAGCCGTCCAATAATTTCTGCAGATCGGCGGGGATCAGCCCCCACTTGGCGATCTCGGCCTTGTTGGCCTCGCCCCCTTTCACCAGCAGTTTGGCCCCCTCGGAAAAGTCGGCGGTGGATGATGGATACCGGCGCATGGCTCCTCCTTACATGAGTTAAAAGTTTAAAGCTGAAAGTTAAAAGAATAAAAGGCGGTTTATTATTGTAACCAAAAGCAAAAGGCGGGTTCTTAATTAGTGGCCCAGGTAATTAGGCATGTTTATACTGAAAACAATATTCCCATACTCAACCCCGGCAGTGCTGCCGTCATAGTAATAGGTTGAAATTGAATACCTTTTTTTCTGGCTCGAAGAGTCGGCGGTAAAAAAGTAATACCCGGCAGCTGGGTGCATATCGTAGGGCATGGCAAAGTCTGCATAGGGTGCATCCGCCGGCGAAGTTCCATAGGTTCCGCTATTGCATTTGATGGTCCAACCGTTAAGATAACCGTTGGTGGTGTTCCTTGCGTTGCCGTTGCACCAGGCCATATCGGCCTGGGCCAGCGAGGCCAGGCAAACCAGCGCGATGGCCAGCAGGATCATGCTTTTCTTCATATAATCCTTTCGTTAGTTTGAAATTGTTTATTGCCTTTTGCTTTTGGTGGGCGGTTTTATATTGGCCAGGATGGTTGTGTTCAAAAGCTCGTCGGTGGTCGTTCCCCGCCTGCGGCAATTTTGCTTTGGCGGGAAAAAGATCTTGTCATCCTGAGTACACTTCGAGGCATAACAGTTTGTTGGATGACAATTACCGCCTGTTCAACCTGCCAGGCAGGCAAGGCTTCCCTCGTTTGTTTTGCATGGGTCTTGCTCGGGACATGCTTTTGTTACTTTTCTGGCCTACAGAAAAGTAAGTACCAACCAAGGAAATGATATTGTTCTTTTTCTTTTTTGTGCCGCCAAAATGAAAAAGAACCAAAAAGAAAAAAGCTCGTCGCTGCACCTCTGCCCGGTGGCCGCAGACCGGCGGCCTAAATTTGACAAACTCGCTGCGCTTCAGACACTGCCAAATTATTCACGGCCTTCTTGGTTCAGCAGCAGAGCTGATGCGACCTGGGTTACGTTAACCCGTCCAATCCAAGCTTGGCCGGTTAAGCACGAACCGGTCAAGGGCCGTTCCCCGCCTGCGGCAATTTTGCAGTACCAAACCCAAGCCGGGCCGGGGAAGAATGAACCGGTCAAGGGCCGTTCCCCGCCTTCGGCAATTTTGCTTTGGCTGAAACGGGCGTGAAAATTCATTGCAGAGCAGGGCACCCCGCCCTGGTCAAGGAATTTAGCCCGGGGATATCATTCCTGCCGGTAATTGCCGGGCGGATAAGACTTCTCTTTGTTACTTTCTCTTGGTCACAAGAGAAAGTAAGGCCGGGCACTGGTGTACCAAAACCACCCTTTCCCCACTTTCTCTTTGAAGAGAAAGTTGCAAAGAGAACTGTCGCTGCACCTCTGCCCGGTGGCCGCAGACCGGCGGCCTAAATTTGACAAACTCGCTGCGCTTCAGACACTGCCAAATTCTTAACGGCCTTCTTGGTTCAGCAGCAGCGCTGATGCGACCGGACGGTTCCCTGGTTCCCCGCCTGCGGCAATTTTGCTTTGGCGGGAGCGGGCAAATACTGTTTTAAAAAGAGCACACACGTTAAATTGTTATAAACGATAGTGCTCTATTTAATAAATAATACGCTGTTATGGTTTAAATTTCATGTAAGCGAAAATCGCCCACATCTGTACCGTTGTGGTTTGTGCTATCGTAGTAAAACGATTTCTCAATCGTGGTCATACCGGCTTTTGTCACCCTTACATGGTAATAGCCCGAAGGTAAAGTTGTGCCTGGTAGGTTAATGCTAAAATTGCCCGTGCTGGTGCTGGTTGTATACCAGCCATTTTCTACCAAGGTGCAAGTGGCCCCAGCCAATGGCGGATAATTTACAAGATCCCCGTTGCGCACCATCCCATAACATACGCACCACGTGTCTGCATCTGCTGTTGTTGAAAAAACCGTCACCGCCAGTAAAACTAATGTTAGAACCAAAAATACTTTTTTCATTTTCTTTTCCTTTGTCGGTTGTTGTTGTTTTTAATATTATTAGGTAATATTATTTCTTTACATCTTAACTCCTTTCAAGGTGTTAACTGGTGCTGTAAGAGAAAGTAAAGCATGGTACCAAAACCACCCTTTCCCCACTTTCTCTTTGAAGAGAAAGTTGCAAAGTCACGCCAAAGGCGGATCCGCCTATATGGATTTACCTGCGGTGGCGGAAGAACTGTCAAGGGCCGTTCCCCGCCTGCGGCAATTTTGCTTTGGCGGGAGCGGGCGTGAAAATTCATTGCAGAGCAGGGCACCCCGCCCTGGTCAAGGAATTTAGCCCGGGGATATCATTCCTGCCGGAAATTGCCGGGCGGATAAGACTTCCGACCCCACCCTACCCTCCCCGTATCGGGGAGGGATAAAGGGAGGGGTGTCACAAGAGAAAGTAAGGCCCTGTTCCAACCCCATGAGAATATGTTAAAGATTTATATTTAACATATTTACAAACGCAAAACCTGTGCCGCACCGGCCGGCCGCCGGCAAACCCTTGTCATCCCCGGGCCTGCCAATTCCCCCCTCCCCCTTCCCAAACAAAAAAGCGGGACATAATGTCCCGCTTTTCCCCGCCTCTTCCTATAACCTCTTGGCGATCATAAATTTCCCCCGCTGTGACCAAATGTCACACAAATCCCAAAATGGCACAATATTTCCCGCCGGGCATGCATGTAGGGGAGGGTTTTAAACCCTCCCCTACGATATTGGGCCATTATATTTGATTGGCCAACCACCAATAACTATTAACTAAATTATCTTTGCGTCCTTTGCGTCACTTCGATTAAACTCAGTGCATCGCTTGGCGGTGAAAAAGCCCCGGGGTGACAAGATAGAGGATTGCACCCGCTGGGTGGCAGGGAGTGTTTTCGCAATGACTGTAATGATCCAAGTATCTTTGTGCCTTGGTGTCTTTGTGGTGAAAAGGTCTCTGTGTCCTCTGCGCCTCTCTGCGGTGAAAACCCCTATTGCCCGCCGTTGGGGTCCTCCGGCTTCTCGGAGAATATCTTCCCGAAGGAATATATCACCAGGAAAAGAATGGTGGCCCAGGACAGGGCCATGAATATCGCGCCCCACAGGTTCATACCATGCCTCCTTGTTGTGCTTGAAACCTTTCGAACTTTTTAAACTTTTTTAACCTTGAACTTATCATGCCTTCTTTCTCTTCCCCCAGGCCCGGGCCACCATGGCCGCCAGGGCCGCCCCCAGCAGGAGGATCAAGATCCTGGCCCCCCACATGTAGGGCCGGTCGGCCGGGGCTATGCCCTTCATCACCATGAACGGCCAGAACTGCTGGTAGGACCACACCCCCAGCAGGATCAGCAGATAGGCCGGGGTGACGTACTTGATGATGGGCTGGTAGATCGCCGGGATCTTCATCCGGGCCCCCTGGTGCATCTCCTCCCAGCCCTTCTTGATGCCGAACACCCAGGCGAACAGGATGATCTCGATGGTGGCGAACACCACCAGGAAGAAAGTGCCGCCCCAGAAGTCCAGCTCGTCCACAAAGCCGTGGCCCAAAAAGAAGATGGCCGGCTGGCAGGCCAGAAAGGCCGCCGCCCCCAGGGTCAGGGTGGCCTTGCGGCGGGAGAAATTGAACTCGTCCTCCAGAAAGGACACCGCCGGCTGGATCAGGGACACCGAGGAGGTGATGCCGGCGATCAGCAGCAGCAGGAACCACAGCCCGGAGAACAGCGCGCCCAGCGGCAGCTTCTCGAAGATCAGGGGCATGGTGACGAAGCCCAGGTTGAAGGTCCCGCTCTGGGCCACCTCCAGCGCCCCGCTCCCGCCGAAGAAGATGAAGGCCGCCGGGATGATGATGGAGGCCCCCAGGATCACCTCGCAGAACTCGTTGGTGGCCGCGGCCGACAGGCCGGACAGGGCCACGTCGTCGTTCTTCCGCAGGTAGCTGGCGTAGGTCAGAATGACGCCGATGCCCACCGACAGGGTGAAGAATATCTGCCCGGCCGCCTCCAGCCACACCCGGGCGTTGGCCAGCTGGGAGAAATCGGGATTCCAGACGAAGCCCAGGGCGTTCCTCACCGACAGTTCCGGCAGGGCCGGATCCGGCGTGCCCAGGGTCAGCACCCGGACCGCCAGCAGGACCCCGATGCCCAGCAGCACCGGCATTCCGTACCTGGAGAGCTTTTCGATCCCGCCCTGCAGCCCCTTATAGATGAAGAAGAAGTTCAGCAGAAAGGTGATGATGAAGAAGGTGTAGGCCGGACCCCGTCCGGAAAAAAATTGATTGTGGGCCAATCCCTGGTAGCCGGAAAGAAAGGCCTTCATGGAGGCCTGGTCGGCCGCCCGTGACAGGTGACCGCTGAAGGAGTACCAGGCATAGGCCAGGGTCCAGGACTCGATGTACAGGTAATAGATCAGGATCACGAACGGCCCCAGGATGCCGATGATGCCCAGATATTTGGCCCACCGGCCGGTCCCGTCCAGGGCGTCGAAGATGCCCGGCGCGGTGCCGTGGCCCCGCTGTCCGCCCATCCGGCCCAGGGTCCACTCCACCCACATCAGGGGGATGCCCAGCAGCAAAAAGGCCACAAAATAGGGGATCATAAAGGCGCCGCCGCCGTTCAGCACCGCCTTGGCCGGGAACCTTAGGAAATTTCCCAGCCCCACCGCGCTGCCGGCCACCGCCAGTATCACCCCCAGTTTGGATCCCCAGTGTTCTCTTTTATCAGGCATAATTGCACCCTTCTTAAAAAGATAAAAAGGTTGAAAACGTTCAAAAAGAGTAACTGACCACCTCCCAGATGGCGTATTTATTCAAACAGATATTTTCCCTTATTGTCGATGGTGACCTTGGGGACCCGGCCCGATGACTGGAACCGGTCATAGCCGGTCTTGAGGTTCTCCCAGAATCCTATCAGCGCCCCATCCCCGGCATATTCCCTTTGGAGGGCCGCGAAGTTCAGGCTGTCCAGCCTGGCCGGAAAGACATGCACCGGGATCCTGGCCTGCCCGGCGGCCCGGGCCTCCACCGCCAGGACATACAGTTCTTTGATCCTGTCGTCGGTTATGGGAATACAACCGATGGTCACGCAGTCGCCATGGATGTAGATGGAGCCCCCGGGATCGCTCCCCTTTTTGAGGATCCGGTCGGAGCGGTTGGGATAGCTGAGGCCCAGCGACAGGTGAAAACTGCTGGCCGGATTGAAATGGCTGATGTGATAAAAGCCCTCCGGCACCTGCCGGTCTCCCCGGGCCCGCTTGGGCCCCAATCCCCCGGACGAGGAGCAGATATCATAAATTTCGGCCAATTGATATCCGTTTTGCCCCGATCCCACCCAGACCTCTACCTGCTTTTCATTTTTGAATATCCGGAGGAAGATGTTGGCGGGCGGGTAGGCCAATTCCTTTTCCGAAAATTTTGCCTTAAGCAACGGCTCTTTCTCGACGAAGGCCGCCCGGACCCGGGGGTACTGTAACTGCCGTTGCTTGAAGGCCGGCTGGGCCATGGCTGCCGACGTCAGACATAGCCACAGGCTGATGCCCAGAATTATCCTTGGCCGCCTAGTCATACCTACATCTCCACAATGCACCCTGGGGTTGTCACCCTGAGAGATCCCCCGCCCGACACACTGAACGGGTGGCAATGATTCGTATCCTTAATTCTATGCACACACATTCCGCTTTCGCTTACATGTTTGGCTTCCACGAGTGCCAAAGCTTTAGCGGAGGCACTCAGCCAGCCAGACAAGCAGGTCTTCTCAGTGTGACAGATTCGGCTTTTAAACTACTAACTGTCTCCTGTATACCATATACTGTATACCCCTTCTGCTTATATAGCCGGGATCACATATTCTTTCTGATCATATTGGCCAGCCGCTTGACGCCCTCCTCGATCTGCTCCTCCGAGGCGTAGGAGAAGTTCAGCCGCATGGTGTTCTGGCCCTTGCCGTCGCAGTGGAAGGCCGAGCCTATCACATAGGCCACGTTCTCCTCGATGGCCTTCATGAACAACTCGGTGGCGCTCAGGTTCTTGGGCAGTTTGACCCACAGGAACAGCCCGCCCTCCGGCTTGGTCCACTTGACCCCCTTGGGCATGTTCTTCTTGAGGGCCTTCAGCATCACCTCCCGCTTTTTGCCGTACAGTTTTTTGATGCTCTCGATCTGCGGCTGCAGCAGGCCGCGCTTCATGTACTCGGCCACGATCAGCTGGTTGAAGGTGGGGCAGGCCAGATCCATGCTCTGCTTGGAGACTATCATCCGGTCGGTCCAGGCGGCCGGGGCCATCATCCAGGCCAGCCTCAGGCCGGGGCATAATATCTTGGAGAAGGTGCCCAGCACTATCACCTGGTCCTGGGTGTCCAGGCTGTAGATGGGCGGCACGTCGTCCCCGGTGAAGCGCAGGTCGCGGTAGGGGCTGTCCTCTATGACCGGCACCTGGTACTGGTAGGCCAGCTCCAGCAGTTTTTTGCGGCGCTCCAGCGGCATGGTCACCCCCGAGGGGTTCTGAAAATCCGGCACCACATAGATGAATTTTGGCTTCTTGTTCTTCCGGGCCATCTTGGCCAGGACCTTCTCCAGCTTGTCCACCTTCATCCCGTCGTTGTCCTGGGGGATGCCGATCATCTTGGCCCGGTAGGCCTGAAAGGCCTGCAGTCCGCCGATATAGCTGGGCAGCTCCACGATGATGGGATCGCCCGGATCGATGAATACCTTGGCGATGATGTCCAGCCCCTGCTGGGAGCCGGAGGTGATCATGATGTTATCGGGATTGATGCCCGCCTTGTGCGCCGCCATCCACTTGGCTATCTCCTGGCGCAGCGGCAGTTCGCCCTCGGTGGTGCCGTACTGCAAGGCCACATTCCCCTTCTCCCTCAGCACCTGGCAGGCGATCTCCTCGATGTCCTTCAGGGGGAAGGTCTGGGGGGCGGGCAGCCCGCCGGCAAAGGAGATGATCTCCGGCTTGCGGGTGTATTTGAGAAGCTCCCGGATCTCGGAGCGTTTCATGTTCAGGGCATTCTTGGAATAGAAAGCAGAAAGGTCTTTGATCATCCCATGTTCCTCCATCTTTGTATTTATTTATTTGAATGCATTGTCATTATTTTCTGATCTTGGGATTCTCCAGAAAATCCCGGTAGGCCAGCTTGAGGCCCTCCTCCAGGGGGGTGTGCCTGGTCCAGCCCAGGGCGTGCAGCCGGCTGACGTCCAGCAGCTTCCGGGGGGTGCCGTCGGGCTTGGATCCATCCCACCGGATCTGGCCCTGATAACCCACGGTTTGGGCCACCAGGACGGTCAGCTCCCGGATGGTCATATCCTGCCCGCAGCCGATGTTGACCATCTGGCTGCCGTCGTAGGTTTCCATCAAAAAGATGCAGGCCGCCGCCATATCCTCGGAATAGTAGAACTCCCGGCGGGGCGAGCCGGTGCCCCAGGCCTCCACGAACGGTTTGTTCTCTATTTTTGCCTGGTGAAAGCGGCGGATCAGGGCCGGCAGGACATGCGAATTGAGGGGATGGTAATTGTCGTTGGGTCCGTACAGATTGGTGGGCATCACCGAGATGAATTTGGTGCCGTACTGCTTGTTGTAGGCCTGGCACATCTTGATCCCGGCGATCTTGGCCACCGCGTAGGGCTCGTTGGTGGGCTCCAGCGGGCCGGTCAGCAGGTATTCCTCCTTCATGGGCTGGGGGCAATCCCGGGGATAGATGCAGGATGAGCCCAGAAACAGCAGCTTTTTGACCCGGCTGAGATAGGAGGCATGGATGACATTGCACTCTATCAGCAGGTTGTCGTAGATGAAATCGGCCGGATAGGTGTTGTTGGCATGGATGCCGCCCACCATGGCCGCCGCCAGAAACACATATTCCGGTTTTTCGGCTTGGAAGAATTCACCCACCGCCGGCTGGTCCCGCAGGTTCAGCTGGCTCATCTCCCGCAGAATGATATTGTGATAGCCTTTCCCTTTCAGTTGCTTCAGCATGGCCGATCCCACCAGCCCGGCATGTCCGGCCACATAGATCTTGGAACTTTTCTCCATGGTATTTTCCTTATATAATGATCCGGCTTATTATTACTCCGACAATTAAATACAGCAACTTGTCATTCCCGCCCCTGTCATTCCAGCGCAGGCTGGAATCCAGGCCGGGAGGCCATTCGGAATTTATCCCGCACTTGATGCGCGAATGGCATGACAATCGGTATTATTGACCTATTCCATTGCCGCGTTAATAAATCCCCCTCCGGCCTCACAGGGTGAACTTGTCCCCCAGAAACTTCTCCCGGGCCCCGGCGTGGTCCACGATCTCCTGGGGCGTGCCCGAGGCGAACACCTGGCCCTCGTAGATCACGTAGGCCCGGTCGGTGATCTCCAGGGTCTCCCGGACGTTGTGATCGGTCAGCAGCACCCCGATGCCGCGCTCCTTGAGCTTGACCACCACCTGCTGGATGTCGGCCCGGGCAATGGGATCTATCCCGGTGAACGGCTCGTCCAGCAGCAGAAAGGCCGGATTGGTGACCAGGGCCCGGGTCACCTCCACCCGGCGCCGCTCCCCGCCGGAGATGGAATGGGCTTTCTTGTCGGCCAGATGGGTGATGCTCAGCTCCTGCAGCAGATCTTTAAGACGATCCTGCCGCTGCTGCCGGCTCAGCGGCATCATCTCCAGGATGGCCATGATGTTCTCGGCCACCGTCAGCTTGCGGAACACCGAGGACTCCTGGGTCAGGTAGCCCAGGCCGTGCCGGGCCCGCTGGTACATCGGCATCTCGGTGATGTCCGTTTCATCCAGGCGCACCGTGCCCTCGTCGGGCTTGACCAGCCCGGTGATGATGTTGAAGGTGGTGGTCTTGCCGGCCCCGTTGGGCCCCAGCAGCCCCACGATCTCCCCCTGATTGATCTCGATGGAGATGCCGTTCACCGCCCGGTGCTTGCGGTAGCTTTTGTAGATGTCCTTGACCTTGAGGGAGCGATTGTTCACTTGGGCCATAATCTTCCATCCTTCAGTTCCATTATCCTGTCGGCCCGCCCGGCCAGTTCGGTATTGTGGGTCACCAGCACCAGTGCGATATTCTTCTCCCGGTTCATCCGCCACAGCAGGTCGGCCACCGCCCCCCCGGACCGGCTGTCCAGGTTGCCGGTGGGCTCATCGGCCAGGATGACCTCCGGCGAATTGGCCAGGGCCCGGGCCACCGCCACCCTCTGCTGTTCCCCGCCCGACAGCTCCGAGGGCCGGTGCAGGCACCTCTCTTTGAGGCCCACCTCGTCCATCAGCTGCTGGGCCAGGGCCAACGACTCGTTTTTTTCCATGCCTCCGACCAGCAGGGGCAGGGCCACGTTCTCGACCGCGGTGAACTCCGGCAGCAGATGGTGGAACTGGAAGACGAAGCCGATGCTTTTGTTCCTGGCCCCCGCCAGGTCGTGGTCGGACAGCAGCGAGGTGTCCTGCCCGCCCAGCAGGATCTTTCCCGCGGTGGGCCGGTCCAGGCATCCCAGGATGTGCAGCAGGGTGGATTTGCCCGAGCCCGAGGCCCCCACGATGGAGGCGGTTCCGCCTCTTTCGATGGAGAAGGACAGTTCTGCCAGGACCTTAAGATCGCCTTTGGGAGCCGGGAATATCCGGTTCACATCTATGGCCTCAATTACTGGGTGCATCTATCTCTTCCCGGATTTTCTTCGTCCTGCGACCAGTATAAAGGATTCTGGTACATGTATTCTTTTATTTTATAATATGATTTTTCGTTGCGAATTATGTGCTCCCAATAATTCCTTTGCCATTTAAATATGGCTCCTCCAGCATCATGGACCTGCTTGGCCGATTTAGCCTTGAAATGCCGGACTATTTTCCCCAAGGTTTGTTTCGGATTTTTCATCAATATCCATTTATCATCGTTACCTGTAGGGGTTTGATTAATCTACCATGCCCGGCCAATATGATCACGCCGTGGATATGATTTGGCATTATCACATGATCATCCAAAATAACACCGGAAAACGCATTTGGGATATCCATCCAGTTCTTTTTAACGATCCGGCCAACCTGGGATAGAACGCAATCTCCATTTTTGATCTTTCCCAGCAGACACCGATGATCCTTAACACAAATTGTCAGAAAATATAAACCTGGTTTTGAATAATCATGCTCTGGCAAACGAATCGACCTTCTTTTATATTTTGGTTCGTTTTCTGGCACGCTATGAACTTTTTTTATTTCTTTCCTTTGACTAAAAATACGAACATGATCGCCGCCAGCAGGGCGGCGGCCGCTCCGAAGACGAAGGCGGACCTGAACCCCAGGGTCTGCCACAACAGCCCGGCGATGGTGCTGGCCACAAAGCTGGCCAGTCCGGTCGACATGTGGTACACCCCCATCCCGGTGGCCCGCAGCTCCTGCTGCACCAGCTTGGAGGCATAGGCCTTGCCCACCCCGTCGGTCAGGGCGGTGTAGAACCCGTAGACCGCGAACAGCGCCCACAGCATATGCGGGCTGTGATTGAAGGCGAATCCCAGATAGACCAGCCCGAAGACCAGCAGCCCCAGGGTGAAGACCTTGCGCGAACCTATCCGGTCGGCCAGCATCCCGGCCGGGTAGGAGCCCAGGGAATAGGTCAGGTTGTACAGCATGTAGGCCAGCAGCGACATCACCACCGGATTGACGGCAAACAGCTCCTTGGCCCGGACGATCAGGAAGACATCCGATGAGTTGCCGACGGCGAAGATCAGGTTGATGAAAATGAATATCTTGAAATCCCGGTTGAAGGCCTTCCACTGGAAATGGGGTTTTACATAGCGGCTGACAAAGGGCTTGTCCCGGACGGTGAACAGCAGGAACACCCCCAGCACCGCCGGGACGAAGGCCCATAAAAATACCGTCCGGTAGGCCGCGGCGTCCTCCCCCAGCCGGCTGATGAAGAACAGGGCCGCCAGCGGGCCTAGCACCGCTCCCAGGGAATCCATGGCCCGGTGCAGTCCGAAGGCCCGCCCCCGCAAACAGTCCGGGGTGTGGTCGGCGATCAGGGCGTCCCGGGCCGATGACCTTAAGCCCTTGCCGGTGCGGTCCATCACCCGCAGCACAAGGACCAGCGGCCAGCCGGCCGTCAGGGCGAATATCATCAGCGGCTTGGACAGGGCCGACAGCGAATAGCCGCCGATCACGAAGGGCCGGCGTTTTCCGATCCGGTCCGACCACCATCCCGAGAATATCTTCAGGATGCTGGCGGCGCTCTCGGCCAGCCCCTCGATCAGCCCCAGGGCCGCCATCGGGGCGCCCAGCACCGTGGTCAGAAAGAGGGGGATCAGGGGGTACAGCATCTCCGAGGAGGTGTCGGTCAGCAGGCTGACCCACCCCAGCCGGACCACGCTGGGCGATATCTTTTTATTCCCGGTGTTTTCCACTTATCGATCTGCTTTAATATGTTATCAGTGAACCGTCATCGATCAGTAGGCCCCCCTGGCGCTGATCACCGCCGGAATGGTTTTGATCAGTATCTCCAGATCCATCAGGGGCGAACTATACTCAAGATAATAGATGTCCAGCAGCACCATCTCCTCGAATGAAAGCTCGCTTCGCCCGGAGACCTGCCAAAGCCCGGTCATGCCCTGGGGGCCGTTAAGCCGGTATTTGTGCCACTCCTGGTAATGCTCCACCTCCGAAGGCAGCGGGGGACGCGGGCCCACCAGGCTCATCTCCCCCTTGAAGACGTTGATCAGCTGGGGAAGCTCGTCCAGGCTCAGGCGTCTCAGCCACCGTCCGGTCCGGGTGATCCGGGGATCCTGGCGGGTCTTGAAGATGGGTCCTTCCAGCTCATTCTGTCCGGACATTTGATCCTTGATGCCGTCGGATCCCTGAAACATGGTGCGGAACTTGTAGAGCTGAAAAGGCTTCCCTCCTTTTTTCACCCGCTCCTGTTTGAAGAACACCGGCCCCGGAGAATCCAGCCTGATCACCGCTGCAATCACGGCAAAAAGGGGCGAACATGCCACCAGGCCTACCCCGGAGACCAGGATGTCGCTGGCCCTCTTGAGGACGGCATACAGGGTTGCCAGCGGCCGGCTGCGCCTTTCCAGCAGCGAGATCCCCGCCATGTCGTAGATCCCGGCCACCCGGGCCAAAAGATCGGCCTGGTGGGATACCACCCGAACTTCGACATTAAGTCTGCGGCAGGAAGCTATCAGAAAATTATAATCCGTCAATTCCCCGGAAAGGTCCGGAATGAACACTTGGCTGACGTCATATTGCCTGGCCACCCTGTCGCATTCCTGGGACAGCCCTATGGCCTTGATCCCCCGATATGCAAAATTCAGGTCCCGGCTGTTCTCCGTCAGTATCCCGACTATTTTATAGCCAAAGGCGTGGTGGATGGCCAGCTGGTCGATGATATCGCGGGCGGTCTGGCTGTTCCCTATTATCAGGGCGTTCTTGACCCCCCAGCCGGATTTCATCAGATGAATTCTTACCCGGTAAAATGCCAGGCGGACCAGGGACAGGATCGCCGGGAGAATTAAAAAATAGGCGATTATGAAACCCCGGGAATAATTGTAACCCTTGGTGGCGAACACCCAGGCAGCGGTTATCAAAAGGCTGTACAGGGCTGTTTTATATATCTCCACCCATTGATCGTCAATGCTCTTCTTGAATATGCCGCGATAGCCGCCGCCCAAGATCAGGGCCGTCCCAAATACCACCACCACCATCATCTTCAGCGGATGCTCGCTGGGCCGGTGGACCGGCGAAAACGATATCAGGTCGAACCATAGCCACCAGCTGAGGTGAACCGCAGACCAGGCGCACAGCAGGTCGGCCAGCACCGTCATCCCGGAGTAGAGGAACTTCCAGTTTTTTTTGATCGTCATTGCTGCCCGCCCCTGTGTTTTTGGTACCCCTGCTCCACGATGGCCCGGAATTTATCAATGAATATTTTTTTATCGAATCGGACGGCGTGTTCCCTGATAACCGCGCTGGAAAACTCCGATCCCTCAAATTCCTCCACCGCCTCCAACAGTGATTCCGGATCCTGGCGATGGAAAAACAGCCCGGTCCGCCGGTCGATCACCGTCTCCAGGGCTCCGCCTTTGCCGAAGGCGATCACCGGCCGGCCGCAGGCCTGGGCCTCCAGGGGGACAATGCCGAAGTCCTCCAACGGGGTAAAGACAAGCGCCCGGCAATTTTGATACAGTTCCAGCAGCTGCGAATCGCTGACCTTGCCGGCGAAGGTTATGTTGTCATTGGCGGCCTTTTGCAAAGCTTTATACTCCGGCCCATCGCCGGCTATTATCAGCTGGCGGCCGGTTTTATTGAAGGCCTCCACCGCTACATCCACCCGCTTGTAAGGCTTCAGGCGGGCCACCACCAGGTAATAGTCCCCCGGCCCTTTTCCGCCGGGCCTGAAATATTCGGTGTCCACCGCCGGATTGAGCACCAGGGTTTCCCTTCCGTAATATCTCTTGACCCGGCCCTGGACCTCCTGGGAATCCACTATGATCAGGTCGGGGTTACGGGCGGTTCTGATATCCCATTTTTTTACCGCGTCCAAAAAACGGCTCAACACTGGCCGGATCAGCGGGCCATGCTCCCGCAGCACATTCTCCTTCCAGTCCCAGACGAACCGCATGGCGCTGTACAGGTAGCAGACATGAAAGGCATCCTTGCTGGTCACCGCCCCCTTGGCCCAGGCGCTGGAGCTGGATATCACCAGGTCGAACCGGCTCAGATCGAAACTTTCCACCGCCCGGGGATACAGGAAGAAATATTTTTCATAATGATCCCTGGACCCGGGCAGACGGTTTATAAAAGAACTCCTGATCTCCCATCCGCGGTAGGCCGCCGGCACTTTTGCTGGGTCGTGCACAATGGTATAGACCGGTGCCCCGGGATAGATCTGGTGCAAAAGCTCCAGAACCCTCTCCGCCCCGCCATACTGGTTAAGATAATCGTGAACTATGGCGACCTTTGGATTATGGCCCATCATTGGTTCAATCTATCTTGAATATATCAGACCGGAACATGGCCTCCAGGCCAAGCCTGATCTGCCAGCTGGTCCCGGTGGCGCCGGCTGAATGGTGCAGGTTCTTCGTTCTCTCCCACCCGGTTTCGGCCACCAGATAGTAGTCTCCCCCGATAGCCAGCGGATCCCAATGACCCAGGTAATGGGACATTGCAAATTTGGCCCCCATTGCTCTCTCCACGGTTCCGGTGGGGAATCTCCCCTGCCAGGTGGTGTCGCTGACCCAGGGCTCGTTCCATGGCTGATCTATGCTTCCCTGCCCCTTCCTCCGGTGGTATATTTCCAAAGAGCCCCGGTCCCTTCCGGTCACCAGGCTGGCCCCCAGGGACAGGCGGTCGTAATCGTTCCCATATTCACCCCCCAGCGGCTGTCCCTCGAACAGGAACCGATTCCAGATATTCGGCTGATTGAAGGTCCAGTCGGTGACCATCTGGTATTTGATCGAAGCCGTGGCAAAGAAGGGACGATCCAGGACGGCCCAATCGGCCTGGGCCAGGAACCCGGCCTGGGTCGGCTCGTTGTCGGTGGGAGATTCGCTGTCGATCTGAAAATCATCCACCATCAACTCGGCCCGGAACCTGAAGGGCGGCAGCACCGCCTTGATGTCCATATCCCATATCACATTGTCGTCGACATACAACTTGTTCAGCTGTTCGGCCTGAAATATGTAAAACGGCAGGAGGTAATATGGTTCGATGTTTCGGCCCTCTCCGCCGTATATGGCAAATTCGTTGAATCCCAGTTGTACCCTTCCGAAGGTCAGTTCGGCCCGGTGTCCGGCCAGGTATCGGTTATAGACGGCCGGGGAATCCGCCATCTTGTCCAACTGTCCGGTGAAGAAGAATATTTTGAGGTGCTTATTGAGGCGGTATTCCGCCTGCCCTTTTTCAAAGGCCTGCTGGCCGGACAATACCAGTCCGGACCCCAGGGAAAGATGATCCTTGCCTATCTGAAAGTACCCCCGGGATGAGGAGTACCTGAGATACATCTGATCGGAACCGCCGGAAAATCCCCTCCATAATTTTTTGTAATAGTCGGCGGCGGGCTGTTCTCCGGCCAGCATATAGTAAGCACCGGCCATTGACCAATGCCCCTGCCCGATATTTATCCCGCCGAAGGTCTTGTTGTATAGCCGGCCGTCCAGCGTATCGCTTCCCAGATTGCCGGCGGCCCGGGGATTGATGAAAAGAAGGGCATCGCAGGCCGGATTGAAGGCGTTCAAGGCTGCGGAGTGATTTAAGCGCCATTCCTCCTTCGGCAGATTGTCTATCAGCGCCGCTATCTCCTGATAGCTGTACGGCCCGTATCCTTTCAACAGCGGAGCCCGGCCCCTGATCTCCAGCTCCTCCAGCAGTTGACGGTATCCCCAATGATCGGGCACCGAGTAATCGAAGGCCCGGGCCCGGTTCGACACCAATAGGAACGCGGCACAAATAAGGCCTATTATTATTCTGATCGTCCTCATACTATCAACAGCGTTCTTAAAAGATTAGAAGATGCCGGTTGCCCATAGATCCATCAGCTGGTCAACCTGGTGATCCGGCTGGCAGTTGGCCTGACGGTTATAATCCCTCCGCAACATGACGGTTTTTACTCCGGCGGCTTTGCCGGCAGCCACATCCTTCCAGGTGTCCCCGATCATGATGGTTTCATCTTTCTGCAGGGCGTGTTTTTCGATCATTCGGTTGATCATGCCGGGTTCGGGCTTGCGGCAGTCGCATCCATCCCCGTCGTCATGCAGGCAGTAGGAAACATCCTTTATCCTGCAGGCCGACCTTATCATCAGATCGACCTGTTCCAGAAACCCCCGATCGATCAATCCCCGGGAAACCTCCGGTTGATTTGAGATTATAAACAGGTCCCGCCCCAGGGAAGTTGCCATCCTGTGGAATCTTATAAAATCGTCCCGCAGCCGGAATTCCTCCACCGACCGGGGCGAGGTGGCCTTGGAGTCCCGGAAGATGATCTCATTGATGGTCCCATCGCGGTCCAAAAATATGTTTTTTATTTTGCCGGGCATCAGAACCTATCCCCGGCAGCTCAGGTCAAGCATCTTCTGCAGCTCCAGTACTACATAATGAAATAAAATTGAGTGTATGCTTTCGGCGGTGCACATGTCGTTCAGGGGAACATGAAGCTGATGTCCGGCCAAGGCTTTCAATTTTCCGCCATCAAAACCGGTGACCCCGACCGTCGTCAAACCGCTGTGGTTGGCCCAGTCCACCGCCGTCAACACATTCGGGCTGTTGCCGGAGCCGCTGATGGCCACCAGAACATCCCCGGCTTTGGCAAAGGTTCTCAGCTGCTGTTCAAATACATATTGATAGCCGTCGTCATTGGCCAGGGCGGTAATGAACGGGACATTGTCCGTCAGGCTGATGGCCTTAAAGCGCCTTTCACTGTCCAGTGCCCCCCGGCATCCCTTGGCCAGGTCCTGGGCAAAATGCGAGGCGTTGGCCGCCGACCCGCCGTTGCCGATAACATAGATGGTCCTTTCCTGACGGTAGGCCTTCAGCAAAAGGTCGGCAAGCCCGTCCAACTGCCCCCGGTCGATCTTAGACAGTGTTTCATTAAGTTCCCGGATATAGCTTTCGAAGCTCATGTTCGCGCTCCTATTATTTTTGGCCATTCTTCGCCGGCCTTCCGCAGATTCTCCAAGGTCCCGATATCTATCAAATAATCGTCGGTTATCCAGCCTTTCATCTTTCCGGACAGCAGCGGGAGCAGGTCAAAGCCGATATCGGCCGTTTCCCGGTCCGGGATCATATCCAAAATAGCTGGGCCGGAGATATAAAGTCCGGCATTGGCCAGGGTGGATTTAGGTTTTTTCGGTTTCTCTTCAAAGCTGGTTATGGTGTTATGCTGGTCTATCTGGGCGATGCCGCAGGCCTGGGGATTCTTGGAATGAAACAGGGCCATGCTGAAGAGGCTTTTCTGTCGGCGGTGGAAGGCCAAAAATTCAGTAAGGTTATAATTTGTCAGGTTATCGGCATACAAGATGTAAAATTCTTTTTCCCGACACACAAACTCACGGTTGGTCCTAAGGGTTCCGGCGCTGCCCAGCAGTTTTTCTTCACAAAATATCCGGAACCGGATTTTTGTGCCCTGTTCTTTTAAAAAATATTCCACCTTCTCCGGCAGGTGATGCAAATTGATCAGCACCTCATCTACGCCGTTTTCCTCCAAAAGCTCTATCCACCAGCTCAGCAAAGGCTTTCCGGCAACCGGCACCAGGCATTTGGGAAGATCGTTGGTCAGGGGGCGAAGCCGGGTGCCAAGGCCGGCCGCCAGCAAGAAGGCCTTCATTTTCTGGCCATTCTGACCACGTTCAACTGCTTCATGGTCTTTTCGGCATATTCCAGAATATCCTCTATATCGGTCTGGGCCTTGAGATATTCCAGATAATCCTTTACCGAATCCTCCGCCGTTCTACGGGGAGACCAACCCAGCTTTTTTATTTTAGCTATATCGGAACAGGTGTGCCTGGTGTCGCCCAGCCTGAATTCGCCGGGTATGTTGGGTTTTAAATGTTCCTTTCCGTGAACCTTGGCCACGATATCGGCAAATTCCCTGACGGTGTAGGGATGACCGCCGCCTATGCAATAGGCGTTATAATCCGCCCGGGGATCCTGCATGACCAGCAGATTGGCATCCACCACATCATGGATATTGACAAAATCCCTCCGCTGAAGGCCATCCTCGTAGATGGTGGGAGCTTTGTTGAAAAAATAATGCAGGTTGAATATCCGGCAGGCCCCGCTGTAGGCATTATAAAAGGACTGGCGAGAGCCCTGGACGATCGAATAGCGCAAAGCTACCGATGGTATCTGGTATCTGCGCCCAAAGGCCAGGGTCATCAGTTCCTGGGAATATTTCGATATGGCGTAGGCATTGGGTGGACTGGCATGGCTCTCCGGGGTCCACTGCCACTCCATGGGCCGGCCGGCCTGGTCCCTCCATTCCCAATCCCCAACCTCCAATTGGGCCAGCGGCCTTTGGTAGGGCGCAACCAGGGAGCCGTCCTTTTTTTTATACAATCCCTCGCCTTGGACAAATTGGGAAGAGGCCACCACCACTTTCTTCAGGGGCAGGTTTTTCTCCACGGCAATTTCGTAGATCAGTGCGGTGCTGACCGAGTTCACCTGAAAGAAGGTTGAAAAATCCGGAAGATAATCCTGGTAGGCGGCAAAATGGAACACATATTCGACCCCATCAAGTGCCCGGATCATGGTTTCCTTATCCCGCACATCGCCCAGCATGAATTCGGCCTTTGGATTCAGGTAATCTGGCTTCCCCTTTAAATGTACGGGCTTTTGTAGATTATCAAGTATCCTGACCTGATACCCCAAGCTTATCAACCTGTCCGCCGTATGCGAACCTATGAATCCCGCACCGCCGGTCACCAAAACAAGAGACATAGTCACCTACTTCCAATCATACCTACGGTAATTGAATATTATCCGGCTGCCTTGGGGTTCTAACATAAAAGGCATTTCCCGGTATTTCTTCATGGCCCGGTGCAGCCGGTCCTGTTTCTCCCGGGGGCAGTAGACCAGAAGGAAACCTCCTCCCCCGGCTCCGGAGATCTTGGCTCCGATGGCGCCGTTCTTCATGGCAGTCTCATGCATCTCCTCGATAACCGGGTTAGAGATGTTTGAGGAAAGCTGCTTTTTATATATCCAGTTTCGGTCCAGGGTCTCGCCCACGCAATCCAGGGTCCCCTTCAGGATGCAGTCGTGAACCTCGTGGGCCAAATGTTTTATCTTTCCCAGATGTTCCCGCTTGTGTCCGATGTTTTCCTTCTGTTCGGTCAGTATGGTGGAAGACAGGCGGTTGATGTTGGTGTAGAATAGCAGCAGGTTTTCCCCCAATCTTCTTTTGACATCATTGCCCACCTTGAGTTTTTCCACCAAAACCGTATCGTCCTTCTTGAATTTGAAGGAGGACAGCCCGCCATAGGCAGCGATATATTGATCCTGTTTCCCGATGGGACGCTTCAGGATGCCGACCTCGATCTCATAGGCCTGCTGGGCCAGGTCCTCTGCCGTTACCTGCACCCCGTTATACTGATAGAAGCCGTTAAGCAGGCCGACGGTCAGGCTGCTGGAAGATCCCAGTCCCGATCCCTCGGACGGGATATCGGCCATCATGGAGACCTCAAAACCCTTGTCCATGCCGGTTCTTTTCGCCGCCTCCCGGACCAGATCGTGCTGAATTTCGTTTATGTTCTCCACGATCTCCTTCTTGGTGTAGGAGACATATATCAGATCGTCAAAGCGCTCCTTAACCACCACGAACACGTATTTGTCTATGGCGGTGCTTACCACAAATCCCTCATGATGTATATAATAATCATAAAAATCTGTCCCGCCCCCGGAAAGGCTGACCCTTAAAGGTGTTTGTGATATTATCATGATCTTGATCCGTTTATATTTCAGGGTTGATCATTTTGCCCCCCGGCTCATCAGGACCGCGGGAATTGTCTTTATCAGTATTTTGATATCCAGCCACAGCGACCAGTTGTCTATATATGCCAGGTCCAGCCTGGCCCATTCGTTGAAATCAACGATATCATTGCGGCCCGATACCTGCCAGAGACAGGTCAAACCGGGCTTCACCGATAATTTCCTTCGGTGCCAAATATCGAACTCCCGGTATTCATATTGCAGCGGCGGCCGGGGCCCCACCAGGCTGAGGTCTCCCTTGAGCACGCTGAAAAGCTGGGGCAGCTCATCCAGGCTATATTTACGAAGGAAATGTCCGATGGGAATTATCCGGGGGTCGTTGGTTATCTTGAAAACCGGGCCCGTCATTTCGTTCCGGTCCATCAGTTTCTTCTTGAGCTCATCGGCGTTACGCACCATGGTCCGAAATTTCCAGCTTTTAATGGGCTTCCTCTTATAGCCCACCACATTCCAGCCATACAGCACCGGCCGGCCATCCTGTATCAGAATGATCAAAGCTATGGCGGCATATAACGGCAGCAACAGGACTATCCCCGCCAGCGAAAGGATTATATCCATCAGCCTCTTAAACGCTAATTTCCACTCCGGCCGCTCGGCCAGATAAAGGCTGATCACATTAAGGCCGTATACGTTGTCGATGTGAACATTACTGACGTTCGACCCAAAAAAATCAGAGATCAATCGGATCGGGATCCCGGCCAGCTCGCATTTGTCAAAAACATCCCGAAGCTGGTCAAAGCTCTTGGTGGAACTGGTGACTATTACTTCTTCAGGGTTGTGGCTTTTTATGATCTCTTCGATATTCCGGTAATTATCCAGGACCTTGATCCCGAAATACTCCTTTCCCACCCTGGTGTCGTCGGCCGTCAACAGTCCTATTATATCCAGCCCCCAGGCGTGGTGTTTCCTGGCATTTTCCGCCACCATCCGGGCCCGATGTCCGGTGCCTATAATTATCACCCTTTTCCGGTTATGGCCCCTCCCCCGGGCCAGGGCGGCCAAATAAAACAACATGGTCTTCTGAATGGCGAAATAAATCAGGGCCACCGCCAGGGATAGGATGAAAACGGTGCGGGGGATATCGCGGTAGCCCAGCATATGCAGGAAGAAGAAATCCACCAGAATGGCGAACCCCACCACTCTGATCACGATATTGTACTCGGTTTCCAGCGAAGTAAAACGCAGGTAGCTGTAGGCTTTCTGCCCGTCGAACAGGACCACATACAGTGCGCTGCAGAACAATACGCAATAGATATGTTCCGCGCCGACCGAGAAGGGCCGGGGGAAAAAGTTCGGATCTTTGTTATACAGCAGGCCCCATAGCAGATATGAGGTCGCAAAACCGGCAATGCCGGTTAAAAAATCCACCAGCTGGGCGATCCTGCTATTTAATGATGAGCGCCAAATCATTGTTTATCGACAGCAATTGTTATATTTGGTTATCATTTTTCCGGACATTCCCTTGGAGATGTTTGATCAGGTTGCGTTTAATAAAATACCGGCCGGATATTTGCCAGGGATTCATTGTTTAAATTTTTCTTTTAGTATCTGCCAGACAAACCAGGTATTGGTGATAATATAACGCTTGGCATACGCCCTGGGGTTTTGTGCTATCCGGTACAGCCATTCCAAGCCTTTGCCGCGGGCCCATTCGGGGGTGTCCGGCTTGAGCCCCGAGAGCACGTCAAAACTGCCGCCCACTCCGATGCTGACCGGCACATTGAGCAATTGCATATGGGAATGTATCCATAGCTCCTGTTTTGGGGAACCGAGGGCAACAAATAGCACATCCGGGCGGGACTTCCTGATATCCTCTATTATTGATTCCTCGATTTCCGGTGTGTCCAGATATCCGTCATGATAACCGGCGATATCAAGTTCGGAATAATCGGATTTCATTTTTTTTACCAGAGCACTTACCACTTCATGTTTTGCTCCCAAAAAGTATGGGCGCAATCCTTTTTGGGCGGCATAGGGCATAAATTCCTTGGCCAGGATTATCCCCCCCGAATGATTCAGCGAAGGCAGCCCTAGCTGGGCAGCTCCCCAAACCACCGCCCACTCCGGGATGACCAGGTCGGCCTTTTGAATAATGTCCCTTAAGGCGGCATGCCGGGACATCAGATAAAATTTATTTGCATTAACCACGGCTATCTGGCAAGGGCTTCCTTTGGCAATGGCCTCTCTTATCCAGTCCAGGGTCTGGGTTACTGAAAGACGGCTTACTGGACAGCCCAAAAAGTTTATATCATCTGAAAGCTGGCTCATTTCCCCCGTTTTTCAATCTGCGCATTAAATGGTTAATTACACCGGTCCCGGTAATGGTTATAGCTTGCTTGCCCGTAATATCTCAATTATCCTCTTGGAGGCCTTCCCGTCCCATAATTCTGGGCGCCGGCCATTCTTTATCCCGCCTTTTAGGATCCTCCGGACAGCAGATGTGATTTTTTTGGGCGATGTTCCCACCAGCTCATTAGTGCCTTCTGTGATCGTGACCGGCCTTTCGGTATTGTCGCGAAGGGTCAGACAGGGCACACCGAGGATGGTGGTTTCCTCCTGGATCCCTCCGGAATCGGTCATCACCAGCTGGGCCTGGGATATTAACCCCTGGAACTCCAGATAACCAAGCGGCTCCAGAAGATGCACATTTGGCATGGCATCGAGTCGGCTCCGAAGGCCGCTTGTCTCCAGGCATTTTACCGTCCTGGGGTGAACCGGAAATAATACCGGAATCTGGCCCTGAATGCTTGATAGAACATCAGAGATATTATTCAGGGACTCCGGCACATCAACATTCGATGGACGATGCAGGGTCATGACCGCATAGGCCTTGGCCGAAACCCCGTGCCTTCCCGGCATCCCCAGGGCCGCAGCCTGTCTTTTGTGTTTGAGAAGGGTGTCTATCATTACATTGCCAACGAAATGTATTTTTTTTCGAGGAATGCCCTCGCGCCGCAAATTTTCATTGGCGCTGCGTTCCGTGGTAAAAAGGTGATCCGATAAAGCATCGGTGACCACTCGGTTGATCTCTTCCGGCATTGACCGGTCAAAGCTCCTCAATCCGGCTTCAATATGGGCCAGCGGAAGGCCCATCTTGGCGGCAACCAGCGCCGCAGCCAGGGTCGAGTTTATGTCGCCCACCACCAGTATCATATCGGGGGCTATTTCTTTCAGCAGCGGCTCCAGCTTGAGCATCACATTTGCTGTCTGCCAGGTATGGGTCCCTGAGCCAACATTCAGATTGTAATCAGGTTGGGGTAATTCCAGGTCTTTAAAGAACGCCGTGGACATATTATCGTCATAATGCTGGCCGGTATGAATAAGAATGGGGCTCATATCCGGATAACGGCCCATCTCTGTCAGGAGTGGCGCTATTTTCATCAGGTTGGGACGGGCCCCAACAATATTAACAATTTTCACGGATAATTACCCTGCTGACATTAATGTCGTATGTTCTGTCGAATTTATTTTCCACCCAAATATAATTGGATGTATGTTTTACTGCCAAGGCCGTGATTTTCAATTAGCGCCGATATCGACTTCCTTGTTTTCAAAAAATGTCTTATGCCAGATCTCGAACGACAGTAACATGAAGATATGCCTTTGATAATTATGGCGCCGTTTGATATGGCTGTCTATAAGACCATTGATATAATCCAGATTGAAATATTGCCGGCAGGCCGAATCGGGAAGGGCGAACAGCCGTTTGGCCGTATCGGACAGGCCCGATTGGAGCCACTGGTCCATGGGGGTGGCAAACCCGCGTTTCTTTCTGTTTATGATCTCCCCGGGCAGCCATTTCCCGGCGGCTTTTTTATGGATGTATTTTCCGGTTCTGCCCCGGAGTTTAAGGTTTACCGGCAGTGATTCCAGAAAGTCCATCAGCTCCAGATCCAGATACGGCACCCGCATCTCCAGGGAATTGGCCATGGCCATCTTGTCGTTGAAGAGCAGCAGATCGTCGGAAAGGTTCATCCGGGCGTCGATATACAGCAGTTTGGAAAGAGGATCGCTTAATGATGATGTTCGGCCGTAGAGATCCGCCATCAAGGTTCGGGCGGAATCTGCCCGTACCGCGGCAGGCGGTTCCCGGACCAGAAAGATCTTTTGCTCCGGGGTAAAAATGGTGTGCACCGCTAAAAACCGGTCCAGCTCCTGGTCAAACCCCCCGGCATATGCTGTTCTTTTGGCCCTTTCGTTGCGGGGCAAATTAGCGATCAGGCTTTTTACCAGCCCGTTCTTCCAGAGCCGGGGATACTTGAGTATCAGGCTGATGCCAAAATATCTGGGATATCCGGCCATCGGCTCGTCGGCCCCCTGCCCGGCCAGCACCACTTTCAGGTCCCGGGCCGCCAGCTTTGACACATAATACAGGGCCGGAATGGTGGTCTCGGCCACCGGCTCCTCGACATAATAAAATGAACGGGCAAAAAAATCCAGATACTCTTTTTTCTCCAGCAGCATTTCGTGGTGTTCCGATCCTATCCATCGGGCGGTTTTTCGGGCATCATCCAACTCGTTGTGATCCCCTTTTCCCCTGAAGCCTATGGAGAAGGTCTTCAGTTTGCCGTCATGGTTCTTCTGCATCAGGGTGCCGAGCACCGCCGAATCAACCCCTCCACTGAGAAACAGACCCACCGGAACATCGCTGATCATCTGCCGCTTGACGGCGTTCTCCAGCAACTCCTGGTACCTAGCTATGGCGTCGCTTTCTTTTATGGTCCGGTCGGTCTTGGGGGCTTTATTGTCGAACCGGGACTGCCAGGGTTCTCGGCCCGGCATTATCTTGAGGCAGTGCCCCGGCGGCAGCTTGTTTATGCCCTGGATCAGGGTCTGAGGCGAGGGGCTGTACCTGAAAGTCAGGTAATTATCCAGCGCCTGGAGGTCGATGTTCCTGGTAAAAGTCTTATCCTGAAGGATGGTCTTGATCTCGGAGCCGAACGATATTCTCTGGCCGTCGTCATGATAATACAGGGGTTTGACCCCGAACTTGTCCCGGGCCAGCAGCAGGCTGCGCTCTTTTTTGTCGTAGATGGCCAAGGCAAAGATCCCGTTCAACCTCTCCAGGGCCTTCTCCCGGTATGCCTGATACAGGTATATTATCACTTCGGTGTCGGAGGTGGTTTTGAACCGAAATCCCCCGGCTATCAGCTCCTTTTTAAGTTCCGGAAAATTATATATCTCGCCGTTGAACACTATCCAGATGTTTTTGTCCGCGCTGGACATCGGCTGGGCCCCGGTGGCCAGATCTATGATGCTCAAGCGGCGGTGTCCCAGCCCTATCCGGGCGTCATTGTCAAAGAACATCCCCTGGTCGTCCGGGCCGCGGTGGGCTATCGAAGCGCACATCCGGTTCAATGATTCCGGATCGATCGGCCGGTCCGAATTGTAGTTGAAAACGCCGGTTATGCCGCACATTTACTTGCGTTGCTCCTTGACTCTGACCGGGATGTATATATTGATCGAATCTATTTTCATTTGCTGATTATCCATTTTAATGTTGCTGCAATCTAAATATAATACGAAAAATAAATGGATCTGCTGTTTTTTACACCACCTGAAGTAATTCTTTGGTCATTCTATTATTATGTTATTTGTTATTACAATTGATTTGTTGGTTTTTATTTGATTATAAATAACCCGGGCTTTTTCTTTATGGAAATACGCGTTAGAATACCAACCCAGTATTGGTTCATCTTGTCCCGATATTATTTCCGGGCTTAAACGATTATCTAACTGAACTGACACCGCACGACTATTATCGTGTTTCAATAAATAGTTGTTTTTATCTATGCTCAACACTTCAGTCTTGGGGTTTAGATGAAACGGGATTTCGATAATATGCAACTTGCTATCATTAATCTGTATCATGTCCCGTATTATAAAATGATTTTTGTTCTTAATAAATGTTATTTCCCTGACATGTTCTACCCCGGATTTTCTATAACCGTCATGGGTGGCAAGTATATAATCCATTTCTGGATTGGATTCAGCTTTGATTAATTTACACTTATAATGGTCCAGCCATATTGTTGGTCCGCCAATCGTTGCCTGGTCTTTTTTATCTACCCTTATCGTATTATGCGCTAAAGTGCCTTTAAAATAATTTCTCCACTTTGGTTTCGCACCGTAGGAATAAGTTCCAGAATCAATAAAATATGGGAACCCATCAACATTTAGGGTGAAAGATAGCGCATCGGCGTGCCCATGTGCAGAAATGGACAAGTATCCCAATGGCGAATTTTTAAGATGCATGTATATTTCTTTGGCCCCGGTTTCTTTTCTTAGAATGAAATGTCCTGAATTTTTATATAAAATGCTTTCTCTTGGCTTTTTATCGGCTAATATTGAATTATATATATTTTCTCCACCATTTCCGAAAAGCACTTGATTTTTAAAATCAAACCGATTTGTTATAGATTTCAAAACAGGATCCTGAAATATTGTCGCACCAGAACACAATAACGATTGCCAATTATTTACCTTATCATGCGAATCTAATGAAAGTATCACACTATCATCGTCATCACCGTATCCGGGCACATTACCTTTATTATCCACCAAGTTGCTTATATAGTATGTTATATTTTTTAAACATTTGACATAAACATCCGAGAATCTATTCCCAGTCTTTTCCCCAACAATGTATGCCAACATGAATAAATCCGTCACAAATTTGATATACCCGGCAGCCTCTTCTCTATTAATACCCTCCACCGTATGCTGTTTTACTATTTCCTTCTCCAAAATGTGCTTTGAATCTTTTAACCATTTTTCGGATTCCTTAAATTTCCATAAATTAGCAGAGACAAACAAGCCGGTAGCTTCTGCAATCAAGTGGTTGTTAGCGGAGGAGTATTTTGAACGATTGCCCGAGCTATATTTGCAATGTAAATATATTGCTGGTACCCATTTTTTCTCAACAAAGTCTTTAAATTCCTTATTATATTCAAGTAGCTTACTGGCCTCTAAAAAATTCCAGGACCAAAACCAACTTATTAACCTTAGGTTTACTTCAATATTGCTAAACCAATTTATACCCTTAAAATACTGGTTATCATCTATCCACGAACTCGTAATACTGATAAATAAATCCAAATCCTCCTGTTTGTTGAATTTTCTATAACCCAATGCCAGCTTAGGCATAAAATGTAAACGATTTAGCTCCCAAACAGGTTTTACACTTCCATATTTTTCATTTTCGATATCAATATTCTTTGAGAATTCTTGGGGAAATTCTTTGCCGGTGCAGTAATCCTTGTGCCAATTTATTTTTGGCCCGAGATCTATCTTTTTACCAAATATTGTTACTGTAATTGAATCTATCCTTGTCTCCGCATTATCTACGTTAAATATATTATAGGCCGGCAACATCAAATGGACTTTTGGGAAATATCTGTGCTGATACCTTATGTTTTCATATATCTTTTTTACATGCTGTCTGAGCCTAAATACAATTTCGCCAGAACTCATACACTTTAATCTATTTATATACCACTGGATAGTCATTTTGGTTTTGTTTAATTTCACTAATATTGTCTTCGTTTGGATTATTACGATATCATAGTTATTACTTCGTCCTGTGAACCTACAAGTTTAGTGACTTCCTCGTAAACCATTTCCTTTGAATATCTGTTTAATAATGATTTATAAGCCCTTTCCCCCATTTGTTGAAATTTTTTAGGGTATATAGTGATATCTTTAAGCACCGTTGGCAGGTCCTGCATAATGTTCCCTAATAAAATTCCTGTAATACCATCATCAACATATTCTTTTATTATATCGGTATTACTGGCAATAATCACTTTTTTCAAATACATGCTATCAGCAACTACCATTTGACCAGCTGCACCGGTATTTGATTTCATTGGCAAAATGCATGCCTTTGATCCCATTAGTAACTCAATAAAATTATATGTCTTAACATCATATAAAATGCTGATATTGTCGGAAATTTTGATGTTTTCTATTTCCGTGTTTAAATGAGAGCAGGCAATGATGAGATTTTCCTTTACTTCCCTAAAAACGTTAATAAGAGCAATATAGTCTCTGTTGCTGTAACCCCCAGAGAAATAGTAACTTTGGTATTTTGGTTTATAGTTATTTGTAAATTCCGTTTTTGCTTCAGGATTGGGAGGATAATACGGCAACGGAACGTATCTAAACCTGTCCTTGGGCAGTTTTAGATGTTTTGAATATAATGTGATTTCATATTTTGAAAACACAACAAATATTGTCTTCCCATCATCAAATATTTTTAACAAATATCCCAATAAATCTATTGCAATTTGGGAATGTAAGAACAAACCATACCAGTATTTCTTTCTTACGTTAATAATTCTCATTTTTGTAAATATCAATAACGCTAACCCCATATAAGAAAAACCAATAACAGTATCAGCATTATTTATTTTACCGGCCACTTTAAAGGTAAAGTATATATCTCTTATAATATCAACTATTAGGGAAAGCTTGTTCTTCATGCACTTATAGTTATCTCTATAATACAAATCACAAAAGTTGTGATTGTTCTTCAAGTGCTCCACTATGCCAGAATAAAGATTAGAACTGGTTCTAAGTGTATATCTCTTGCTTATCATGTATTATCCTTCACCAATATTTCTGGTACCGCTTATATTTTATTCGTTTAACGATTTGTAAATATTCATAAATTCATCCACCACCTTATCGGCCGTGAACCTCTCCGCCAGCACCCTGTTGTTCCTGCTGATGCTCATCCTTAAATTATCATCCTTCAACAAACGGATGATGCCATCGGCGATGGACTCCGGATCGCCCTCCGCAACGTAAATGCAGTTTTTTTCCTCCTCCATATAGGACAATGAAAACCTGGTCCTGGTGGTGACCACCGGGCACCCGGCCGCCATGGCCTCGGCCACCACCATGGGCATCCCTTCGGGATAATGGGTGGGGAATACCAAGCACCAGGAGTCTTTGTAATGTTCTATTATTGCCAGGTTGTCGATATGCTCCAGATGGCGGATATTGCCGCCCAGCCCGTTCACCTCAACTAGGCTGTCAAATTCCCCGCCGGCCGGACCGCTGCCCACGAACAGGAATTCGGCATCCGGGAATTCTGCCAGTACCTTGGGCGCTGCTTTTGCAAGGTCAAAAACGCCTTTCTTTCTTATGAAGCGGGATACGAACAATATCTTTGGGGTGGCGCGCTCTCTTCGTTCTGCCTGATAAAATTCCGGTTTGATGATATTCTTTAACACCCTTACTTTTCCCTTCAGATCCGGCCAGTAATCGCAGAAATCATTTTTTTCGGCTTCCGAAAGGGTGCCGATGCAAGCGCAGTTCTTCAAGACATAATCACGCAGGCTTCTCATTATCGAGCTCATTTTCCCAAAGCTCTCCCGGTGGCTGCCATGGATCATAAGCAGCAGGGGAATGCCTGCCCGCTTGAGTATAAAGACCAACGGCGCATCCCGGATGATCGATTTGCGGTCAAAAGAAGTATTATGGTGTATGATATCCGGCAGCAGGCCGTGAACATCAATGGTCAACCTGATCAGATCGGCAAATCTTCCGATGCACTTGTCAAACACCCGTTCGGAATTTGATCGCCGGCCAAAGATGAATGTTTTGATCGTTACCTTGTCCCTGAGACAACTCTCCAGATAGGGCGAAACCTGGGAAATGCCGCCATGGACTTCTGGGCCCAATATTCCAAATAATATTTTTACCCGGCTACTTTCCATCGGCCGTTATTTTGATTAAACTTGCCAGGCCCTCCTGAAATGAGACTTCGGGCCGATACCCCATGCCTTTGGCGGCCCGTTCTATGGAAGCCATGGAATCGCGAACATCCCCGGCCCTTTCTTTTTCGAAGCGCGGTTCTACCCGGGAGCCCAGGAATTTATTTATTGCGGTTACCAGGTCCAGCAAGGTATGCCGCTGGCCGCAGGCGATATTGAACACCTGCCCCGAAGCCCCGGTTGATCTGCAGGCCAGCAGATTTGCCCTCACCACATTTGCCACAGGGGTAAAATCCCTGGAATGGCCGCCATCACCGTATATTATGGGAGAAATGCCCTCGGAGATCATTTTGATGAATTTGGGGATGACCGCGCTGTACTGGGAGGCGGGGTCCTGGTTGGGGCCAAAAACGTTGAAATACCGCAGGCAAACCGTTTCCAGGCCGTACACCTGGTGAAAGATCTGGGAATATCTCTCCCCGGTGTACTTGGAAAGGGCGTAGGGCGAAAGCGGCTGGACCGGCATCTCCTCGGACTTTGGCAGGGTGGGGCTGTTGCCGTAAATGGAGGATGAGGAGGCATAGACCACCCTCTTAACCCCGAATTCCTTGGCCGCCTCCAGCACGTTAAGGGTCCCCAATATATTGACGTCATTGGTGGTGATGGGGTCGGCAATGGACCGGGGAACCGAAGGAAGCGCCCCTTGGTGAAGAACGTAATCAACCCCCTTTACGGCTTGCCGGACTATGTGAAAACTTCTGAGATCGCCCTCGATCAGCTCCATGTTCTGATGACCCTTGAAGGGAAGCAGGTTCTCCCTTTTTCCGGTGGAGAAATTGTCCAGCACCCTGACCTGCGCTCCCGAGTTAAGCAATTCGGCGGTAAGATTGGAGCCAATGAACCCCGCCCCGCCGGTGATCAAATATTTTTCAGACATCTTTATCCGCGCTGTTAAGTTAAATTCTTTTTGAATTGTTATCTGTCATGGTTCTATAAAGGTTGAGAAACTCCGGGGCCGCCTCCCGATCGGTGAAACGTGTTGCCAGGGTTCTTGCATTTTGGCTCAGGCCTTTCCTCAATTCATTATCTTCCACCAACCGGATTATCTGTCTGGCAAGCAGCCCGGGCTGTCCCGGCTCAGCGAACAGACAATGCCGGCCTTCGGTCATGTATGAAGCTGAGAATCTGGTCCTGGTTGTCACCACCGGACAGCCCGCCGCCATCGCCTCGGCCACTACCATGGGCATTCCTTCGGGGTAGTACGTGGGGAATGCCAGACACCAGGCTTTTTCATAATATTGCAGGGTGTCTTGATTTCCGATATGCGGAATATGCTCGACCGCTGGGCCCAGTTCTTTATCAGCCACCAGCCGGTCGAACCTCTCCCCATCGGGACCGCTGCCGACAAATATGAATTTGACCCTGGGCTTTTCGACCAGGACCGCCGGCACGGCATCCAGCAGATCGAAGATCCCCTTCATTTTGATGAACCGGGAAATGAAAAGCACCGTGGGATCCGGGCTTTCCCGGCGCTGAGCCTTGAAAAAATCAGGTTTGATTATATTTTTAACCACCTCCACCCGGCCCTTGCATGCCGGCCACCTGTCTTCAAATTCCTTTTTCTCTGACCCGGAAAGGACGCAAATGCGGTGGGCGTGTTTTATAATATAATTACGCAGGATATTGGCGGCCATTCCCATGTCGCCAAAAGCCTCCCTATGGCTCCCGTGTATCTTGATCAAAAGAGGCACTTTCCTGGATCTCGCCAGCCACAGCAGGGGCGCATCTCTCATTATTGACATGCTGTCAAAGGCCGAATTATGGTGGATTATATCCGGATCAAAGGCGGTTATGGCCAGGTTCAACCTGAAAAGGTCCAACATCCGGCCTGATATTTTCTGCCAAATGGTCTCGCTGTCCTTTTTGCGTCCGAATTCGAAGGTCCATACATCGCAATGGGGGCGCAACCCATCCAGCAAAAGGGGCAGATGCTGGGCCGGGCCTCCATGCAGCGAAGCGTTGGGCATGCTGAATAATATTTTGAGGTGTTTTGCTGTCATCTGGTCGCCTTATATCATCCATTGCTTTAACAACAGCATCATCCAAATAAAATTGCCGTTGTCGGCTGTTCCGTTCGCATTTTCCACTACGGCCTGCTTGACCATATTTTGATTCAAACCCCAGTCTGTTTTCCATAAGTCATCCAAGGCCGGGGCCATATTTGGATCGCGGCACCAATCCCTAAGGGGGACCACAAATCCCTTTTTACCCGCTTGCCTGACGGCCTCCGGAAGTCTTTTGCCGACAGTATCGCGTAAAATGCTTTTACGCTGAAACCCTTTCATTTTTATATCCTTAGGCACCCGGTACATATATTCCACCAGCCGGTGATCCAAGAACGGGGCCCGGGTCTCTAAAGAATGGGACATGGCCATCCGGTCAACCTTCACCAGCATGTCCTCCGGCAGCGATAATTTGAAATTATAATACATATTCCGGTAGAATCCATCCTTGAACCGGCATTGCGCCATTTTCTGTTCGAGATATTCATCCAAATGAATGGCTCCCTGGCTTTCACTGGAAATGATCTCCCGCAGCATTCTGGGGTCCATCCAGCTGGCTTTGTTCAGAAGCCTGTTTTGGAAGCTGTCACCGGCAGAATCCAGAACATTTATAAATCGGTCTGTTTTATATCGCCACCGCCCGCCAACCGGACGGCTGATGAATTTTATTACTGAAGGGATTCCCTTTCTTAGGCCCCTTGGAAATCTATGCAAAAAACCAGACAGTTTTTCTGACTGATAGCTGGAATAACCGGATAGCACTTCATCCCCGCCGTCCCCGGTTATGGCCATCTTGACATTTTTTCTGGCATATTCAGCTACGTAGCCGGTGGCTATGGCCGATGAGTCGCCGAATGGCTCATCCGTGTATGACAAAACCCTTGAAAGTGATTCCGTCAAAGTTTCTGCAGTGATTGTCCCATCATGGTGCCGGCACCCGAATTTATCAGCCACCTGTCTGGCCAATGCTCTTTCATCAAAATCGGCGTTCTCAAAACCAACGGTAAAGGTCTCTACCGGATGCTGGCTGATATCCGACATCATCGCCACCAGGCTGGAGGAATCCAGGCCGCCGCTTAAAAAAGCCCCGTAAGGCACATCGCTCCGCATTCGCAGGCGAACCGAATCCGTCAATAATTCTAAAAATGTCTCATTGACCTTCGGTCTATCCCCGATCAGTTCGGCTTCAGAAATATCTGGCAGTTCCCAGTATCTTCTCAGACTGATCTTCCCGTCAACCACAGAAAGGCAGCAGCCCGGTTCAAGCTTTAAAATCCCCTCATAAAAAGAATACGGCGCCGGGACATATCCCAAGCCGAGATATATCTCCGTCATCCTGTTATCCGGCCTCTTGGGCAGGCCGTAGGCCAAAAGGCTTTTTATTTCGGATCCGAAAAGAAGAGAATTATCATAGAGGGCGTAATGCAGTGGTTTTTCGCCCAAGCGGTCCCGCGAAAGAAATAATGAACCATTTTTAGCATCCCAGATGGCAAAGGCCCACATCCCATTGAAGCGCAGCTGGCAATCCTCTCCCCACTGTGTATAGGCATTCAGAATGACCTCTGTATCGGAATCCGTTTTAAAGACATGCCCCAGCGAAGACAGTTCTTCTCTGAGTTCGATATAATTGTATATCTCTCCGTTATAAACTATGGTCAGCCGCTTATCTTCGGTGAACATGGGCTGGTCGCCGGTCTTAAGGTCGATGATGGACAACCGCCGATGGCCCAATGCCAGCGGTCCGTTGACATAAAACCCCTCGCCGTCCGGGCCGCGGTGGGCAATGCTGTCGGCCATCCGCTTGATCTTGGACCGGTCAGCTTTCCTTTGGCTTTCCAGATGAATTAATCCGGTTATTCCGCACATTTATTTACGATATTAAAACATGAATCACGGGCATTGTACCTATCTTTTTCCCGAGGTGTGACGGTATAGTTCCAGATATTTAACCGTCATCGCCGTATGGCTTAAATTGCAGACCATTTCATATCCCCTGGCCCCCATTTCCGCCGCCAGCTTTCCGTCATCGAGCAAGGAGACTATCCTTTCAACCATTTGCTCGACATTCCCCTGTTGCACCAAAAAACCGTTACGCCCGTCATTGATCAGCTCCCCGGTACCACCGCCCCCAGAGGCGACTGAGGGTACTTTGCAGGCCATGTATTCCATGATCACATTGGGGAATCCTTCGTCAAATGTCGCCAAAACTCCCACATCAAACAGTGGTATAACGGATTCAACATCCTTCAGCTGGCCTGTGAATATGACCTTCCCCTTGTTTTCATCAGATACCGACTGTTTTACGGAATCCAGGCCAGGCCCGTCCCCCACCGCAATGAAGGTGACATCATCACGGACTGCAAGTATTTTTTGGGCAGCCTTTACAAATGTGGGGTAATCTTTGTAATCCGAAAAGGTGGCCACCATTCCCACTGCGTTCTTGGTGGTGATGCCCAAATCTTTTTTTGATTTTGCTTTACCCCGGCTGAAGCGGCCGAGGTCGATCCCGTTGTTTATGACACGGGCCTTACTTTTGTCTTCGAGCCCGTGGACCTTAAGGCCGGCCAAAGAATTTGCCACAATGGCGTCGGAGGGGGGGAAAGTTACGGCCGCTTTCAATTTGTACAGCCGGTCAAGCCTTTTCGATGAATACCTGATAGCCCCGTTGATGAACTTTATGCCCAGTAACTTGCAGGCCGGAAGGGCATAAATGGCCGTCATATAGTCCCAGGAATGCACAATATCGGGGCGCAGTTTTTTCAACAGCCCATACATCCGAAGGAAGACGGTCCAGTCATGCCGGACCCTGCGTACCAGCCGGTGGACAATGATCCCGGAATCCTGCAGGGCCGTGTAATGATCCTGACGGGACATGGCCAGCACCTGGCAGTTGATGCCGGGCTTATCCGCCAGGCCCCGGGCCAGTTCTATCAGCTGTCTTTCCGCCCCGCCGACCCCCAGGGAATCGATGGTCAAGAGAACATTGAGGGAATCCTCTTTGCGATACGGCCGGGCCCGCAGTTTCTCCCCCCAGGTCCGGATCATGGAAGGCAGGACGAACAGGCCGCAGCTCTGGCAGATCAGCTTGAAATACCCGGCATCATCGGAAATATTATGGGCCCGGAGCTGAAAGGGATCGTCTTGGGCCCGGCTGCAGCCGTTGCGGATGGTCCTGGCGCTTATATAGCCGCTTTCCCTTACGATGCCGGTGATCTGCTGGTTATAATCCCCGTTGGGATAGGAAAAGTGCTTGACCGGCAACCCCAGCTTTTGTTCCAGTTCCGTTTTTGAGCCGGATATCTCGTCTTTTATCTTTTCTTTGTCGCACTGGATCAATACCGGATGGGTGCGGGAATGGGACCCGAATTCGACCCCGGCCGATGACAGTTCCCCTATCTGTTCCATGGTCAGGCAGCTGCCTTCCGCCCCCGCTTCTTTTCCCTCGGCCACAGCCTTAAGGCGCAGTTCGTCCGGCAATTCCTTCAGGGTTTCTCTTAGTTTGTACGGGATCTTTTCAAACCAAAAGCTGTCATCGGTTCCGATCAGGGCTGAATTCAGGTAAACCACCGGCTTAAGCTTGAATTCTTTGATCGTCGGCAACAATTTGTAATTGTTCTTATATCCGTCATCCAGGGTTATAACGGCCGGCCAGGGCGGAAGCCTTTGGCCGCTCAGGAAATCATCCAGACTGATAAAATTGAACCATCGGCTCAGGTGCTTAATATGGGTCCGGAAGCTTTCCGGGGAGGGGTCATGATAGACCAGCACCGTCAGCCGGTGGCGGTGGGTCAGCCACCACAAACGGCACCAGCCGGTCAGGTAGGTGGCCGCGGCAAATATGTCAGACGTTCGGCTTCTTAGCAACTATAAAAGCTCCGCTGGTTAACAGTATGTCGTCCGGCAATATTTTATATCGGGGCAGCAGTTTGTCTTTTATCTGGGACAGCCACTTGTTTTCATCGTGGTCCTTCGCCTGGTATTTTGTCCGCTGCGGTATTTCTACCGTCAACCCCAACCTTCCCAGCTCTTCGCAATAGACATTTAAAAGACGGCGGTTGGAGTTTGCCCGGTGGCTGGACATCATTTTCCAAAGCTTATTGTCGATGGTCAGAAAGGTCAGGGGGTGATGGTGCTTGGAGAGCATCCAGTAATCCCTAAAATCGACCTTGTGCAGCATCAGCCCTCCGGGCTTGAGCATCCGGACCAGGTTCTCCAGGGCCTGCTCCAGATTGCAGACCTCCATCATCACCGCCCGTGAAATTATCAGGTCATACTTTCCCAGACGATCGATGATCCTCGGATCGTCTATCCCGGTTCCGTAAAGGCATTCTATGGCCTCGGGGTTGAATTTGCTTTCCGCCCGATCGCTGAAGGCTTTTTCCGCCCGTTCCCTTTGCTCTGCCGGCAGCCTCTCAATAAGGGCATCATAGATGGCCTTTTGCTGATTAGCGTCCCGATAGGAGTAGAACCGGTCCAATGCGGTGGCCTTTTTTGCCCCGGCGGCAAAATACAAAAGCGGGATCCCCAGATTGTCACCCGGGCCTATCTCCAGGATATCCCATCGGCTAACATCCCCCAAAGACCCGAAGTTGTCATAATCAGATTTCATCCTGTCGATGTAAGCCAGGCTGTCCTTAAGGGAGAACTTGCGGTGGGTGGCGCCGGTCCGGGAGCGGATGTATCCGGCCTTGATCTTAAGGAACCCCAGCAGATTGGCGAACAGCTGATGGCCGATGGTCAGGGCTTTGTTTTTTATGTGATCGTTCAGCGGCACCCTAGGCCCTCTTCTCCCGTACCGCTCTTTCCACAGCGTTCCTTCTTTCGGCCTCGGAGCCGGCGGAAATGAGAACGCCGCGTTCCAAAGATTGTTTTTCGTATTCATCGATGGTCTTGACCACCCTGGCCGGAATCCCCGCGGCCACTACATTATCGGGGATGTCTTTGGTGACGATGCTGCCGGCGCCTATCACCACGTTGTTGCCGACCGTCACTCCAAGCATGATCTGGGCGGCGGCACCGATGAACACGTTGCTGCCGATCCTGATCTTTCCGAAGACATTCAGCCCGGGGTGTTTTTGTCGCAATACCCCCACTCCGCCGTCATGGGTGTTGAACTTGACCTCCTGGGTGATGGTCACGTTGTTGCCGATCTCTATCAGATATGGCTCCGAGCCAAAGGTGACATTTCCCGTGATCCTTGCGTTGGTCCCAATCTTGACTCCCAGATATCTGGCATAAACGTAAGCCTTTTGGTGATCTGATGCCATCCTTAAACACAGTTTAAAAACAACTTTATTCAAAATGTTCATAGAATTTACGCTTTTGCCTTTATTGTTTCAATAAACTCCATTATCAGCTTAGCATTGGCTTTCGGATCAAAATATTTCCCGGCAACCTCGCAGCCCCTCCTACCGATCTTCTCTGCTTTTACCGGATTGTTCAGGACATCCCTAACGGCATTGGCAAAACCTTTCACGTCATCAGGGTCAACCAAATAAGCAGACTCTTCGTTGGTTAAATACTTTGGAATGTCACCGATACTGGTTGTTACTATCGGCCGGCCGGAAGCCAAATATTCGCCTATTTTGTTTGGGAATCTGGCAATTGAACGGTCGCCCGAGGGCAGGGGAGCTAATAGTGCCGAAGCACTGCAATAAGATTTAATCAATTCTTCTTCGGGTAGGTAGCCTTTTAAAATAACCAACTCTGACAAATCTCTTTTTTGGATATCACTCTTTAATCGTTCCAAGTTGCTAGGGTTAAATGCCTTGCCGGTGATTGCCAGCTTTCGGGTTAAGCCGTTTTCTTTAAGCTCAACCATTACTTTCAGCAAAAATAAAACGATATCCGTCTGGTCCAATATCCCGCAGAATAGAAGATCACCATTGGGATTATAGGGGGTATTGCATTTATAGTTATCGGTTTTTACCAGTATTGGGGTTATCAGACAGGGGATATCTCTTTTAATTATGTCTGAAAAATCAGACACCCTCTGTTTTATGAATGATGAGATGGCAATAACACCGTCGGCGAAAAGAAATAATGGCGTGGTTAAAAACCAGTTCTGGATTTTTGTTTTAAGATCCGTATTGCGGTGGGATATTGACCATTCACACAATTCGAGAATAATTGAGATGCCTAATAATTTGCACCAGAAAGACAAGAATGCCACTCCATTGATCGATCGTAAATATAAAATTACGGCATCTAGTGTTTTACGGTTTTTATACAAATCCCCGGCGCAGGCAATGAATCCTTTTAGGACCATATATCTGCATTTAAAATAATTGCCCGGTATTATGGTGCTGGTTGAAGTATACCTGTATGCGCACCCATCCATAGTTCCATGCAAATGATCGTTTAAAACGTTATTGGGATATTCTGTGGGTTTTGGTATTAATATCTCAACCTTGCTGCCGTTTTCAGTTATTCCCATTGCCAAATGTCGCGCCCGGCTGGTGCTGGCCATGCCCCTGGGGAAACCAAAATTTATGACAATTACTATTTTCACAGCGCCAGCCTGCCGCCAAGGTCAAATTTCTTATAAGAGTTATGCCCCAAAAGATGACCAATGGCAGCTCCAAGAAGAATTAAATAAAATTGGTGGGGACCAGTCCAGACATTATCCCCAAACAAAAATATAAAATGCGTAAGGACAAACGCCCAACAGACCATGCTAAAGTATGCGTTTTTATATTTACGAAATGAAAAAGCCAGGCTTAGGTAAAGGGCATTTATCGATATCCAGAAAAGCAGCCCACCTTTCCAGGGCGGCCAGGTGTGCCCGATCTCGATCGAGGAGGTGCCGTTGAACAGACCGCCCTCTGCTTCCACAAAATAATGAAGCCTGGAATCAATGATATACCCCCCGAAACCTTTGCCTAATATAAAACTGTAATCAGACACAAGGTCCTGTATTACCACATAAGTAATATATACCCGTCCATCGTAAATAATGTTTCTGACAAAACCGTATTTCCCGGTTACCCGTTCATTGAACATTTGAAGGGAGTCGGACATTTTCAGTCCCACCGTACTGCTGATGATCAACACTCCGACCACTACCGGGATAAAAAAGAGCATCACTCTCTTGATTATGCTCCCCAAATATGCCCAAAAGCTTGGACGGGTGGTGATATTCTGCAGATAGGTCATCACCAATAGCGTAAATATTATCCTCATGCTAGGCATTCTTTTTTGAAACAATATCTGCTCTATTATGAAAATAACAAATGCCCCCATGATTATTAGTTTGTCCAGCCTGCGGACCCGGTACTTGAAGAGATATATGTAAAACAACACCGGGTATAGCAGCACCTGCAATTTATTTGTCACGGAACTTTCGGTAACGACCCTGTCAATGGATTTTATAAACGGAAGTGACAGTATATTTACAATGACAGCGTATGCTAAAAGCAGTATTACTAATTTATCGATGTGCTCCCAGTTTTTTCTCCTGGCTCCGAGTAAGATCGAGCCGAAAAGAATTATTACCCCCTCAAAGTCCATATAGAATAAACCAATGGGGTTGTTCAGATACAATCCCACTGCCGACATCAATAAAATGGAAAGGACGAAAAGCACTACCCATTTATGCGATTCTGCCGGGAACAGCCCGCCCTCTTCCTTGCTCATCCCAGTGCTGATAACGGCCGCAAGACAAAAGAACCCCAGACCCAGAGCGGTCATGGTAAGGGTTACCGGAGCAGTCAGGGACAGCTCCTCGAAAAAAACGGAGGTATGAAACAGGGCATATATCGCAAAGGACAGCCCCAGGAACAGCAATATCCATCTTTCCTTTTTTGGGGAGCCCTTATTCATTTGATAATCTTCCATTCCCTTATAACACTGTCGATGCTAATTGGTCAATTCCAAGTTATGCTTAAATGAAATCACTGGGTGATATTTATTAAATAATTACGGGGTTTCTATTGACTATACGTTGATTGGATCCGGGGACAACTACATATCATTTAATAATGGTAAAAGCCAAAGAACCGCCAGGTATTGATATTACTTCATAACCCTGCCCGGAAAACTCCAGCAGCCACTTGGAGACTCCATTCAGCCCAGATCTTCCATAATCATGCCAAACGATTACGCTCCCGGGGTGGCAACAGTTGATGGCATTCAGGGTATCGGAACGGACATATTCGTAGGAATGAGCACCATCAATGAAGAAAAGATCCACTTTATTGAAATACGACGAGTAATCATAGTTTGCGCTGTCACCATATAGGCAGTGTATCTTAGAAGCAACGACACTCTTTTCAAAACAATATTTTTGAGTTTTACCCAATAATACTATATGCTCATCATCTGTAATGGTGGTATTTAACTTGGGTTTTATCTCTTCATTTGTCGGCAGATCCAGCGTATGTATTACTGCATCCGCTGGCGTATTTAAAGCCATATGCAACGCGGTATACCCATTAAATGTGCCGATCTCGAATATGGTTTTGGGTTTTATAGACCGGCAAATCATGCAAAGGCTTATCAGATCCGTCAAATAGGAGGCCGATGCAAAAAACCAGGTGCTCGATTTTAAATTGCCCAGTGTTATTGATTCAGTGCTATCAAAAGGGAATACCTTTAAAACATTACTTTGTCTTATGCCGCTTTTGGGATTTAACGTCCTGAAAAGAAAAAGTATTTCCGACACATACCCGATCATACTTCTTGGTTTGTTCAAGAGCGATAGTGAGATAACATTACCACCTAGAATTAGATTTCTAATAATTGTGTATACTGTTTCCGCATATTGTTTTAGTTTCATTGGTATTATTCCTCGTTTAACTTACGTATTACCCGGCAGGGATTGCCGGCCGCCACCACGTTTTCAGGTATTGACCTTACCACCAGGCTGTTGGCGCCGATGACGCTGTTCCGGCCTATGGTGACGCCCTTCAACACCACTACATTCAAGCCCAGCCAGACATTGTCCTCTATAACCACAGGGGTTGCAATTACCTCCGCATTTGAATTCTTCTGGCGTTTGATCGGGTGCCAGTCAAAATCGGTGATGAAGGTGTTCCCTCCGCACAATACGTTGTCGCCGATGGTGATCGATTCGCCGCAGCCTATCACTGTTCCGCTGAAGCCGCAGTTATTGCCGATCTTTATTCTTGCCCCTTCATTCATGGTGGAGACCAGGCATTTCCTGTTTATCCCCACCAGGTTGGAAAGGTAATCGGACCGGAACCGGCAGTCGTTCCCGATCTCGATCTTGCTCAGGAAATGCCTCCGGAAATGGGGCCAGCCGTAAAAGGCGCAGCCCTTGCCGCATTCTATGCCCCTGGCCGCCAGGACCAGCCTTACTGTAATCGCGTTCAGGCGCATTTTCAAAATGATCCAAAGGTAATCCAACCGGTTCAGCAAATAGCCCCGGGGGTCCTTTTTTATTTGGGCCAAAGATCTCATTGTGCGGCAGCGTTCCGGCGAAGTTTGTGGGTGGCCAGGTAATTGATGGCTATCGAGATGACATACATGGCGATGAAGGATATGGCCTGTCCCAGGACAACCGCCTTAAGCGGATCATAATATCGTAGCGTTGCCAAAGGCAAGAAATACTGGCAAAGGCCGAAAGCAATTATATAGACAGACATATAGGCCCATGATTTAAGGGTGATCAATATGGTGTAGCCGAATTTAAAGCTGAAGAACACACCTGCCATAAGTCCCAGATTTATTATATCCTTGGTCCTGATGTATTTGGGCAGGAAAGTGTCGATGATATATGGTATGGTCAAATAGCCTGCCACCGCCAAGGGGATCGCTATGGCCAATAAAGCCAGGTGAGACTTCCATGACTGCTTCCAGATGCGTTTGGGATCGTTGTCCGTCCCCAGCTGAAACGACAGCTTGGGGTACAAATATGTTCCGATGGAATCGGGGAGGATGCCCATGGCGCCGATCAGGGTAAGCACCGGGGCGTATAATCCCAGCATCTCTATAGACCCGTATTTTATAAGGACCAAACGCGGCAGGGTGTTGAAAAAATTAAAAAAGTACGATCCGGCAAAAATGGGCAATCCTGTCTTCAGCAATGTTTGGAATGCCGCCTGATGGAACACCGGCCGGACCCTTATCGGCCGCCATAAATGCGTGATCACTGTGATAAAAACCGCCAGAAAGATCTGCATCAGGCAATATCCTTTGAACCCGTAAAAGTAAACCAGGGCCAGGCTGATGATCCGAAGGGCAGAATCAATGAGCTGGATATATGACAGCTTTTCGAAGTCGGCATTAGCCCGGAAGGTCCCGGCCAGATAGGCATTATAGAAGTTCAGGCAGATGACGATGACGATGCTGAACAACGGGAAATACCAGTCTGGTTTAATTTTTACAAAGAAAAATGCCGGCAGGGCCAGGACGGCAAATATTATGATATTGGCCAGACTATAGTACTGGGCGGTCTCGGCGTATTTATAGGCCTGCCCGGTGTCGCCCTTTCCCAGACAAAACGGCAGTTCCCGGTTCATCCCGTTGATGATGCCCAGACGCAGGAAAGCGCTGTAGGTCTGGACCAGCATCATGGCCTGCCAGATGCCTATGTAGTAGGGATCTATCCAGCGATAGACCAGAAAGCCGCTGATCAGGCTGGAAAGGTTCAATACCACAGCCGAAGAGGTGAACAGGGAGATGTTCTTGTATTTGATGAATAATTGTTTCAAACCAATATCCGCCGGCACTAAGCCGTCTTGCGGCCCTTTTCATCCAGTTCGCCCACCAGTATCCGGAAAAATTTTTCCCTTTCGTTAAATACTGTCCTTTGGTTCATGCGATATTCGCTGGTCAAATAATTCTTGCCGGCCGCCCTCAGCGACATCTCCTTGAAGACGATCCGCTGGTAATATTTTGCCCTATTTATTACATCAATGGATGGAGGCACCGGCCTTGCCAAAACCTGTTCGATCCTTTTAAAATATTCTTCCTGGGTTTTGGGGACGTCCACGATGCCCAGGTCGTCATATTTGGGAGAAGCCGCCATGATCACCGGCTTGCCCCGGATTATCATGTCTATGCCGATGTTGCTGAGCCAGGCCAGGCCGATGTCGGCCCTTTCCACCAGAGAGTAGGTGTTGACATCATCGCTTCCTTTTACCACCTGAACATTACCAATGCCCCTGGCCAGCTCTGCAGCGTAATCCCCTATCTTGACCCTGGCCCTTTGCCATACCTCATCGGGATGGGCCCGTATGATAAGGCGAAGATCTGGGTGCGCCTTAAAGTAGGCAATAAGTTTTTCCAGCCACTCCTTCTGGTTTTTGAATGCCACCGCCCGCCTTAGGGTCGAACTGTCCCCCACCACATTGGTCCCGCAAAGGAACAATGGCCCGGGCCGGGACAGGAACTTCCGTAGGTCGGCCGGGTAATCTTCATCCTTGGTGCTTCTCTGCACCGGGTGAAAATCCTCCAGCCATTCATCATCCCGGTCCAGCGAGAGGTATTCCTGGAAATTCCTGAAGATGGTGGAATCATTCTCCCTCTGTTGATTCCACTCACCCAGTGCCTCCATCCAGCCTTTGATGTCATAGATCAATGCCGGACGATTATAGGCCCATATCATATGCCCGGGACGCATGGCCCAGCCCTCAACGAAGACCGCTTTAATGTTTTTCCTGGCCGCCGCTTCCAGAAAAGCCGCCGAGCGGCCGATCAGTCCGGAAGGGCATATCAGCCTCTCGATGGTGATCTCGGAAAATAGTTTTTCCGCGGCTGCCGCCGTTTCCACCAGGATTTTGCAAGATCGCTGGTATTCCTGCCGGTATTCATCCGCCATTACATGGGATTCGTACTCTTCCACCCGAAGATTATAAGCCGCCATGGTGTGGGCGTGGTCCTCGGCGAAAGCGGAATAGCCGTTCTTTGTCTTTTCGTCTGAGGGGATGAAGTTATCAATGTCAACTTTTTCTATGTACTCGGTCTCTAAAAACGCCGACCAGAAATCCAAGCCGGCCTTTTCCATTATGCGGTCTCTGGGATAAAGGCTGGCTATTTCCCTGCCGCTGAAAATCACTACCGGCTGGTATCCCATGTTGTAAATATAATGGGCCGCGAACGCCGCCCATTCCGCCCAGGTATGATTACGGAAAGCGACGATCCCGATCTTCTTGTCATGGGTCTCTCTGTTTTTGTTGACATTATACTGCCACTGCTTCAGGGCCGAGTATGCCGTCTTGACATATACCGGTTCCAGGCCAATGCTTGATTGCAGCAAGGCAAGCATGTCGGAAATATTATATATCGAACTCCAGTATAATTTTGAAAGCAGGTTACTAAACATATGTTTTTTAATTATTTAAATGCCGAACCATGGCCCCGGTTATTCGATTCATATCTTCATCGGCCACGTCCAGTCCGATTCCTCAACGATTTGATCAAAGAGACCTGAAAACAAACATAAATGGATATTGTTATGATTTTCTGGCATAAGCTGTCAAATTTATGCAAAATCTTTGCCCTTTATTTTTACTGAACACATACCTTGCAAACTTTATAACTGATGCTTTGAATTTTAAAATAATCAGTTTTTTGTTCGTACAATTTACTTTTGCATTATTAACATTATGCGTATCATAGAAGGGCAAAGGTATCGTCTTATATTTCCATTTGTCAATTTTGAAGCCAGCCATATTTAACATTTGATTCAAAGTATCCATAGTAAAATGATATAAATGGCGGGGAACATCAAGTTGTGACCAATTTGTCCCGAATAACATACTGTCATAACAATTATAATTGGGAACGCCAACGATTAATAGGCCGCCTTTCTTTAGTATTCTATTGCACTCTGTGAGTACCGACAAAGGATCATGAACATGCTCCAGAACATGGTTAATGGTAACAACGTCAAAAAAATCAATCGAAAAAGATGCATCTTTAAGCTGCCCGCAATATATCTTAAGTCCTTGTTTTTCCGCAAAATCACAGGCTTTTTTACTGATCTCTGTGCCATAAATATCCCAACCATACTCTTTCATCCAGGCGATCATATCCCCATTACCGCACCCAACATCCAATATCTTTCCGTTTTTAATATTTGGAACAACAATATCTATCTGCTGGTTTAAAATTGTTCCGATGCATTTAATAATTGCTTTTTTTAATAAACCTTTCGCATTTGAATCATTCAAATAGCTTTGCCGGGCAATCAACTGCAAGTATTTTTTGAAATTCTTCTTCCTTGCTGGGTTCTGGTGTGAATAATATGTTTGGGGATAAAACAAACCGATAGTTTCCGAAGACGGCATTGGATTTACATATGTTAAACTGCATTTTTTACATCTCACCAGATTGAAAATTATCTCTTTCCCATCTTGGTTCTCCCGTACATTTGTGAGTAATTCAGTGTCATTGCTCCCGCAAAGGTTGCAGGGCACACTGATAAAACTGGTGGGAACCATGCTCATATATCTCTCCAGACCGATTTCATCTTATTTGCTTAAACCGAGAATAATGGTGTCTGCCATCCGGCCCTTTTCCAAAAACTTCTGCCAAGCCAGGTTGATGTCGTCCGAAAAAAGATCAACCGAGGCGTTGCCTGTCGGCTTCCCATCCCTCATCCACAGGGCGAAGTTCGAAAGATCGAAGTTCTGCCTGAAACCAAAGCGGGCCTTTTTAAATCCCGCTTTTCGGGCAATGTATCCCAGGGACCTTTGGTTGAAGTACCAACGATGAGCCGTTCGGTAGTTGAATTTTTGGTATGGGCCGGATCCCATCTTCATAAGGATATCATCGGCGTTGGGGGTCACCAAAACCGCCCGGCCGCCGGGTTTTAATATCTCCCGGATGCTTTTCAGAAACGCGACCGGTTCCTCTGCATGCTCTATAACGTGGAAACTGGTTGCCAGGTCAACTTGTGATTTTCCTTCAGCCGCCATTAAGGCATCGATCCCGCTGAAAACTGAATGCCCCCGGCTTCTCAGGGCCCGGTGATATCCGGCAAAAGGTTCGATGCCGATGGTCCTCTTGGCCTGACCCTTGATACGTTTCAGGAAGGACCCGCCCCCACAGCCGACATCGCAGACCGTTTTGCCGCTTAGATCAAGGCCTTTTACCAAGTCAAGGTACCAAGCCTGTTCCTTGTCGTGCAGTCGATGGTATGTTTCGATCTCCGCCGATCCGTTATAGTCCAGCCTATAGTTCTTTTCGCTGTAATTCATTTTCGGAAAAGGATCCAAAAAGATTACCCCGCAATGGGAGCATTTAAGCACCTGGTATTTCTTAGAGGTAACGCTCCCCCAACTCCCGGCCCGAATGGCTCCGTTATAGACTGAGGTTATCTTTCCGCTTCCGCACAGGGCACAGTTTAATGGTCTTATCATGCTGTTACCAGTTCTCCACTACTGTTTTTCTCTCCAGCAGGTCCTTTTTGTTTATTGCCTCGTCATCGTAGTAGGAATCGCCCTTGATATGGGTGGTGGAGATCTCCTCGATGATGGCCCCGCTGCGGGAGGTAAAACTGTGCCTGGTACCCGGTTCAACCAGCAGGGTGTCCCCTGGCGTCATTTTTACCAGCTGGTTGTCCCCCAGATTTATCTCAATATCGCCTGATAGGAGGTGAAAGGTTTCTTCCTTGGTTTTGTGATGGTGGGTGGGGTGTTTTTGCCCGGGAAGGACTATCAGCAGTTTTTTGCAGTACATCCGGTTGACGATGTCCACGATCACCGCCCCATATTCCCTGATCCGTTCGATCCCATAGTGATGTGAAAGTTCTATCAAAACATCGCTACCCGGCACTATATTGGCCTCGTTAAGCATGCCTTTCACTTCGTGGACCACGCTGCGGACCAGGTCTATCTTGCTTCGTTCCCCGCGTATCTCCTTTATCGGCTGATCGGGCCGGTAATCGCCGGCGGCCGTCATCGATTCGTGATATTCAAAGGCCGTGGTCTGTCCCTCCAGGCAGGGTATGGCAAAATAGACCTTGTCCCGGGACAAGACCTCCCCATTTTTGACATGGCCGGCGGCAAAGGCCCCTCTCATCAGGGACCGTAAAGAATCCAGCTCATCCCGGGTGACCTGCTTGTCTTCTCCGGGGCCGCAAATGGCCCTGGCCAGCAGGGCGGCCTCCAGCCACTTGCCGGTCTGGACCGGATTCATCGAATAGGCGTTAAGTTTTATTTTATCTGTCTCCACCCCCACGTGCCGCTCCAGGATCTGGGCGCCCTTGGCCACGGCGATCTTTACCACATCCAGGTTGTCCGGAGCCTCATGCCCGGAATACCCGATGGCCGTGCCGGGATACCTGTTGCGCAGTTTGTCTATGAACCCGGCGTTGATGCTCTGGTTGCCGGCCGGATAGACCCCCACGCAATGCAGCAGGGCGAAATTTGTATGCCGGTGGCCGCAAAAGCTGGCTATCTTGTCTATCTGCGGCAGGGTCAGGCCGCCGGTGGAGGCTATCACCGGCTTGCCGGTCTTGCATATTTCTTCCAGCAGGGGCCAGTCGTTGGCGCTGCAGCTGGCGATCTTGATGATGGAGATGCCGTGCTCCACCAGCAGGGCCACCGAGGGCTCGTCGAATGGCGTGCAGATGGCCTCCATCCCCTGCTCTTTGATGGCCTGCACCAGCTGCTGGAACTGGCTGGCGTTCAGCCGGGTATCCAGGAACCGTTTGACATGCTTGCTCGCCCCGGAATTGATATGGTCCTTGTGGATGAAGGTGTCCAGCTCCCGGTACTGCAGCTTGACCCCGGCCCGGATCCCGTGCTTTTTGGACAGGGCGCCCATCTCCTCGATGATCCTAAGCCCGTGCTCCACGCTGCCCTGATGGTTGTTGGCCATCTCGAAGATGAACAAGCCCTTGAAAAATTCTTTCATTTTATCTCCCAAGAAAATGCATTATTGGCCGAACTGGTCCTTCAATTGCTCCAAGCTGATCATCCTGTCGTCGATATAATAATCGGCCGCCGGTTTTCCGAACATCAGCTGGTGGTACCTGAGGCCGCAGGATTCAAGCTGTTGCCGGGTGGTCTCGGCCCAGTCGATCCCCGTCACATAGCCGCGGGCGGTGAACAATATTATCCGGTGGCCCCGATCATAGAGCCGGTTTATCAGGCTGACCGTTTCCGGCAGGGGCCGGGCCAGGGAGTAATCGTTGCCTGGCACCAGCGACATGATGATCCCGTCAATATCGAAACAGAATGTCTTATTATCCATCACTTGGCCTTGAGTATCTTTCTGACGGTCTTCAGTTGATCCGGTTGGTCGATATCCCAGAAGTGATCCATGATGTATCCGTGAATGACATCGCCGGTCATCGATCTTTTATCCAATATCACGCTTGTTCTTATCACGTCGATAGAAGCATTTTGCAGATAAGCTTTTGGCAGTGACTGACGCGGCAGGTTATAGGCTTCCTTGATATCGTTCGCTATGACCGGGGAAAGGTTTCCCTGGCCATCCCGAAACCACATTTTAAAAGGGGTCTCGGGGGCCGGCACCACTGATCGGACGGAATCGATCCCTGGGTTTTCAATAATGATCCGGACCATTTTATCGATATCCTCGGAATTCCTTATGGGATAGGTCGGCCTTAGATGTACGCAGATCTCCGGTTGATAGTCCTCATTGAGCCGCAGCCATTCCAAGGCATGAATAAATACTTCCAGGTCTGTCGAGCGATCGCCTGAGATCTCCCGGGGTCGCAGAAAAGGGGTCTCGGCTCCGCATTTGTCGGCAATGGCCGCATAGCGCCGGCTGTCGGTGCTGACAATGATCCTGGTGACAAGCTTTGCCCTTTGGGCATGTTCGATGGAATGAGCCAGCATAGGTTTACCGCCCAACAGCCGGATGTTTTTATTGATGATCGATTTCGACCCGCTGCGGGCCGGTATCAGGGCCAGGATGTTCATATTCTGAACTTGGGGAATATTTTATTGACGATCTTTTTAATGTCGCCGGCAAATATCTGGTAGCCCTGGGTGGCCTGAATATCGCTTATGATGGTTGATTCCTTCAGGTATTCCCGGCCGATTATAAAAGCAATTCCCAGAAACAGGCCGAAAGCTATGGAGGCCAGCAAAACCCTGGTCCGGGAGTTGCTCTTGACAGCCGGCGGGCGGGCTTTTTCTACGATATCGATGATCGGGATATCCTTGATCTCCTGGAGCTTGGCCTTTTCATACTCCTTGGTTATGATAACAAAAATTTCTTCCTGAATCCTTAGATCCCTGGTCCGGCGGACCATTTCTTGCTGGAGCGACGGGGACGACATCAGCTGGCGATTATTTTCCCTAAAAAAGGTGAGGTTTTGTTCGGCCCTCCTCAGGTCCTCTCTGGCTTTGCTCAATTGCTCTTCAATGTATTTCCGATTGTTGCCGGCCTTGCTTTTGCGAAAATATTTGTTGTAGGTATCCAGCTGCTCCACGATGTAATTGGCCATCTGCGAGGCAATGTCGGGATCCTTGAAGGTCACCATTATATCCAGGGTCCCCTCCTTGATGGAGATGGGCATTTTGATCATGCCCATAACCGCCTCATGAAGAAAATACCTCATCAGTTCCGGATTCTTCTCCTTGATGCCCAGCACTTGGGCCAGGGTCCGCGGACCATTCTCCTTTCTTCCCTGATAAGCCTTCTGGGCCAGGGAATCTGTCATCCGCTGGCTGGCGATGATCCGCTGGTAGATCTGGGGAGTGTTGATCTTGACCTTGGTCCCGGGAATATCCACCCCCAGTTCGTTGGCCATTACCGACAGTGCGGAAAATGTCCCGGCCTCCTCTCCGGTCGGCAATATCGTCAACTGGGCCTTATATACCGGATTGGAGAAGAATAGCAGATATACCAAGGTGACCAAGCCGATGGCTCCGGTAATAAAGGCTATCAGCTTCCAATCCTGGAGAAGGACGTCAATGTATTTTATGGTGTTGTTTTGCTGGCTTTTGATATTCTGGTTATCCATTAAATGGCCCTTTTCTAAGGTTTTCCCTGGTATTTTTTTACTTGCCGTAATTTACCTTGTTTTATTGCTGGAGCTGATTGATCCCCACCACTATCACCACCGCGGTGGTCAGTATGGCGGTGGTGCTTTGGATCACTTCGCTCCATTTGACCCCGGCGCTTTCCTTCTTTTTGGGCACGATGATCGAGGCTCCCGGCGGGATATTGCGCTGGAACAGTCCGAAGAAGGTTTTGGGGTTCATGTTCCGCCCGTTGGGCAGCCGAACGGTTATTCTTTTGCGGTCGGCATCCTCGGTGGTGCCACCCACCTTTTCTAGATAATGTTTGAACCCGTGATTGGGCTCGTAGATCGTATTCACCGGGAACCGCACCTCCCCGCTGACGTTCACTGTGGCCGGCCGTTCGGGAATAGCTAAAACATCCCCGTCCCGCATTACGATATCATGAAGATTGCCGGTCTTGTTCAGGGCCTTGGCTAGGTTCACATCGATCTGGCCCTCCCCGGCCCGGCTGAAGATGCTGCCTTCGGGATAGGCCCTTGGCTTAAGCCCTCCGGCCCGTTTGATGATGCTGGAAAGGCGCTCCCCCTCGGCAGCCAGCGAGTAATATCCCGGGAAATACACCATGCCGTCGATGGTCACCCTTTTCTGGAACTGGTAGTCGGGGTCCTGGCGGACGATCACCCGGTCCCGGGATTTTAAGGGAAAAGCCCGGTCGGTCTCGCTGTCCAGGTTGAGTATGAAGGTGACCGTCGATTCCGGCCGGGCGTAGAACAGCATCCGGGACACCTCGGCCCGGGGACGGTAAGCGATCTTCAATAGCCCACCGGCCTTATCTACCAACTCCCCGACCGTGGTATTGTCGGTGATCTCATAGGGACCAGGCATCAGGACGAACCCGTCGATAGTGACGATATTGTCGATTCCCTCGGGCACCTTGTATATGCCGATCACGTCCTCGTTCTCCAGCTGGTACTCGGCCGGGTTTGACATTATGTCACGGTAAGAAAGATCTATCAAAGTGACCAGTCCGTCCCGGCCGGTGCGGTTTATCTGGATGATCTCGGTATAGGCATCGGGGCGCAGCCCTCCGGCCAGGGCCAGCACCGCCTTCAATCCCTCGCCGGGCAGGGGCTCGTAGATCCCGGGGCGGTAGACCCCCCGGGGGATGGCCACCTTCCTGGGCGCCAGCGGCACATACACCACGTCTCCGTTCTGCAGCCGGATATCGCTGTCCTTTTTTCCCTTCAGGATCAGATCGTAGAGATCGATGGTTGCTATCGGCTTGTTGTTGCGAAGCACCTGGACCTTTCGCAACGATCCCTGGTTGGTGGGACCGGCGGCGTAATAAAGGGCGGTAAAGGCGGTGCTGGTGCTGGAGATGACGAAACCGCCGGGCTGCCGGACCTCGCCCAGAACGAAGATCTTTATCCTCTTCAATTTTCCGGTGGTCACATCCACCGATATGGCTTTGGACCTGATGCCGGCGTAAATCTGGGACAGGCGCTCCACGATCTTCTTATGGGCTTGGATCAGGGTCAGTCCGTTGACTATCACCATTCCGGCTTCGGGAAGGTTGATCTTACCCTCCCTATCCACTTTATAGGTTCCCGAATACTGCACTTCTCCGTAGAGACTGACCATCAGCTCATCATCGGTCCCGATCTGGTAATTGGGGTCGGCCGGAGCATAGTCCAGCGGTTCAAAGGTTACTGCCGGATTGTTGAATATCTCGTACCCGAAGGGGGGCAGGGAAAACAGCCTGTATTTTGGCGTTTTTACTATGTTATAGCTTTCAAAGACCGCATTTTGTAATTCGCGAAAATACTTGGAGCCGCCCAAAGATTCCTTGGTCTTCTTCTCTTCCGAGTCTGAACCGGCTTCTTCAGGGGCCTTCCCCTCATTTTTGGTCTTTTCTATGGCATTAAGAATGTCCTGGTCAGAATAGCCTACATCTTTGGCTTTTTCCACCGCATCGGGAACCGTCAGCCCGGCTTTGCTGACTTCTATATCTAGGCCGGCATCCTTGATGGCCTGGGTAGCATCCTGAGCTGCTACATTCTGAAAAAGCAGGATGATAACCAAGGCACATATATTTTTCAAGGTTGATCTCATCTTAATTGTATCCTTCGATTTAACATATTTGAAATATCTGGTTAATTATTGGATCTGACTTAAACCGCCAAAACACCCTCTGAAGCAGTTTCCCCGGCGGTAAAATTCCTCTTGCTTTTCAGTCCCATAAAATCAGCGCAACTGTTTGTAACATATTATATTAAAAAGTTATTTTAGCATGAATGTTTACCATAGTCAAGGGTTTAAAAAGTTATATTTTCCATAACTCATCTGCCCCTGTTGTTGGAGAGGTTGATGACAAAAAAGCCCCCTATTGATAAAATAAGGAGCCTTGATGGCAATATTTAATCCCTTGCATTGCCTTATGTTATATTGTGGCGGTCGCTTTGCCATAAAATATATTGAACAACACCGGCCATAAGCATTGCCCCGCTTTCCGCCAGAGGCAGGGAAATTGTTCCCCATTTACTATACCCTAAAATAATCATAAAAACAGTCAAAACTGCCAAAATGATCTGAAATTTGCCGATAATCGACACCAAACCCCTGGCATATATGAACATTCCGGTATAATAGCTGGTGCAGGCAAAGAAAATCCAGGGAATATAATTCAGGTAATATGCCTGAACTTTTTGGTATTCAGATCCCCAAAACTTGGTGATCAAAGGAAGCAATATATAAATTACCGCCAACGATGACAACACAAGGTATAGAAGCACCAACCAAAGCCATCTTTTAAATACCTTTTCAAGTCTGGCAGGGTCCATTTTTGATAAGACTGGAATATAGGCAAAATACAATATTAATATCAAAATTAAATGAGCCCCGGCAAATTTTCCCGCTAAAAAATAATAGGTCAGGTCCTGGCTGATGCCAGCCGCGGTCAGATACACCACTCCGAACCAGTTGGAAACAAATAATGCGATGCCGGCCAGGGCGATGGGCAGGGATTTCTTCAGGATTTTTTTCAGTACTGCCAGATCCGGCCGCTTGAGGTAGCTAATTATAGATCCGGCAAAAAATGCTGCGGCCGTTACGGCGCTCAGCAGCAAAACCACCGCCAATTTCCGTGGAGTGGCCTGGTGGTGATATATGTATATGATCCCGGCCGACAATAACAGGAAATTTATCAGGTACAGCAAAGAGGCATTTTTATATTGACCATTGGACCGCCAGGCTTGGCCCAGATTTTCAGTTATCCCGATATTGACAACAAACCACATTAAAAAAATGGCCGTGGTTTTTATGGCCGATCCATAAATCAAAAATGCAGCGAGAATGCAGACAATGGCTCCGGCCAGGGTGAAAATGATTCTTCCCATGAAAAAAGCCACCGTTGTCCTCCGGGGATCCTCCGCGATGGCTATCTCCCTGGCGGCGACATCATGATTGATGAAATAGGCGATGGTGGTGGCCAGGCTTACCAGGGCCAGAGCCTGGGGGATAATTGCATAAACCTGCGGTAAAATGCTCCGGGCCATCAACAGATGAATGATGAACCCCGAGGCCAGCGGTAAAACCACCGGGAAAAAACTGTATAAGAACTGTTCCGCTCTATGTTTGGGAAAAATCATCATTTTAAAGACAACTGCCTGATTAAATCGTATATTTCATCCAACATTTCCCTCAAACCAAACACTTTCGGCACTTTTATAGTGCCGTTGCCTACGATCTTGTTGCGCATCGTTTTATCGGTCAATATATTTTCAACGGCCCCGGCCAATTGCTGATGATCTCCCGGAGACACTATCAGTCCATTCTCTCCGTTTGTTATGATCTCTTCAACTGCCCCCCCCCTGGTGGCTATCACCGGAACCCCCAAGGCCATCGCCTCAATGATTACCCGGCCGAAAGGCTCCGGCTCCACCGAACAATGGACCAAAACATCCAATTGTTTTAATATGGGATATACATTTTCAAGATGTCCGGTAAAGATCACCCGTTTTTGCAGATTGTTGTTGATAACAAAATTGTTCAGTTCCAGTTTGAATTCCTTTTCATCGAAAAGAGCCTCGCCAATGATAAGGAATTTTGCCTGTGGCAATTTTTCGGCCAGAAGTTTGGCGGCCCGTAAAAAAACATCCTGCCCCTTCCACCGGGCAATTTGTCCAACTATGCCTATGGTCGGGCCGCCGCCTGAGCTTTCCCTGATCCGCTGAATTTCGGCCGGCATTTCCAGGGCCGCCTTCTTTTGTATCGCCTGGGCATCGATGCCGTTATGTATCACCGACACTTTTCGGCCGCCAAACTGTCTGCCCACCGCTTCAGAAACAGCTATTATCTTGTCCGGGATAAATGTCGCTAACAATTGTATGGCTCTTTTGGGCCTTGGTTGGATGGGGATATCTCGCAGGTGCCATATCACCTTGACTCCGGCCATTGTTCCCGCCAATCCCCCCAGAATATGGCTTTTGAGGGTGTTGGTGTAGATCGCGTCATATTTTCCCCTGCGCAGTATGTTATATATCTCAATCACCGTTTTTTTGACGCTGCCTAGGCTTTGGATTATTTTACCAGGCTGTCTTTGAAAATCATTTTTATTAATATATAGTAATCTTTCCGGCAGTGATATTTCTATGGTTTCTATTCCGATATCGTTTGTTTTCTTGATAAGTTTGCTGCCCTTGATGGTCAGCAGACGATAATCCACCGGTTTATTTTTCAACCCCTGCAAAATATCCAACAGGCTGTATTCTGCCCCGCTGATGATAGGCGAGTGGTCAAAGAAAAGTATTTTGCTTTTACTATTATCGGACATCTTCGCTGCTTTCCATCAATTCACAAACCTCCATCAAGACACGGTCTGTAGGAATTTCGAGACACATGGGTGGATAGTAATTGCATTTATATTTATTCGCGGGACGGTAACAGGGTCCGCAATCGATGTTATTCCTTATTAATCGAATATTTTGGGCTTCTGGCGCGCAAATATTCGGATCGGTTGGCCCGAAAACAACCACCGTTGACACGCCCAGAGCCGCGGCACAATGGGCCAATCCGCTGTCGTTGGAAAGAAATATCTGGCATTTATTGATAAGGGCCAGGGTGGAGTTCAAATCATTATTCCCAATGAACCGAAATCCTCCCGGACCGATTCCTGCGGCCACCTTTTTTACAAGTTCGGCCTCTTCTGTCCCGCCGAAAATTATCACTTGGCAACCCCTGCTAGTTAAATCTTTTCCGATGGCAACAAATTTTTCGACAGGCCATCTTTTCTGCCTGTTTCCGGCGCCCGGATGAAACCCGATTATTTTGTTTGAAGAGATATTACCGTTTTTAATGAATTCTTCAGCCTCTTTGTCATATTTAAGCGGCACCCTGATCCCATACTCCACGCTGTCTGATTCTATTTCCAGGGGCTTTAAAAGGCCCAAGTTCCTGTAAACATAGTGCTTTTGTTCTGTTTTTCCTTCGACCTTAATATTAAAAAAGTGGCTACCGTATTGACTGGAACATATTCTTATACCGGAACCGCTTAAGATCGCCAGGATTCCAGATCGTATTTTAGGGGAAGGTACCGTGCTTATGGTTACCTCAGGGAGTTGTTTCTTTATTTTTTTAATCAATTTCAATTTGCCGAAGGCTCCGCTGAATTCCTTACTATCCATTGTCAGCTTTACAAACCTATCGTTGCCTTCCAGCAAACTAAGCATCGTGGCATTTTGAACAACAACGGTGAGTACGCCACCCGGAAAACCCCGGCTGGCGGCATTGAGCATTGGCAGGGCCATCACCATGTTCCCTATCCCTCCCCATACCAGGATCAGAACCCTGGAGGGCGGCATCTTATCTTCCTTTATCATAAACGGCCGGGCTCTTTTTGGCTGATGTTTTTTCACCGCTGTATATCAGCGGCAATCCCAGCAGGTACAAGCCGGGATAGAATGACGCCCCCTCCAACATCGATCTGAACGGGCGGTAGCGGTAAAACCTGGCGATCAGACCGGCCAGAAAATGGAATTTGTGCCTGCCGGTGAAGCTGCCGGCCGTCAGCCTTTCCCTGATATTTGCCGGGAACCGGCAACGGCCCTTGAAGCCCGATCTCTCCAGCGACCCCATCCAGGTGGAAATGCCGTAATGCTTTTCAACGATCCCCTCCGGACCCTCAAGCTGTCCGGTATTTTTCTGAAAGGCTTCGGCCAGGCCCCGGACCGGCTCATTGATGATCTCCAGCCTCCCCCGGGAGGCCGTGGTCCGTGATATCTCCGCCAAACTGGAATCCAGGTCCCGGCTATGGTGCAGGGCGGCCGAGGCGAAAGACAGACCGAATACCTCATTGCTGAAAGGCAGATGGTTGACATCGGCCAGCACCCGGTCAAAATAAACATCCTTATCAAAATGCTGACGACCCAGCTCCAGCTTATTGTCGGCCGAGATGTCTATGGCCACCGCCCGGTATCCCCTGCCGGCCAGCCCGGCCGTGGTCCAGCAGGTGCCGGCCCCCACATCCAGCGCCCAGCCCTGCCCGGGATCCAGGCGGGAAAGCAATTCCCGGTAATTGGCCTCGGTATCCTGCCGGTAGGCGCTGTCCATGTGCCAGCGCCGGGCCAGCATTTCAGGAAGGGTGTCGCCCAGGACCTCCTTCGATCTTCTATATACCCTGCGGGCCGCGCTTATCGAAGGATCGGCAAATACCAGGCAATTTAAAATGCCATCTTCTATCAAATAGGTCAGGCCGCATCTGCGGCAGGATAATAGACCCTTGGTTATCTCAAGATCATCTTTGCTCTTCACCATCAAGTGGAGATCATCGGCCCCGCATTTGAGGCATTTTAATATTTCAACCAGCGACGGCCTCATAAAGGGCTCTCCCCCCTTATCACCGAGTGCCGGCCGGCCGGACCGAACCAGGCCAGGCGCCACAGTCGTCCGGCCAGCCACGGTTCCTTTCTTCCTCTGATATTTTTCCATCCCGAAACATCCGGCACCTGCCCGAATTTATGTTCCCACATCCTGCCCCATTTTTGCCGGAACATAAACCGGGAGTGCTTCCAATGGAATTTCCACCACGGGGACACCCGGTCCCCGGCATAAATGCCTGAGCGCCCGGCGAAATGGTAGAATACCGCATCCCGGCAGCGGATCATCTCCGGGGCCGGATCCAGCAAAGCAGCCCGGATGAAAAGATCCGGGTCGGAGGCCGAGCCGGGGTTGAAGCGCTCGTCCAGCCCGGATAATGCTTTCCAAAGCAAGGTGGGGATCAAAAAAGGGTAGTTGATCCCCGGTTCTGTTTTTTCTTTTTGATTTTTAATGGTTTGCAAAGCCTGGGTGATAAAGTCATCCCTTCTGAAATTGTCCGCATTATGGCCAAAATCCATTTTTTTATGGCAGGGCGGGACCTCGATCAGGCCGGGCTCCCAGACCGTGCCGCTGATTATATGGCCGGGACCGGCCGATGTTAGCAGTGCTTCGTCCCAGCCGGGGGCCGGCACCATATCGTCGTTGCAAAGGAAAAGATATTCGCCGGAGGCCTGCTGTGCCGCCAGATTGGTGGCGGTGCAAAGCCCCTGCCGGCGTCCGGTCATGCTCACGGTAACCTGGCAATTGAGCAGGTAGTCCATATAGTGGCTGTTATAACCGTCCAGGCCGATGACGACCTGACAATGCCTGCTTTTAAGGTATTCCGGCAGGCAAAGCCTTAGAAATTCCAGATTCCTGAAGGAAGGAATAATGACCGAGATTTTATATTTATAAGACATCGGATTTGATGATCCTTTTCACCGCCTGCGGTCCGCAATTATACAGCAGATCGATCATGGACAATCCCGGCACGAATTCCCCCCACAATTGGGGATAGGCTTGCGGATAGTAGGTGACGAACCTTAGCTCTATCCCGGCCTCTTTAAACTTATTCTGATCGAGATATTTTTTCCCGCCCGGTCCGGAAAGATATACCTGGGCCGACATTTTTTGGCAGATATCTATCAGCAGCTCGCTGGATTTTGAACTGATATCCAGTTCGGATAGATTTATGAATTTCGGGGCGATATTCAGATCCGCAGCAATTGCTTTGGTCAACTCGGCATTGAGCAGGGATAATTTATCCCACTTTTTATCATAGGCCAGATCGATCAACCGTTGGTAGTCTTCAAAATACGGGGCCTTGGAGTAACATGATTCCAGGGTCCTTTGGTGGATATTCTGCCAGCCGGATTCATTATCGATGTCCACTTCCAAAATATCCTGATGGTAGCGCCCTTTTTTGAACACCGGCACCGACAGCCATTGGGGCTTGCCGCTGACCCCTTTTATCATACAGCGGGCAGTATACGAGGTTCTGGAGTACTGCACGCTGTCCAGGAACACGAAAGCATCGCAGCGGGCCATCTTGTAAAAGTATCCGGCCCAGGGAAGATAATTGGGTTGATGAGCGGCTAATATCATTTAATTACTAATTGCAAATTTATAATGACAAATATTTGAGTTTGTCGACTTAATTAGACTTTGTCTTTTTAATTATCGCCGTCATTATGGCGGTTAATTCGTTCACTTCTTTGAGCAAAACATCAATATCCCGGAGGATTCCTATGTTTACGCTGTTACAGAGGGCAAGCCAATATCTCGTTTCTCTAGCTTCTTTTCGGGCTATCGACATTTTTGATATAAAATCTGCTTTACTCTGGCCGGCCTGGGCTTCTTCAACATTTGCACCGATGGATGTTCCCGACCGAAAAAGCTGCCTTGCTATAAGCCTTTCAATATTCTGACCATTATCTATTGCTCGGCAAAACTTAATGATAGCGATAGCGAATTTAAAAGTTCTTTCGCAAATATCTTTCTTTTCCATATTTTGCACTTAGTAATTCGTAATTAATAATTCAGATCTACCGTATTACCCACCTAATTACCTCGAAAGCCTCGGCAAAGGCGGCCCCGATCTGGGTCCCGCGGGTCTTGGCCAGGGCCCGGATGAACTCCTCGTTGGCATAGAACCGATCCAGCTGCGACTGGTAGCACTTCAGGGCCCTGACCTTGGACTGAATATGCTTTTCCTCCAGCAGGACGAAGGATTCGGTGTTAAAGGTCCTGTTGTTCCAGGGAATCTCGTAGCCCAGTATGGTCCGGTCCTTGAAGGCCCGGAAACCCTCCTGGGCAATGGTCAGATGATCCTGGTGGGTATCGTTGAAGCAGGGCATCAATACAAGATCGGGACCTATTTTCTCCTTGAGGGCCACCATATTCTCCAACAGCACCTGGCGGTGCTCGGGAAAATCCCTGACGCTGTAATTGTATACAAAACGATTCTTATCGGCTATTCCCAGGCTGTTCAGAGCGTCGTTCAGTTCGTTCTTGAGGGTGTCGGGATGGACTCCGGGCGGCAGTGATTTCTCGGCCGAGGAGAAGGCCGCATAGCAGACCTCGGCTCCCTGCTCCAGCAGCCGGGCCATAAAGCCGCCGCAGCCGAATTCCCCATCATCGGTATGCGGCGCCAGCACCAGAATTTTTTTAAACATATACCGCTCCTGTAAAATATTAAGTCTTCAATCCCTGGTCAATGACGGATCGCCATTTATCAGCGCACCGGTCTACGGAGAGAATTTCTTCAACCAACTTAAGCCCGTTATTGCGGCAGTCACCATAACCCGCCAACAATCCTCCTTCTTTTTCCAGGGGCTCTTCCTGATCTGGATCGACCACCAGCCCGCAACGGTATTTTTCGACCAGCCGGGCCACCCCCTCCACATGCGGGGTGCAGATCACCGGCATCCCGGCAGCCAGATATTCCCCCAGCTTGACCGACAGGCAGACCTTGGTGTTGGCAACTTTCCGCTCCAGGATCAGACCGGCATCGCCCAAAGCCAGCATGTCATCCAACTCCGATCCGGCGGGATGATATATCCTGAAATCGTCCGGACCCAGCCCCTCGCCAAGCAGAGCCTTTCTGATAGCCGGGCCGAAGGCGGCAGTCCCCGAAGCAACTACCAGAACAGCATCCGGCCTGACCTCTTTAAAACGCAGCAAATATTTTCCAACCAGGCCCCGGTCGCCAGGGGTGCCGAAGGAGCCCAGATGCAGCAGAACGAAACGATCATCCAGCCCGTATTTGGCCTTGGTTTTTTTCTTATCCGGAAGCCTGATCTTGCCGGGATCCACACAGCAGGGGATCATTTCCACCCTGGCGCCTGGATCGATATCCAGAACATGCTCCACGAAAGGCCGGGAGACCACCACGCAATATTGGGCCGAACAAATAAGCTTCTTTTCCCAATCCTTCCAGAAGAGATGGTCGGGGGAATTAACTTCATATCTGCCGGCATTTACCGACTCCTCGGGATACATCCCCCGCAGGTCGAATAGGTATGGGATATTCAATACCCGCTTGGCCCACCAGGCCAGCACGGCCGCCGGATAGCTCCGGGCGATTATCAGATCCGGCTTCAAGAACGACAATTTGAGGGTCAGCCAGGGAAGGGCAGCGGCAATAAATAAAGCCGTTTCATTTTTCCTCAGATTGAACTGCCGGGGCAACAAAGGAAATCCCGCCAGGGATGTCCGGTACTTGACGCCCTTCGAGGATAAATTTGACCGCAGCGTTTTATTTTGATTGGAATTCTTGACATATTGCCGCCAAGGGTTCCGGCGGCCCAAATAGAAAGTCAGCGGTATAACCGACAGGAAGGACAACTGCCACCGGCCGTTTGATAGATTCCGGGCCCTGACCAGGGAATCGAAGAACTGGGTCTCTATCAGCCGGGACCGGAAGGGAGCCTCGATGGCGGTAAGGGCCAACACTTTCTTCATCCCAGGACCCTCATCCGGTAACAGTCCACGCAGATGGGAAACAGATTTTCCTCCGCCAGTCTTTTTCGGAAATTCCTAAACCCCGGGGAATTCCAAGCCTCGGCAAGCTTAACCTGACTAAGATCTCCGAAGCTCTGCCGGAAATGCTGGCAATGTATCAGCCTGCTCGAGGGGTCCACTCTTACGGTATCCAGGGCCCCGCAAGTCAGCCGGTGTTTCTTTCTGATGCTGCCGTCCCGGATACTCGGGTAATTCGCCAGAAACCCTTCCGGGCTGGTGCTGGTCCTCATGCCGCAATTTTTACCCAAGGCCAGTCCGGATTTCAGGTCCTCCAGCAATTGAAACTGGGTTGTTTTGTATTCCAACTCCGGTTTTGAAGTGATGCAGATATCCTTCTTGCGGATGCCGGACAAACGGGCCGTCTCTTCTATATCGGCTCGGCTGTGGTTGACGATCAGTGAAATATCTATCGATCTCACCCTCAAGGCATTCAGCAGTTCTATCAACTCCCCCAGCCTTTCCCGGTTGCTGTCCAGTATCAGAATGCTCACCGTCACCGGCAGGCCGGCCTGCACCGCCAGCTCTATGCCCCGGCGGGCCCGGCTGAAGACATCTTTCCCCGGGCGTATCTGGTCATCAACGCCCGCCACCCCTTCCAGGGAGGCCCCGAAACTCCTGATCCGATTCTTATGTCTGGACCAGGTTTTGATCCTCGCTTCATCCAGCAGAGTGGAATTTGTCTGAACCGAAACATCCATGCCCAGACCCACTGCCGCTTTCATCAGATCCTCCAGGTCGGTTCTGACAAACGGCTCGGAGCCGATGAACCCGATGGTCCGGAAATCATGCTGTTTTTTTAGTTCTTTTATGAATTCGACAGCGGCTCCGGTGTCCATCTCCTGGCAGGAGCCCTCGGTGTGATGCTGGCGGTGGCAGCACATGATGCACGACAGGTTGCAGCGCTGGGTGGGCTCGAACACCAGCCCTCTGGGCAGCGGTATTTTTCCGCCATCCAACGCCAGCTGCCGTAGGGCCTCCACCCGCCGTTTCTGCAGTTTCCGCCTGATGGCTTTCAGGGGAGGGATATTTTTTATTATATCAATCGGCGATCTCATTCAGGCCGCTTTCGTGTTGGCTGATAATGGCATATTCCCCGGTTTTCTCCGGGGACATCACTTGGGATCTTTTTCTGCTGAACAGTCCGATGAATATCAGGGCCTGGATGGTGTAGGATATGCTGGAAGCGGCGGCGGCCCCGGAGATCCCGTATTTCGGGATCAGCCAGAAGTTAAGCGGGATATTACAGAGCAATCCGGAAGCCTTGCCCCAGACCAGCACCTCGGGAGATCCCATCTCGGCTATCAACGGCGCCTCCAGAAATTTGGGGAGGGACAGCATTACGGTTCCCGGCAGAAGCAGAATAAAAGGCCAGACGGCGCCGCTAAAGGACTCTCCGTATAACAGCCGGATGGCGGGGCCGACCAAAAAGGCCGCTATCAAAGCCAGGCCGCAGGTGGCGGCCAAGGTCAGCAGGGCCGCCTTTTTAACAATGTCCCGGGAAAGGCCGTCGCGGGCCAGCCCCGAGAAGACCGGGGCGTAAAGCCCCCGGGGTATCATCCATAGCAGCTCGGAAAGAAAGACCGCCGTGGCATAGAGGCCCACCTGAACATTGCCTTTCCATAAAAGGATCAGGAATATATCCGCCCGGTAATGCAGGAAACCAAGGATCTCCCCTGCGAAAACCTTCATTCCGAACTTGAAAAAATCCGCTGTCTGCCTTAAGGACAGGGCGGCAGATCTGGGCCTTAGATGAACCCACAGGACGCCGGCCGAGATGATAAAAGCCGCCCAGTTGAGGATCACCGAGGCCAGGATCACCGCCTGAAGCTTGTTGCCGAGCAGAAACAGGAAAACCAATAATATCAAAATCCGGAATACTTGGAAGCCGGCCCTCCACCAGTTAAAGCCCCGAAGCAGACCCAGGCCCAAAAAGATCTCCGGCAGGAAGGTCAGCCACAGTCCGGGGGGGATCAGGCTCAGGATCACCAAGCGGTTGAAACCTCCCCAAGCCTCGGCCGGCAATCTCACCGCCGCCCCGGTGATGATCATAGCCAGGCCGCCCAGGACCAGGCTGGCCAGCAGCAGGAACAGAACCACCGAGCCCGGCTGATATTTTTTTCTAGCCAGCTGGTAGGCCCCCGAGGTCCCCAGCCCCAGTTCGGCGAACACCACCGCCGTCTGGGGGATCAGCAGGCAGGAGACGAATATCCCCTTAAGCTCCGGTCCCAGGGTGCGATTTATCAGAACGCTGGCAAACATCCCTACGGCCAGCACCCCCAGGTGGCTGATCAGGGTATCCAGGCTTTGGCTAAGTAGTTTTCTCATATCAAAACGACGGGGATAGATATTCTCACCCCCGTCGCATTGGTCTCCCGATATTCAAATTTTCAGCTGCCCATCTTTTGGTTGAGTTCCAGCTCCTCTTTCCGGCGGGCCTCGATCCTCTCGGCGATCTCCTGCTCTTCCTTCTGCCGTTTCTCGATGCGGCGGTCCAGATCTATCACTTTTTTTCGGATCAATTCTATCTTCTGGGCCAGCTTGACCTCCTCCTGTTTGTGGGTCGAGATCTTGGCGGCCAGCTCCTTCTCCTCGCTGGTCAAGGCAGCCTGGCGTTCCAGAGGATTGGCTTCCAGTATCTTCTTGCGTTTCTCGATGTGGTCAGCCTGCTCCGCAGCCTCTTTCTTCAGGCCTTCGAGCTTGTATGTCTCCTCGAATTGCTGTTTCTTCATCTCCTCGATCTGCTGTTCCATGGCCACCTGCTGGCCCTGCAACTGCTCGGACTGGGCCAGCTGCTGCTTGGCAGCCGCCAGCTTGGCCGATACGGTCGATTCCTCGGCTTTGAGGGCGCTCAGCTTGGCATCGCTCACCGCCGCCCCGCCGGGCCCGGCCTTGAGGCCGGCCAGTTCTTTGGTTTTAGCGGAGACCAGCACCACCGGCGCGGCGATGCCTATTATCATGGCTATCAGGCCGATGATCATCAGCAGGTTTTTGCTGCCCCCGCCGCCGCCCTTGGCCGCCGGGATCTCCACCACCATCCGCAGGCCGCCGATGATGGTCTTCATGGAGATTATCGGAGTGGCCACCCAGACGCTGCCTGCGGAGAGTTCATTGACGGTGAATTTCTCTCCGGCGTCCGGTTTCATCCCGGACGGGACCTGGTAGGTTTTTTCTATCTCGTCCTCCTTGGCGGAGTACACTACCATCCGCTGGTCATCCAGCACCCAGATGTTCTTGATCTCGGGAAAATCGGCCTTGATGTCCTTGACCACCTTATCCAGAAAGAACTGCCGCTCCATGGCGTCCTCGTAATCCAGGATCCCCCTGGCCGACAGCCGGGCCACGGATTTGGCCAGCACCTCAAGCTGTTTGTCCCGCTGTTCGTTCCCGGCACCGGCACTGGAGACCGGCCAGCTGGCCACCGACATTCCGGTGACGCCGCCCACCGTCAAAACCGCAATCACCGCCAGAGTGATCATCAAGCCGTTCAAATTTACAGCGTTTTTGTCCGCCATAGCCCCCTCCATATAAACCATTGTTAGACTATATATTTACCATATTTTCCACCATGTTGTCAATGGCTTTTTAAGAAATATTTTAAGTTTGCTCCTTAACACCAGTTCCATCATCAGGAGAAGCCCGGTCAGGAATAGTAAGATATTGTTTAATCCTCTTTGGCCGGCCGGTATTTTTTCAGGGGATATCTGACGGCTCCATTGGTTTTTTCCCATGATCCTGGTCAACCCGTCATCCTCAAGCATTGTAAGGTCGGATTCATCAGGGGGAATATTCACCGCCAGGGTTTGCCATAATTTATTTTTTAGCGCCGAATAAAATCCGGCTTTCTCCAGCAGCCATTTGACCCTTCCCCGGACGTCCGCAAGGCCGGGAACCTTTTTACCGTCCGGGGCGGTCGGTTCCGATATGTCGGGGTCGGACAAAAACTGGCCGGTGATGTAACCGAGGTCAGCAGATCTTACCAGCCCCCGGCAGGTCTGGTTCAACAGGGCCAGGAAGGCCGGATGGAAGCCGATATCGGTCATACCGGGCTCGGTTCCGAACAGCCACAGGCCGGCTTTGCCCGATCCTTGATCGATCATCATCAAGCCCGGGAACTTATGTCCGATGATAAGCAGGGCCGGAAGCCTGGCTGGGATCCGCCAATATTTGTATACCGAGATGTGCCTAAGGTCCCTAGTACTGATGTCCTGAAAATAATCCCCCGAGCCAAGTTCCAGGGCCCCCGGCAGGGGATCCTCTGATATTCCGGTTATCCGCAACCCCGGGGACAGGCTTGATAAAAGATGATTGTAATCATCGATGCCGGCCTTCTCCGGCGGAATGATCAACAGCCCCTTCCCGCTGTTCACCGCTTCCAAAAGGCCGTTTTTGATGCCGGATAGCGAGCGCCCCGCCGCGACGATCAGATCCGAAGCAGCGATGTCCTCGGGAGTGAGACGGCTTTGGATATTAAGTTGATACCCTGCCGCCGATAATGCTGTAAAGGCCTGTTTCAAAATGCCGCTGCCCTCGGTTATCAGCAGGACGTTGATGCTGTCGTTGTTGCTGGAGGAAAGATAGTATCTGTCGTCCAGCGGCATATCATCACCTGAGCACTCCAGAAAGCTTGACCCCCGGCCGTCCCAGCCCAGGCTGGCTGAAAAATACCCGGCGGAATCGGGACCGACCCGGGTTTGATAGACAGTCCGGCCATCTTTGACCAGGCTCAGGCTCTGCTTCAGGCCCCGAGCTGTTTTTCCTTGGATGATCAGTCTTTTTTTGAGGGAATAGAATTTCACGCTGCGCCATTCCAGGTTTTTGCCGATCATTTCCCTGCCTGACGGCACCAGGCTCAGGCGGGCCGTAGCCTTAAGGACCGGAAGCAGCGAGGCCGGCCCGCCGAAACAATTTTTCCGAAAGTCGGAAAAAATCAGTGTTGATGCCCCGGTCCTTCCGGCATAGAACAGAAGGTCGTCGGCCTTTAGAACAGCCCCGGCCAGATCGGTCCCCAGATCGGTCTGCTCGATGGATCTTATCTGCCTGGCCGCTTCGGCCGGACCCGCCAGGCCGCATAATATTTTATTCCCCTGCGAGCCGCAGATCACCGCCACCCGGCTGTCCGGGCTTAGGGTGAAGACCATCTTGAGAGCTGAGGATCGGGCTTGTGATAATAAACTGCTGTCGCCTTCTATCGTAGACATGCTGGCCGAATTGTCGATGACCATGGCCAGAACCGTTTCCCGCGGCGCCATCCATGGCGGCAGGTCGACCTTCACCGATGGCCCGGCCATCAACAGGACCAGCAGCAGCAGGATGATGGTTCGGACCAGCAGCAGCCATTCCTGCAGCCGGCTTCTTTTCCAGGTCTTGGTATGAGTGGATCTCAAAAGAATGATGCTGGGAAAGGGGATCACTTTGGCCTTATTGTGCCAAAGCAGATGGATCACCAGCGGCAGGGCGGCCAAAGGCAGGAAGAACAATGCGGCGGGATTTTGGAAGGAGATGAAATTCATATCAGCTCAATCGGTCCGATGGGATCAGCATTCCCGGATCTTTCCGCTCCAGAAGTGGTCCAGCGGGCCGAAGCCGTGGCCGATGCCGACCGAGTTCTTGATGCAGCCGGTGACATACTTTTTGGCTTCGTCGATGGCCGGCTCCATCTTCAGCCCGCGGGCCAGGCAGGCGGTGATGGCCGCCGAATAGGTGCAGCCGGTGCCGTGGGTGTTGGAGGTGTCGATCCTTTCGCTGTCGTAGGTTTTAAAAATCCGGCCGTCGAAGTACAGGTCGGTGGCCCGGCCCGACAGGTGCCCGCCCTTGATCAGAACGGCCCTGGGGCCCAGCATCGAGATCTTCAGGGCCGCCTCCTTCATCTGTTCCAGATTCTCGATCTTCTTCATCTTGGCCAGCCGCACCGATTCGTCGATGTTGGGCGTCAACAGATTGGCCAATGGAAGAAGACAGGTCACCAGGGCCTCCTCGGCCTCGGCCTTAAGCAGGGGGTGCCCGCCCTTGGCCACCATCACCGGGTCCACCACCAGCGGCGATATCTTGTATTTTTTGATCTCATGCGAAACCTGCTCGATTATCTGGCTGTTGTACAGCATCCCGGTCTTGGCCGCCTGGCAGCCGATGTCCTTCATCAGCACGAACAGCTGTTTGGCTATGAATTTGGGAGTCTGCTCGGCCACTCCGAACACCCCCTGGGTGTTCTGGGCGGTCAGGGCAGTGATGACATTGATGCCGTAGACCCCGAAGGCGGCGAAGGTTTTGAGGTCGGCCTGGATGCCGGCCCCGCTGCCGGAGTCGGAACCGGCTATGGTTAGAGCCACTTTCATTTCTGGTTGAGCCCTTTCAGTTCGGGAATTTTGGTTACTATGTCATTGAAGCCGTGGGCGATATGCTCCGCCTGGTGGGCGTCGCTGCCCAGGGTAAGGCGGGTGCCGCCCATCTTGAGATACTCCATCACCGCCGGCAGACCGGGGTAGGTCTCCTGGGGGTCGTGCCGCAGGCCCGAGGTGTTGATCTCCACCATCAGGTCGCGCTGCACCGCCCGTTCCAGGATCTTTTTGATGGGCCGCTGATATTTCTGCCAGGACATGGCGCCGTAATGTTTGAAGCCGTATTTCTTGCACAGGTCCAGGTGCCCCAGGCAGTCGAACAGCCGGCTGTCGGCCAGCTTCAGCATCTCCTGGAAATAGGCCGTATAGGCCGGTTCCTCTTCCATGCGGTCGTAATATTTTTTGGCCAGCTCGGGCCATGAGACGTCGTCCATCCCCACCATGTGCACCGATCCCATCACGAAATCGAACTTGTAGGAGTTGATGAATTTTTCGATCTGGTCGCGGTACTGCGGCTGGTAGGTGATCTCCACCCCCTTGTAGATCTTGAGGTGCTTCCCGGACAGCACCCGGCAGTCGGCCAGGCTGGACTCGACGGCCTTGTCGTTGTAGACCCCATAGCCCTGGTCGGAGGGATCGAAATCCACATGCTCGGTGAAGACCAGCGCTTTAAGGCCCAGCTCCATGGCCCGCCGGCAGGCGGCGGCCGGCTCCATTTTGGAGTCGCAGGAATGCTTGGTGTGCAGGTGGGTGTCTATGGTGCCGATCTGGTATTTTAATATTTCGGGATTCATAATGAATTAAATTAAAGTGATTTTTAGACCTTAAGTCCGGCGGCGGTCATGTCCTCGTCGCTGACGGCCTTCATTCCCAGCCACAGGTAGGAGGCGGCCATCAGGTAGTACAGGATGAAGAAATACGGAAAATCAATTCCACTCAGGCTCAGCATGGCGTCCAGTACCATCCCCAGCGACAGCGCCCGGATGGACAGCTTGTAGATATCGCCGAAGGGCATGTTCATCCGCAATATGGCTTTGAAGTTCATGCCCAACCCGGCAATGAACAACGCGCTTAGCAATTTCCCTCCCAGGTAGATGATCATCCAGAAGACCGCCATGAAAAAGCCCAGCATCCCCCGGTTCGCCAGGGCGGCCAGGATCTCCTTCTTGTCCACTTTCAGATCGCCATAATCCTTAAACGGCATATCCCGTTTCTGCCCCTCGCCCCCGCTGACCACCACCCGGTCGGCATACAGCAGAATGCCCCGGGGGAAGCCGGCCAGCAGGCTGTCGCTGAAGCCGGGCTTGGCCCCGATGACCAGAATGAGATCACCCTCCTTGCGGTAGACCGCGGTGGTCTCCGGGCTGGTGGCGAACACCCCCTTGGCCAGGGCGAAATCCGGGGCCTGGCTTGTCAGCCAACTGGCCAGATCATCGGCGTCGCTGTTGAACGTCTTCCAGGGCCGGATGAAGCTGATAGAGCCGAACATCAGAGATAAAAAAAGCAGATAACCCAAAGTCCTTAAAAGTCCCTGCTGGCGGAAAAAGCCATAGGCCTTGAAATTGGAAACGCTGTTGATCAGTTCGCCGAATAGTTGCATTATATTCCTGTTGTTTAATTTGAAGGCTTATTCTATCAGAAATCCCCCGGTTTGGCAATTGCCATCCTCACTCCTTGACCGCCTTGATGGAGAACATCAGGGGGATGGTGTTCTTCTGGTTATTCAGCCGCCAGTATCCGTCCTTTCCCTTTTTCATGCCCCGGTAATAATTCCAGACGGTAAAGGGGTACTCCTCCATCCGCTCTATCCGCAGGCCGTTTTTGATCAGGGCATTGACGACATCGCTTAAAGGGTAGGGCCATTCGTATGACTTGTGGACGAACTTGGATTTCCGGTCGGCGTAGCTACCCCGGCAGATCTCTTCGATGGGCTTTTTGCCCCGGAAATAGGGATAGGAGATCTTCTGGTATTCCTCATCGAACAATATCATGAAGGGATGGAACTCAGAGATAAAGAAGGTCCCGCCTTTTTTCAGAAAGCCCGATATCACTTTGCCCCATTTATCCAGATCGTACAGCCAGCACAGCACCCCGTAGGAGGTGAAGACGATGTCGAATTTTTTATGGAGTTTTTTGGGCAATTGGTAGATGTCAGCCTGAATGAACTCGGCACCCAGGCCCAGACGGTCATTAAGGCCCCGGGCCATTCCTATGGCCTTGTCGGAGAAATCCACCCCGGTGGCCCTGGCTCCCAGTCGGGCCCAGGACAGGGTGTCCAGTCCGAAGTGGCACTGCAGATGCAGCAGGCTTTTGCCCTTCACATTGCCCAGAGCCTTCAGTTCGATGGGATACAGCGCCCTCCGGCCCTTCAAGAATCCCTCCACGTCGTATTCCCGGGTCTGGTAGTTGATCTCGGCCCAGTTGTCCCACAGCTCACGGTTATTGGCATAATATTTCGCAGCTTTCATTTTCCTTGCCTTCTTTTAAAATAGGTCATGGGAGTTGAATTCATCTTGCTTGCAACATCTCCAGTACCCGGGAATCCTCCTTCAGTCCGTTCTTCACCGCAGCATGATAGTACTCCAAAGCCCGAGCCTGGTCGCCCAGGGAATAAAACAGAAAGGACAGATGATACAGGTTCTTACTGTCGACCGGGGAGATTTGGTGGGCCTGGAGCAGATATCTCTCGGCCTTGGCCCAATCGCCTTTTTTCAAGTAGAGATATCCCAAATTATCCGCCGCCTCGGCCTGGTCCGGCCCCAGTTCAACGGCTTTCAGAAATTCGGACTCGGCCAGATCGGGCCGGCCGGCATTGAGATAGACCAGCCCCAGAGTGTTGTGCATCCCGGCGTTGCCGGGATATTTGCTCAGCAAATCGAGGGCCAGCTTCTCGGCTTTCCGGTATTCTCCTTTATTGAGATAGAGCAGGCAGAGATCGTTGTAGGCGGTGTAATGCTTGGGATTGAGTCCGAAGGCAATAATGAATTCCTTTTCGGCCAGGTCCGCTTTCCCCAAGCTGGCGTAACTGCGCCCCAGGATGGTATGGGCCACATAGGAATGGGGCGAGACCTCGGTGGTCTTCTTCCAGTGGGTCAGGCCGTTCCGGAAACTGCGGCTGTAGGACAGGTTGATCCCGGCAAATAAAATAAAGATCAATATCATGATGATGCCGACCACCGGGACCGGCATCCGCTTCAGCTTGTCTGGATCCAGCTGCAGCAGCATGACGGCAAAACCTATCAGCGGCAGGTACAGCCGATGCTCGGCAAAATTGGCGTAGGTGGTGTTGCCTAAAAACGTTGGAGCCAGAAACAGCAGAAACCAAAATATTCCGAACAGAAACAGCTTTTTATCTTTAATCTTAAGATAGAATATCACTGCCAATAACACGAACAGCCCGGCTATTCCATAAGCCACCGGCAGGTCGGCCGGGATAGGGTCGCCGGAAAGGTTTATGGGCAGGAATATCTTGCCGATGTAACTCAAGAAACCGATCAGGCTTTCCCGAAGGGTGTTCATCCTGGCATCGGTCAGGCCGGAAGATCCGCTCAGGGCAGAGGACCTTAACAGCAGATAGGCCGCCGCCGCCGTTATCCAGCCGATCAATGAAAGAAAGATCCCTTTATCGAACAGCTTCTTGCCTTTCTCCCTGTGCAGCAATGAATACAAGATAAGCAATACCGGCAGCAGAATGGCAGTCTCCTTGGTCAGCAGGGCCAGGAAGAAGCAAAGGATATGCAGCAATCCCCATAGAAAGCGCCCTCCCCTCCGGTAATTCAGAAAACCGAGAGATGACAGCAAGATAAAAACCGCCAGCAGGGAATCGTTGCGGCCCGGTATCCAGGCCACCGCCTGGATCAGCACCGGATGAATGGCGAATATCAGCGTGGCGGCCAGGGCCGCAGTTTTTTGCGTTTTTATGGTTTTGAGGAACAGGTACAGCAGACAGCAGGCCAGCAGATGGATCAGGATATTTCCCAGATGGAATATGAACGGCCGGGAGCCGCCGATCAAGGTATCGGCCATGAACGACAGGGTCAGCGCCGGCCGATAGTAGATACCCCTGTTCCCCCAGACCACGTCGGTGGCGAAGGCCTTTAAGATATTGGCCGGGTCCTTCAGAAAATGGGCCTTCTCCACCAGCAGCTCCACATCATCGTGGCTGCTGAAATCGAAGAACAGGGTCTGGCCGTAAATGGCTATGACCAGCAGGGATATCAGCAGATATGGAAAAAAGCGGTGTCGGTATATTTTATTCATTGCTGCCTTGGCGTTGCGCCTTTAGATTATTTTCCAAAAACTGGTTCCGGGGACAGCCCAGTTCCAGCGCTTTTTGATACTGGCTTCGTGCCCGGTCTTTTTCCCCGGTAATAACGTACAGCTGGGCCAGATGCAGGTTTATCATCGGGTCCCGGGGCTGGGTCTCATGGGCTTTTGACAAATGCAGCAAGGCTTCGCCGTATTTGCCGTTTTGGGTCATGACAATCCCCAGGTGATGATGGGCCGTGGCATTATTGCTGTCCATTGACAGGGCCTGCCGCAAATAGGTCTCCGCAGAATCCCGGGAGCCAATTTGCAGGCACAGCACCCCCAGGTTGACCAGCGGGTCGACCCGCTGCGGCTCAAGCTCAATGGCTTTGAGAAGCTCCCTTTGGGCTTCCCCCGATAATCCGCGGTTGAAATATACCAGCGCCAGGTTGTTGTGAACATTGGCAAATTTGGGATCTATCTCCAGCACCTTTTTGAATTCCCTCTCAGCCGACCGCAGATCACCTGTTTCCAGATACAGCAGGGCCAGATCGTTATGCACCGAAACGCTGTTTTCGATTTTTAATGATCGGAGGTATTCATTCTCGGCCTCACCCATGCGGCCGGACTTGCCATGCATCCGGCCCAGCATCTGGTGGGCCAGGCCGGAGCGGGGGGAGGTTTTGACGGCATTGCTCCAGAAACGGTTGCCGTCGGAAAAGACCGTAAGATGGTTGAAAGCCAGAAGGCTGAAAGTAAGAAAGACTGCCGCCCCGGCGGTGGCCATCCATTTAGCTGAGGCATTCCTGATGACATTGCTTTCCGCCAGAATGATAATGACACCCAGCATCGGCAGATACAGACGGTGTTCCAGAAAATTTATATCGGCCGCCGCCGGAATAAAGGTGGGCAGCAGAAACAGGGTGAACCAGACAGTGCCAAAGATGAACATTTTTTTATTATTGACGCCCTTCAGCCAGGCAATGATGCCTAGAAACGCCAGACCGGCTATCCCGTAAAGGGGATTGCTGTCGCCGGAGAGTGGGCGCACCGAAAGATTGAAAGGCAGAAATATCTTTCCGGCATACGACAACAAGCCGATGATGATATCGCCCCATCCGGCAAATCTTCGGATTGAGAAGGCATTATCCGCCCCAATCGCAAAGGTTCTTAAGATCAGCCAGACGACGAATAGCACGATCCATCCCGGCAACAAGGCCAGCAGGTCTTTCCTGATCCGCTTCTTCTCTGATAAAAGAAGATACATCAGGAATAATGCTGGGGCAAAAATAGCCGCCTCCTTGGTGAACAGGCCCGCCAACAAAGCCGCCAAGTGCAATGCCAGCCACCGTCTGTTTCGCCGGGCGGAATATTTTATCAGGGCGATAAATGCCGACAAGATGAAGATCGCCAGCAGGATGTCGTTCCGGCCCGGTATCCAGCCCACGGCTTGGGAGAGGGCCGGATGCACCGCAAACAACCCGGCAAAGATGAAAGACAGTCCTGGGCGATAATTAAGGGCATTCAGGCAGATGAACAACAGCCAGCAGGCCGCAATATGCAGCAGGATATTGCTTAGGTGATAGATGAAGGGATTCTCTCCGCCCAGAGCATGGTCCAGCATGAAGGACAGGCTTAAAAGCGGGCGATAGTAGGTCCCGGGGCTTTCCCAGTAGACATCGGTCTTGAAGGCCTTGAGGGCATTGGAAAAACTGCCGATATTCTCCCGGTTCTCCTGGATGAGATGAACGTCGTCCAGCGAGGTGAACCCGAAATCCAGCGCTTTGGCATACAGGGCCAATATCGCCAGGGCCAGCCACAGGTATGGGGCCGGCCCCGTCAGGAATATTTTTTTCAGCCTGTCCAAATTTGCTTTTAGGAGCGAATTATATTCAGCAGTTCGGCGGACTTGTCCTCCAGCAGGGCCCTGGAGTTGGCCTCCACGTTCAGCCGCAGCAGCGGCTCGGTGTTGGAGGGCCGGATATTGGCCCACCAATCCTTGTAGGACACGGTCAGCCCGTCCAGGTGGTCCAGCTCGGCCCCCTTGTTCTGGTAGATGCTCTCCAGCTCGGCCAGCTTGGCCGGGATGTCCTCCACCTGGCTGTTGGTCTCGTTGATCCGGTGATAGGGGTCGATCTCGGCCACCAGCTCCGACAGCAGCTTTCCCTCCTCGGATATCAGCTGCCAGCACACCAGAAAGGCTATCAACCCGGAGTCGGCGAACCAGAAATCCCGGAAGTAAAAATGCCCGGAGTGCTCGCCGCCGAAGATGGCGTTCTCCTGGCGCATCAGCGGCTTGATCAGGGCGTGGCCCACCCGGCTGCGGATGGACTTTCCTCCCGCTTTGGCCACCGTCTCCGGCACGCAGCGGGAGCAGATGGCATTATACAGCACGGTGGACCCGGGCTTCTTCTTGAGCAGCATCTTGGACACCAATCCGGCGATGTCCGACCCGCCCAGGGCCCGCCCCTTCTCGTCGATCAGGAACATCCGGTCGGCGTCGCCGTCGAAGGCCGCGCCGAAGTCGCACTTTTCGGCCGTCACCCTGGCCTGCAGGGCCGCGATGTTCTCCGGTTCGATGGGGCTGGCCGGATGGTTGGGAAAGCTGCCGTCCAGTTCGAAGAACAGGGGGATCAGCTCGCCCGGTAGTTTGGCGAACAGCGGGGGCACGGTCTGCCCGGCCATGCCGTTGCCGGCGTCCACCGCGATCCTGTAGGGCTTGATCTTGGTGGCATCGATAAAGGTCAGACAGTGGTTGATGTAGGCCTCGCTTATATCCCTGGAGGTGATGGAGCCTTTGATGGCGTTATCTTTGAGCTGGCCCTGGTTGATCAGATCCCGCATCTGATCTAAGCCCTGGTCGCCGGAAAGCGGGATGGCGTCCTTTTTGCAGATCTTCAGGCCGTTATATTCCTTGGGATTGTGGCTGGCGGTGATCATCACCCCGGCCTGATAGCCGTATTTGCCCACCGCAAAGTACAGCCCGTCGGTGGAGACCTTCCCCAGGTCCACCACATCGGCCCCCTGGGCGGTGATGCCCTGGGCCAGGGCCGCAAAGACCGCATCGGACGAGGTGCGCATGTCGCGGCCCACCGCCACTTCCCGGCATTTCAGGTGATCCACCAGGGCCCGGCCTATCTCCCGGGCCTGATCATCGTCCCACTCGGTGGGGTATATCCCGCGGATGTCGTAGGCTTTAAAAATTTTCGGATTGACCGCCATAGTAAGCTCCTTAAGGTTGTATTTTATCTTAAGATTATCATTTTTTTGGAGATGCTTTTACCGCCAACGTTCAATTTATAAATATACACCCCGTTGGCCACCGCCCGGCCCTTGTCATCCCGACCGTCCCACCTCTCCCTCTTGTCCCTCTCCAAATGCATTTGGAGAGGGACAAGAGGGAGAGGTCTCATTTATCAGCACCCTCACCAACTGCCCGGCAATATTGTAAACCGAAAGATTTACCGTTCCGTCCCCTGTTATCTGGTAACTGATGACTGTTGACTGTTTGAACGGGTTGGGATAATTCTGCCCCAGTTTAAGTTCGTAATTCGTAATTGGTAATTCGGGCCTTCCCGCCACGCCTGTTATTTGCGTAAAAGATATATCGTCCCACCGGTCCCAGTAGGCGTTGCTGTTCACCGCCCAGATGTTCAGCTTGATCCGGGCGAAGGCCGCCCCGGCCGGAGCCATCACCGTTCCGGTGGTCAGAAAGATATAGCCCGCACTGTCGGCGCTTAAGGCGGCCGTGGTGTCGTCCAATAAAAGATTGGCATGCAGTGAATCGAACCACTGGACCCGCATCCGCATGGTGTTGCCGGCCCCGTCGTTCTTGCGCCCCCAGCCGGACAGGCAATAGCCGGCCCCGGGAGTGACCTTGACATCCTGAAAAAGGAATGACAGGAACGGCGCCGCTTTCCCGAAGCAGTCGGCCCTATGTCGCAGGGCGTAACTTCCGGAATGAATGAAATCGGTGGCGGTGTCGGACACCGCATTGTCGCCCTCCAGCCAGCCATATGGCTTTAACGCGTTATTGGAGGGCACTGCCACGGTGTCCCGGAAGACATTCTCCATCCCGCCGTTTATCAATGAATCGATTGGAATATTAAAATTGGTCCTCAGCGCAGCCCACAGTTCGGGCCGGCTGCCGTCGTAGGACAGGGCCCACATCCCGGTGCCGGCCAACAGGCTGTCCCACACCATCTGGTATTTGTAGCCCAGGCTGATCTCGTCGTCGTACCAGCACTGATGCCATTCCCCGTCGTTGTAATAATACCAAGGGCTATATGACGAGGCCTGCCACTGCCGGCCGTAGTCGTAGGCCAGGGTCTCGGCCTGGGAGAACATCACCGCGCTGCCGCCCCCGGTGGTGGCCGAGCCGGCGGTGGTCCCCGTGCAGGGCCAGTCACGGCCATAGTAGGGGAAACCGCATAGCAGCTTATTGCGGCGGTTGCCGGAATAGAGCGCATAATCGTGGATGGTCCAGCCCACGTCATAGGTATAACCGTCCAGAGGCGCTATTGGACCGGTACTGTCCGAGCCGCTCCAGGCATAGTCGTAGGCCATGATGAACAATCCGTCGGAATAGATGGCCAGGCTGTCGTAATCCCATGATCCGGCCCAATCAATAGCCGGGGTGGCCAGCGAGACGTAAGAATCGGGATTCCAACTATGGAAACTGTCAGACAATTCGTGAGTGAACCTGACCATGTTCTGCTTCTGCGAAAACTCCAGTCCTTCGAAATCGATGTTGATGCCGTCCACCCCGGCGTTGCGAACCAAAGTTATCAGGTTCTTCACCGCATTGGTGCGGAAGGAGTCGCTGGAGAGTATCGAGGAGATGGCAGAACTGCTGAAGCAGGTGGCACACAGCAGCACCTTGACCCCGTTCTTGTGGGCATGGGCGATGGTGGCCGACCAGGTGCCGGGAAAGCCGTGGCTGGCGGAGATGCTTCCGTCGCCGGCCATCTCGGCGCTGAAGCAGGCCAGGTGGGTGATCAGGTCGTAATGCAGGTACTGGTCGCTGGTCCAGTAGGGATCGTATCCCAGCACCGTCTTGCCTACCCGGGGCGATTTGTCTTTGGCCAGCGGCGGGTATTTTACCTCCTGGCCCTTGATGATCAGGCTGTCGGAATAGCTTTCCGACTGCAGCTGATGGATGCTTTTATTCTGGGCCCGGACGGGGAAACAGAGGACCGCCAGAACGGCCAGCGTCCCGGCCCAAACGGGGAGGTGTATGTTTTTATCTTTCATATATTCATAAGTTTATGGCAGTAGGCGGTTAATGTCAAGGAATAATTGATGTTCCGGATGTCAATTATCTTCTTGACTTTTAGTTCAAAATACTTGAAAATTCATATTATGCGATTCAGGCCTATCATATTGTCCTATTGTCTGTTTTTTATTCTGTCTCCGGGGTATTGTCTGGAACTGTCCGTCCCCGGCAATGATGACGAATTCAGGCCTTTCACCATCTTGGCCCCTCTGCCAGATTCGATAATTTCATCGGGGGAGCCCTTGGAGATCTCCCTGCTGCTGGAGGAGACCACCGGCATGGACATCCACTTGCTGCTGGACGGCCTGGAGCTGACATCACAGGCTCAATTGACCAGGGACTACCTTTTCTATCTTTCCCCGGAGCCGCCGGCGCCCGGCCCCCACCGGATAACCGTATTGTTCACCAGCCTGGCCGATACCGTGTTCGATAATTCCTGGAGCTTTCAAGCGGCTGCTTTGGATACCGTTCCGGTCGAACCGGTCAAGATACCTCTCGATATCTCCCTTACCGCCGGTATGTTCTATTCCCAGTGCGACAGGGACACATTGGGTTTGGGCCTGAGCTACCCCATCGGCTGGCATCCCTCGGGCGATGTGAATTTATCGGGACAGCTGGACGGCGGTTTTTTCAATTCGTATTTATCTTACGATCCGACCTACGACAAATACCTTCACGGACTGCTGCAGTTCGAGAATTCCTCCTTCGGACTGTCCGCCGGAGAGTTCTACCCCGAGCTGTCAACCCTGGTCTTCTCCGGAACATCCCCCCTGGGACTGCTGGCCACCTGGCAGGATAAAAAGACCAGGATCCTGGGCACCGCCTGCCGCACCCAGCCGGCCGATACCCTGTTTCAGACCTACGCCCAGTATCTCTACGGCGGCCGTATGAAAAGATCCCTGGCCGACAGCCTTTGGCTGTCCGGGGGGTACCTTTACGGATATGACCAGCCGGGCTCCCTGCCGGATTCGGTGCGCTTCAGATCATCCATTTATATCTATAACGACACCCTGACCGGCTTCTCAGATACCCTGGTAACTGTTGACACCCTGTTATCGGGAAAGAACCGTCTCTGCTGGTTCTCCCTGGAGTGGCCGATCAGCGGAACCAGATTCCGCACCGAGTATGCCGGATCGGGCTTTATGCCGGATTCATCGGCCGGATACATCAATGACCGCAGTTATCTTTTGGGAGCAAAGAAAGGGATGGGTGGCCACTGGCTGGAGCTGCAGTACATCTCCTGGGGCCGTAACTTTAAAAGCTTCGGCAATCCTTATCTGGAAACAGCCAAGAACGAGCTCCTGGGGATGGCGGATCTCAGGTTCCCCGGCAGCCTATCGGCCAGGCTGGACGGCTCGGTGTACAAGGTCTACACCGATTCCGCCTCCGGCAGCAGTTTTAAGCTGGGCGGAACAGTGAATTATGCCCGGGGGCGGCTGACCTCCGCCAGTCTGCGGCTGGATTACAATTCTCGGCCGTATATCACCTACCTTTACCAGAACCGAAGCCTGAGCCTGAGCACCGTGACCAAACTGATGGCCTTATCGGTTATCTCCTCCTATTCATACTCCTCAAGCTCCGGCATCAGTCTGACCCAGTCTCACAACGGAATGTTGGGCCTCTCCCGCTTTTTGATGGCGGACAGATTATATATCCAGGCCTCGGCACAGCACTATCAGGTTTTTGACAGCTACGGGCTGACCGAGCAGGCCAGGAGCAGTGCCGAACTGAGGACATCCTGGCAGGCTTCGGCCCATACCGGAATCATCTTTGATTGCCGGAATATACAGCACCAGGACCGGGTGGCTCCGGATAAAAGCTATCGCCAACAGCTGGCATCGCTTTCGGTTAGCTATAGATTTTAGGAACCTCTGGTTGGTTGGCGGACTCTAATCAATATGTTAAATTTCTTAAGATATTTAACATATTGCTCGCTATAGATTTAGCCTCGTGGGTGGATAGTGATATTCTCCGGAACTTTTCAGCAACAAAATTACTCTAACCTGCAGATAATCGATAATATGCCTGAAAAACAGCGGCTGGAATTTGAAGAAGTACTGGATAAATACGGGCAGAAGCTGTTCAACCTGATGCTCCGGCTGACCGGCAACTTCCACTGGGCCCAGGATTTGACGCAGGACGTTCTTTTGATAGCCCACCGTGAATATCACAAGTTCCGGGGCGACTCCGATGTCTTCACCTGGATATACCGCATCGCCGTCAACCATCACCGACGGCAGGCTCGCAAGATGCGGGTCAGAAGCTGGCTGGGCTTCGAGGATGTCTCCAGCGAGGTGTTGTCCACCGATATTACGGCCGCCGATCCGGCCGAAAGCAGCGAAAGAACCAAGGTGGTGGCCCGGGCGGTATCCGCCCTACCGGAGGATTTTAAAGAGACCGTGGTGCTGCATTATTTTCAGGACCAGAGCTGCGAACAGATCGCCAAAATAATGAACTGCTCGGAGGGAACCGTAAAATCCAGGCTGTGGCGGGGCCGTAAGATCCTGGCCCAGAAACTAAAAGGTTACGTATCAGAAACAGGAGCGTTATAAAATGAATTGCCGAAAAATCGAAGAACATCTGCGGGAAAATCCCGGGGCTCCGCTGCCCGGGGAACTGCAGGAACATCTGGCCCGATGCCCGGACTGCTCCCGGCGGTGGGTGGAACAGAGGGCCCTGAGCGAGGTTCTAAAAACATTTCCTCAGGCGGAGCTTCCGGCCTACCTGGGCGCTAAAGCCCTGTCCCGGCTGGAGGGACGGCAGACAGCCTTCGGCAAAAGGATGCTGGAGCCCGGCTGGCTGACCCTGGCCGCCCCGGCCATGGCTCTGATCGTGGCTTTCACCTCCCTGATTATGCGTTATGAATATCGCCCTCAATATATAAACCTTTCCGAACGCCCAGCGTCTGCCCGGAACCAGGGCAACAATAGCCCTACTCCGGGGTCTGCCCAAAATCAACCATCAAATATTTTTTCTCAGATCTATCCGGTCTGGCCGTCCGACCAGGATGTGGTCGGGCGCCAGGATCTGACCATCATGGCCTCGCTGTATCCCGACCATCAGGGAAAGGTGCAGGTCCTGCTAGACGATATCGATGTTTCGGCCGGATCGACCATCAGCAGTCAATATATCTCCTATGACCCCAAATCCCTAGTGGCCGGAGAACATATGGTCAGGGTAGTGCTGCAGCAGGCTGACGGAAGCTATCAAACGGCCAGTTGGAGCTTCTACTTGTTGGAGGAACCATCATGAAAAAGATGCATTTACTACTGGTCCCCTGGCTGCTGATATCATCGGCAGCCCTGCCAGCCGCCGGGCTTCAGGTCTGGCCCAATCCGGCAGAGGTCCAGGTCAATGCTGCCATCGCTTTCACCGTCCAGGGCCTGGAGCCCGGTGGATCGTTAAGCTGGGAGATCATTCCGGCCTCTCTGGGAAATATCGATCAAAGCGGGCTTTTCACTGCCTCCGGCAAGCCGGGCCGGGGGATGGTACGGGCCATAGCCAAAAGCAAGGATGGCCGGACCATGCTGGGACACGCCATGATAAAAGTTTTGGGAAGTAAACCGGGCCGCCTTACTGTATCGGTATCGCCGTCCAGGGCCGAGATCAAGATCGGCGAAACCCTGAGGTTTACCGCCCGGATTGTGATGCCAGATGAAAATATCAAGACCGAATGGCTGGTCATCCCCAATGATCTGGGAACCATAGATGCCCGGGGCAGCTTCACCGCTGAGGGCGCCGGTAAGGGCCGGATCGTGGCCCTGGCCAAAGGTCCGGGAAAGTATGGCTTGGGGCAGGCTCAGATATCTGTCCGCCCTTCCGGAAAAGTCTCCGATCTTTCAGTGGTTGTTTCTCCTAAAAGAATCAAGCTGCAGCCGAAAAACCGGATCCGGCTGGCCGTTCAGGTCCAGGATCCCGAAGGCAAAACCGTCCCAGCCAGAATCAGATATCTCCTGTCTCCCCCCGAGTTGGGGACCATCGACCAGGACGGCAATTTTACCGCCGGGGAAAAGGCCGGGCTGGGCGTTATCAAGGTTGAGGCCGCCTCCGGACAGGCCTATGGCAGCGACCGGGTTTTTGTCATAGTCTCCGAAAAAAGCAGCCGTTATCAGATCAAGATCAAACCCAGCCAAGTGGTACTGGAGGGGAAATCCAGCGTTAAATTCGAGGTTGAGGTGTGGGACGAGAACGGAAGTCCGGTGATCCCGCCCGCCCTGGACTGGAAGTTGATCCCCGAGGGCCTGGGTTCGATCACTCCCCAGGGGCTGTTCACTGCGGGTGACCGGACCCTGTCCGGTAAAATAGTGGTTCAACTGCCGGCCGAATTCGACCGGAGCCGGGATGCCGCCTCGGTCAAGATACAAAACCAGCGGCGGAACACCATCCGGATAAACCCACCCAAGGCCAGCCTGAAGCCGGGGCAGATGCTCCAGTTCTCCGCCGTCATTAACGACAGCCGGGGCAATCCGGCCGGAGATCAGCGCATCACCTGGAAACTGCAGCCGGAGAACCTCGGCATCATCACCCCCCAGGGTCTGTTCACTGCCGGCGCGGCAGCCAGGTCGGGCCTTATCATCGCCGAGCTTCCCCAGGAGTTCGGAGTCGGCCGGGCCATCGCCCCGGTCTCCGTCAGCAGCTACCAGGTCAAGATCAACGCCCCGCCCAACCAATATAACATCCACAGCGGGGAGCAGGTCGCCTTTGCCGCCTCAGTAAGGGATGCCAACGGAAACGACCTGAGCGGTTCGGCGTTTTTTGAGTGGGAGGCAAAGTCCTCGGTGGCCGGATTCGGGAATATCGATCAGAACTCGGGCCTGTTCCATGCCGGGCAGCCCTCAAAACTGCCAGCCGACGGCTATATAATGGTCCGGGTTTCTATCAATGGGCTGCCGGCAGGAACTGACGGAATAAAAATAACTATCCGGTAAACAATTGGCTGTAAAATCAAAAAGAGGCGCCTTGCAAAGGCGCCTCTTTTTTTGGCTTCTATTATCTTTTTTTCATCTTGCTAGCAGATTTGATCTTCTTTAAAACCCTCTGGGGTCTCTTATTCATCTGAGGCTCAACTTCTTCTGTTTGATTTTCGCTATCACCTATTGCCTGACAAGTCTCCTCCGGGGTTCCTTCCTCCCTGGCGAAAATGTCGCGCTGGTCCCTCTTCATCACTATTATCCCGTAGATGATGGTCTGTCCGGTAACAAAGACGCTCAGCAGGTAAGACAGGACCAGCAGCCGGACGGCGTTCAGGGACATCCCCATGATGAAGGCCGCCGTCTGGCCGGGCCAGCTAAGCGCCGGGGTCGCCGTCATGAATGAGGAGAGGCCGGATATCATGGGATTATCCATTCCCAGAAACATGACATAATTGGTCGCCAGCGGCGGGGTGTACAGGTTGAATGCCGCCAGGGCGATATCGGCAAATTTGCCGCCCATCGACCAGGAAAGGACCTGGTAAGCTATCCCCATGCTGCTGATGGTAAACCAGGCAAAGACCGCCGACGCCAGAAGGCACAACAATTTAAGAAGCCCGGTATACGTCACCAGCCGCCAGGGCTGGGCGGTGATGGATGAGAACACCTCAAAAAGATTGTCAAAAGCATCGCCCCTGGTGGCTCCGGAGATCACCGGGGAAAAGAACAATCCTATGGCCAACGACGCCAGCAGGAAGACCAGGAACAAACCCACCAAGTAGATGGGCAGGCTTAATAGAGCGATGGTCAATTCGCCTAGCACCGGTATCCGGCCCCACCAGCCTGACAGTATTCCGAAAAACAGCAACAGCGATACGAAAGAGATTATGACCAGCGGGCCGCCCAGGATGGATTTCCAGGCTCCTTTCAGATAACCGGCCGCCTCTCTTACTTCGTAAAATTCATTGCCTTTTAGTTGCTCGGTCGCCAGGCGGGCAGTCACCGCGGCGGACATCATGTATATCAGCAGGGCGCCCAACATCCCGGCCAGCCATAGCACCCAGGAAATTGCTCCGGAGCCGGGCCAGGGCTTCGCCGGCACCAGCCCGAACATCACCCAGACATCGGCCAGGCTGCGCCCGGCAGCCAGGTGTGACAGATAGCCAAATATTCCGTAGAAGGCAAAACCCCACACCAATCCCCAAAAGAGGACCCACATTTTTTTGGGCGACAGACCCAGCCTGGCCGCCCGAAAAATATCCCGGTAGTCGAAATACATTTTCAGCAATTTTCCATCCTCCCTTTAAGTTTTTGTTGCATAGGGGATGCCAGCATCAGCTCAGGTTATCTATCAGCAATTTGCAGATATAATCCTCGATCCGCCTGGCCAGTTTTGAGCGATAGGTGTTATTCACCATTATGGAGAAAGCGAACATCTTGCCGTTCTTGGCGGTCAGGTAGCCGGATAACGCCGAGACGCCCCCGATAGATCCGGTCTTGGCATATACCCTCCCGCAGAAATCCGGCTGGGAGAACCGCCCCACCAAGGTGCCGTCTATCCCGCCGATGGCCAGCGATTTGTAAAACACGTCCCAGTAAGGCTGTTCATGCATGTATTTGAGAAGATTGACCACCTGCAGCGGGGATACCTCGTTCTGCCGGGACAACCCGCAGCCGTCGAACAGGTCCACCTCCCCCAGGCCCATCTGACTGATGATGTTCCGCTCGGCCGTGGAACCATTCTTCCGGCTTCCCTCACCGTCCACCTCGGCCCCGATGGTCTGCAGCAGAGATTCGGCGTAAAGATTATGGCTCTTTTTATTGATGACCTTTATGATCTCTGAAAGGGGTTCGGAATAATGAACGTACAACAGTGAAGTATTGTTCTCGCGGACCGGGGGGTGCTCCTGACTGGCCCTGATATCGCCTTTGATCGCTATATCCCGCTGCTTTAGGAGTTGGGCCACAATCCTGGCGAAATGGCTCTCCGGCTCCTTGGCGAAGAAGGTGAATTTTTTAGAGGCCCCGGCGGCCAGCTTTCCGGTTATTTTCAGGGTGGCCCCGTCAAAGGAGGCGTAGGCCTTGCCGTTGTTATACACCCGGCGGCTCTTGGTGGTATAGGTGCCGTCCTTGTTCTTCACCTTTTTATTCACGGTGCTGTAGCTGCCGGCTATGGTCCGGCTGAGATTCTTGATGTTGACCGACATCGGAGGATCTATGGAGAAATTAACCGGCTGGCCGATCCTCCCTCCCTTGAGGGTCACCACCACCACGTTCTCCCTGAAGGAGAGGCCGGAAAGCCTCCAAGCCAGGCGTTTCTTGGGGCGGACCAATTTGTTGGCCGAGCGGGGAATGATGGAGACCAGCTTCTCTGGCAGGAAATCGCCTTTGTCTCCAATCACATCGCCCGATATCTCGGTGATTCCCATGGCCTTGATGTTGTCGGCCCAATCCTCCATGGTGGCGATATCGTTGATGGTGGGATCGCCGGATCCCTTTATGAGCAGGTCGCCGTTCAGCACTCCGGTCGAATCTATCGGCCCGCAGGCATATATTTCGGTCTGGTAGCTGTATTCCGGGCCCAGTTTCTCCAGGGCGGCAGCGGTGGTGAACAGCTTGGTGTTGGATGCCGGAATGAATCGCGATCCGGAATTGTGCTGATAGATAAGAGAGCCGTCATCCAGCGACATAACCGCCACCCCCCAGCGGCCCACCCGGTTTAGTTTTTTGCTTAATAATTTATCCAGGTCCTCCTGAACATCTCCGGTGGGTTTGGGAAGATAGAAGACGCTGGAGGTCTTCCTTTTGGCCGGCTTCTTGGTGGCGGTCTTGGCTCCCCAGGCCCCGGATACAAAAAGGATTCCGGTTAAAATGAGAACCGATATATATGCAATCTTTCTGGTCATCAGGCCTTTCCTAAAAACAGGTAGGGTTTCCAATTATCGTCGGGGTTATGTATCGAATACTGAATAAATGAGAAGTAATGGGGCCGGCGGGGTTTTTTGATCAGGGTCATCCTGGATTGTTTCAGGCTGCGGTTGGCCTTTTTATTGTTGCATACTGTGCAGGCGCACACCAAATTGTCCCAGGTGTCATCTCCCCCCAGGCTCTTGGGCACCAGGTGATCGATGGTAAGCGTCCCCTGGCTGGTGCCGCAGTACTGGCAGACGTGGCGATCCCTCCTGAAAATATTCTGTTTGGAAAGCTTGACCTCCAGACGGGGTCTGCGGATGAAACTGCCCAGCCGGACGACGCTGGGCAGTATGAATCTTCGGCGAATGCTGGCGGCAAAATAATCGCTATTCTCGACCACTTCCGCTTTTCCCAGGAACAACAGAACCAAGGCCCGCTTGGCATTACAGACCAGCAGCGGTTCATAATTCTGGTTGAGCACCAGCACCTGGCGCCCCAGATTGTTATTTATACTTATCTGACTAGCGGCTGTGATTCCTTATGGCTGAAACTAATTCTATGGGTATAAAATGGAAAATACAATTCCACCGTATAATCTATGGAGATGGTATAGTTCTGTCCTTCTGTCCTTATGATGTTCTGCAGGAAATATTCCCGGGCGCCTTCGAGGTATTCCCTCTGCTGCTCCTCGGTCTCCGGTTTGTAGACATCCCTATTTCCCTTCTCATCCTGCACTTGGTAGAAATAGTCTCCCACCAGGGGGATCTTGTCATCCATGGCGTTTTCGGCCAGGGCTCGGGCAATGCTGTCATCGTTTTCGGTCATGGCATTCTGGGCGGCTTCCTTCATCTTGTCCTTGATGTGGAAGAAACGGATATACGGAATGCTGATCGCCACCGCTGCATACAGCAGAATGAGCACGGTAAAAAATATCAACACCTTTAAAAATTTAGGCATGACCTCTCCTAAAAATAAAGCACAAGCGTATGCCTGTGCTCAACTCTTACGACGCTCGCCGAATTGTTTTTCGGCAATTCAGCCGTAAATCAATTGCCTACGCAAGCATCTTAATTAATATCTGGTGGACCTGAGGGGGCTCGAACCCCTGACCTCCTGACTGCCAGTCAGGCACGCTACCAAAACTGCGCCACAGGCCCATTTATGTTTTTACCGCTAACCAAAAGCAGATGCCCCGCACCTGCATATCGCCCATAAGTTTAGCAAATAATCTGCTAGATGTCAAGTATATTGATGCAGCTTTGCCGGCGATTGTTAAAAGAAAAATCTGAGACCTATTCCGCCCTGGACGTCGAAGCCGGTTTCGGGAACCAGCCCTACGGTGGGGGCCAATTCCAGGAAGATATCCACCGGAGCCTGGGGAAATATATATTCCAGGCCCACCACCCCTCTGACCCCCAGGTTGAAGTGTTTCTCATAATGAGCCCTCTGGCCGGACCACAGAGTGCCGCCGATCCCGAAATATACCGGAAGTTGCCCCCGCTCCACCTCTATCAGCTGAAAATCATGCCATAAATAATCGGCATGAAGTCGCAGATAGCCTTCATCTATGAAGGACCAGGCCACCGCCCCATCCCAGGCCCTTTCTTTTCCGCTCCACAGTTTCCAGGATATACCGGTAGGCTCCCCGGCTATCAGCCCCAGTCCGAAATCGCCGCCTTCCTTGACCGGCCCGTTGGCCTGGGCCAGGGAAACGCCCAGCGCCAACATGACAACGGCAATCGTTTTTTTCATATCATCCTTTTAAGTAAGCATTTTTGCATTATAAAAATTTGACCTCCTGGACCGCTTTGTTGACCACGAAAACTTTTTCGGTATTGGACTTCTTGTCGGCCGGAAAAAGGAAAAAACCCTTCCGGTTGGGCATGTACATCTCGGTAACGCCGGTCAGCTTCTCCCCGTCGAAGAAAGTGACCTCCACCTTTTTACAATTCACCGGATAGCTGCCGTCAAAATCACGCCTCTCGTCGTACTCGCGATTTCCCATGAAATCCTTGACAAAGAACACCGCCTTAAGCTGCTCGATCCGGACTTCGGACGAGGAGGGAGGCACACCGTTAGAGGAAAGATGGAAGGCATCCTTGTTCATCGAAAAGTCCAGGGTGTGGCCTTTTACTATCCGTCCGTCAAGGTACCGCGCGACCAGTTTTCTTTCCTGCATGATGGACCTCTGGTTTTGGTTTTACGCTTTACGCCGTTCGGTGCTTCTTCTTTCCAGGCTGCGCCGGTCGGCCTGGCCTTTATAATCATCCTGATCGTTTTGGAATTGGCGCCGCTGATTCTTGCGGCGGTCCTCGAAGCGCCTGTCATCCAGCGTTTGATCTGCCTTAAGCATATTTATCCCTCCTTAATTAAGGGTTATCATTACTTCGGCGAACCTATGACGCGAAAGGATTTTCAAAAAACGGTATGGATTATCCCAAACGCTGCCTTTTATGCAGGTAAGACAATAGGGCCTTGTCAAAAGGAGTTTTGGTGTCCAGCGGAATATAGTCTATCAAATCCCTCCGGCACTCCCGGCTCAGTCCCTCCCGCCAGCTGGTTACGGCCCGGCGGTATTCCGGGGCGGCACTGGCCGCATCCAGCTGGACCCTTTCCCCGGTCTCCATATCCTCAAAGGCCAGCTTGCCGGAAAAAGGCAGGGCCAACTCATCATGGTCCAGCAGGTGGAACAGCAGCACCTCATGCTTAAGATGCCGAAAATGCTTCAGGGCCTTAAGCACGGCATTGGAGCCGTCCCACAGGTCGGAGATCAGGATTATCAGCCCCCGCCGTTTAAGGTGCCCGGCCAGGTCGTAAAATATTTTTTCGAAATCGGTCTTGCCTGCCGGGATCTCCTTGTCCAGCAGCTCCAGCATCTGCCGCCAGTGGGAGCGACGGGAACTGGGGGCCATGAAATTGCTGATGCCCTCCCGGAAGGTTGCCAGGCCGGCTGCATCATGCTGGTTCAGCAGCAATAGGCTCAAGGCTGCCGCCAGGCAGGAGCCATACTGGTATTTTGAACCGCCGCCCCTGGTATGGTAACCCATCGAGGCCGAGCTGTCAAGTAGCAAATAGGCTTTTAGATTGGTCTCCTCCTCGAATTCCTTGACGTAGTAGCGGTCGCTCCTGGCCAGGGCCTTCCAATCTATCCGCTTTATCTCGTCGCCCGGCATGTAGGAGCGGTACTCGGCGAACTCCACCGAAAAACCGTGATAGGGGCTTTTGTGCAGGCCGGTCAAAAAGCCCTCCACCACCAGCCGGGCCTTGATGTCCAACCCCTTTACCTGGGCGATAAAATCAGGGGACAGGGAATCCTTAACGGTGGCCATGATGTCATCCCCTCGAAGATTCGGCTTTTTTCTGCTTGACCACAATGCCGGCCGCCACCAGACTGAAGGCCGCCAGTAATATCCCGCACCAGAAGAGGGTCACCCGTTCATGGTTGGTGGTCCCCAGCCGGGGCAGGATGATCTGGGCCATGAAGCCGAAGAACAGGGAGCTCAGCATGAAGCCTCCGTTCAAGACAAAGTCCCGTCCCGAGAAGATACGCCCCCACAGCTTGTCGGGGGCCGATTCATGTAGCAGGGTGTCCTGGGCCACCATCACCGGCGAAAGAAAAATTCCGATCAGCAGACCCACCGGCAGCAGCTGCCAGTAGTGGCGGCACAGGGCGAACAGGCTGACCATGGTCCCCACCCCCAGCAGCCCTGAGACGATGATCATCCGGCGGGAGTAGCGGTGTCCCAGAAAGCCGATGGACAAGGAGCCCAACATCATGCCCAGGGCCAAAACGCCCCCCAGCACCCCCACCCCGCCGGTGCCGGAGCCAGTGCCCTTCTGGACGATGACCACCACCAGGGGATAGAGGGTCCCGCCGAAGATGGATACCAGCAGCAGCGACAGCATCACGAATTTTACCTTGGGGGAGGAGAATATCAGGGTCCACAGCTCCTGGAGGTCGGTCTTCAGGTTGTTTATCCGCCTTCGCCAGAGCTGGACCAGTTCGGACTCCTTTTGGCTCTCGATCACTTTTTCCCCGGTCTTGAGCATGGCAATGGTGATCACCGATATGAAGAAGGTCAGGCTGTCCAGATAGAACCCGGCCTCCCAGGGCTGCAGCTTGAGATGCCGCCAGAACCCGCCCACCACCAGCAGTCCGCCGCCCACGAAGCCCACCATCCCTGCCAGTTTGTTGATGAAGTTCATCACCGCATTGGCGGCGAAGATCTTGTTCTGCGGCACCAGGTAGGGGATCAGGGACAGCCGGGCGGCGCTGGCGAACAGCCCCATCAGAAAGGAGATGAACACCAACGGGAAAAGAATCAGCACCGATCCGGTCAGTTTCATCAGCAGGGGGATCAGCCCGATGATCACCGCCCGGCTGGCGTCGGCCGCTATCAGCACCTTTCTCTTGGCCCGGCGGTCCACCACCACTCCCACGATGGGGCCGAACAGCAGGGCCGGCAGGGCGATGGCCACCGTGATCTGGGAATAGGCCAGCGGAGCCCGGGTGGTGTAGGCCCCGATCACCGCGATCAGGGCCATCTGGGCCAGGTAATCGCCGAACTGGGAGACCAGCTGCCCTGCGGCGAACAGGGCGAACTTGGGCTCCGAAAGGGCCGCGGCAAAATGTCCCGATTGTTTGGTCATTTTTTTGACAGGATTAACATGATGATTACTTGGGATCCCTGTATTTTCTTTTTACCTCGACAGATTTGCCGAAATTTACCAACAAGCCTATTCTTTTCCCGGTTGCCTTCAAATAATTAACTAATTGAACCTCGTGCTCTGTTGCCAAGTTGTTCACGGATTTCACCTCTACAATAACCGACCCCTCCACGATGAAATCCGCAATATAATCTCCAACCACAGTACCTCCATATTTAACGGAAATAGCCTTTTGTTGTTCAGCTTTTAACCCTGAATTGGGCAATTCAATCATCAAGCTATTCTCATATACCTTTTCCAGAAAACCAAAACCAAGGGTGTTGTGAACTTTATAAGCACATTTTATTATCTGTTCTGTCAGACTGTCATTTTCCATAATGGCAAGAAATCATGTCAATCCTGTCTACGTTTCCCCACCCCGGTGTGGCCGAAACCGCCCTGGCCTCTGGCCGTATTGTTCAGCGAACTTGCTTTGACCAGCTTCGCCTTGACCACCGGAGCTATCACCAACTGAGCTATTCTGTCACCAGGTTGAATGGTGAATATTTTTTTTTCCAGATTGATCAAAATGACCCCCACCTCCCCGCGGTAGTCGGCGTCGATGGTGCCCGGGGCATTGACGATGGAAATGCCGTGCTTGATGGCCAGACCGCTGCGGGGCCTGACCTGGCCTTCGAAGCCGGGCGGGATCTCTAGGGCCAGGCCGGTGGGCACCAGGCTTATCTGCCCGGGTTTTATTTTTATGGGTCTCCCGATAGCCGCCTTAAGGTCCATCCCGGATGAATGGGCGGTGGAATATTCCGGCATCTGAGCCAGATCGGAAAGCAGGGATATTTTTATCTTCAGGTCTTTCATCATAGCCTTCAAGTGTTTTTCTATGTTCGATTGAACTTTATTATATCAATTGCCGATAAATTTGACAATAAAATTGTTGAATAAACACAAAGGGGCGATGCTCCGATCGCCCCGTGTTGAAATTTTCACAATCATTTCCTGCGATTGTAAGCCTCGATACCCTTGGCTAGTATCTTCAAGGCTTTCCGCAGGTCCCCCTCGTTCAGCACATAGGCCAGGCGGACCTCCTGCTTGCCCTGGCCCGGTGTGGCATAGAAACCGTCGCCCGGAGCCACCATGGTGGTGGCGCCCTCGTGCGAGAAGTCGGTCAGCATCCACTGGGCGAACTTGTCGGAATCGTCGATCGGCAGATGGGGCATGATGTAAAAGGCTCCGGCCGGCTTTTTGAAGATGGCCCCGGGTATCTTAGCCAGCTCCTCGCAGACCACATCGCGGCGCCGCTGGTACTCGGTGATCATCTTTTTAAGGTATTTGTCAATGGTCTGGTATCCGGCGATGGCCCCCACCTGCTCGACGGTGGGCGGGCACAGCCTGGCCTGCCCGAACTTGAGCATGGTCTGCATGATATCTGAATTGCGGCACACCACGCAGCCCACCCGGGCTCCGCAGGCCGAAAAACGCTTGGAGATGGAATCCATCATAATGGCCCTATCCTCTACCCCCGGGATATGCAGGATGCTGGTGTGATATCCGCCATCGTAGGTGAACTCCCGGTAGACCTCGTCGGCCAGCAGCCAGAGATTTTTCTCTTTGGCCAGGCCAGCCAGCATTTCCAGATCTTTTCTGGAAAAGAGGGCTCCGGTGGGATTGTTGGGCGAACAGTACATGATGGCCTTGGTTCTATCGGTGATCCGCTTGACGAACTCGGCCTTGGATGGCAGGGCGAAGCCCTCCTCCACATCGGTTGGCACCGGCACGATCTTCATGCCGGCCATGGTGGCGAAGCCGTTATAGTTGGTATAGAACGGCTCGGGAACCAGTATCTCGTCGCCGGGATCGCCGATGGCCATCATGGCGAAGATGATGGCCTCTGAGCCGGCGGTGGTCACCAGGACATCATCGGGGGACACCATGATATCCTGCCGTTCCAGGTATTTCTTTATCTCCTGCCTCAGGGCCGGCAGCCCCTGCGAGGGACCGTAGGCCAACACCTCCTCCCCGAAGTTACGGATGGCATCCATGATATCCTTAGGGGTGGCGATATCCGGCTGCCCGATGTTGAGGTGATAGATATGGGTGCCCCTCTGTCTGGCGGCGTCGGCCAGCGGCACCAGCCTCCTGATGGGAGAGGCCTGCATGCCCAGGGCCCTTTGGGACAGGCTCATGGCAGTTTTTTTCTCTTTGTTCATTATCGCTATCCTATAAACTTGAATTTATAAATTTCTCTTAACCGACCTGAAGCATCTCCCGCAATTGCGGCAATGAGATATCCCTGGCGGATACCGGCCCTAATATTGCCGCCGCCAGTTTCTCGGGACGGATCACCCTTTGGGCAATTGCTAAAAGATCATCGGTGGTTACGGCATCGATCTTGGCCAGGGTCTGCCCCAGGTCCAGGTAGGGCTCCCGGTTTATCTCCATCTTGGCCAGACGCATCATCCGGTTGGAGGTGCTCTCCAGTCCCAGCATCAGATTGCCTTTGAGCTGGGACTTGGCGTTCTCCAGTTCCTCCGGCGAGGGCGGCTCCACCAGTAGCCGTTTGAATTCGGCCAGGGTGGTTTCCAAAGATTTTCTGGTCTGCTCCACCGCCACCCCCAGATAGACCCCGAACAGCCCGGTATCGCGGTACAGGTCGGCAAAGGAATAGATGGAATAGGCCAGGCCCTCCTCCTCCCTGATCTTCTGGAACAGCCGGGAGCTCATCCCTCCCCCGAAGATGGTGCTCAGCACCAGCAGGGCGTAGCGGCCGGGATCGTTGAAGGCCAGGGCCGGCATCCCCAGGCAGATGTGCACCTGGGAGGTTTTTTTCCTTTTCAGCAACAACCCCGGGGCCTTTATATCGGCATCGACGTTTGTCTTGACGGCGGCAGAGATTTGGTATTGGCCCAGATATCTCCGGGCCAGCTGCTCCAGGGCCTGGTGTTCCACCCGCCCGGCCACCGCCAGCACCATATTTCCCGGAAGATAGTTCTTGCGGCGAAAGGCCTGTATGTCCGCCATTTTAAAAGACTGGCAATTCTCCCGGCTGCCCAGGATGGGATAGCTTAGCGGGTGACCGTCGAACAGGGCCTGGGAAAAAAGCTCGTGGACCATCTCGTCGGGGGTATCCTCGACCGTTTTGATCTCCTCCAGGATGACCTTCCGCTCCTTCTCCAGATCCTGGGGGTCAAAACGAGGATGGGAGATAATGTCGGACAGGATGTCCACCGCCTGGGGAAGGTGCTCGTCCAGGACCCGGGCATAGAAACAGGTCTCTTCCTTGGAGGTGAAGGCGTCCAGATGGCCGCCGATGGATTCCAGGAAGATGGCTATATCCCGGGCGTTGCGGGTCTGGGTTCCCTTGAACAGCAGGTGTTCTATCAGGTGGGACAGGCCGTTCTCGCTTGACCGCTCATCCCGCGATCCCTTGGCTATCCACAGCCCTACGGCCACTGAGCGCACGTGGGGAATCTTCTCGCTCACCAGGGTTATGCCGTTGGGAAGAACCGAATGATTATAGATAATGCTCATTTAAATTCGGGAATATTCTTGATGATTATATATTTTCAGCGGGGAGGCGGGCAATATAAATGCGTCAGCGGACCTTGATATCCTTCAGGCGCAACTGCAGTTTCTTCTGTCCCTGCCATTCGTTCTCCTCCAGCACAAAGGCCATATCCAGCGTGGCATCCGGATCCTCCACCTCGTCCAATAAATCGCCGAAGGAGAACCCGATGGCATCGAATACCCGCTGTTTCTGCTTGACCTTGAACTTAAGGTGGTTCTTGCCAACGATGTACGGGCTCCCCACCACCCGCAGCTGCTGGGAGGCCAGCACCGGATGGCGGTTGCCCGGCCCGAAGGGGGCGAATTTGGCAAAGCTCCTGGCGGTGTTGGAATCCACCTCGTCCAGGTCCACCAGAACGTCCAGTGCCTGGGTGGGCATCAGGTCATCGCTGGTCAGCGTCTGTTTGGCGATCTGGTTCATCTTCTGGCGGAACTCCGGGATCTTGGCCGTCTCTATGGACATCCCGGCGGCATACTTATGCCCGCCGAAACCCAGCAGGTGCTCCTGACATCCCTTCAACGCCTCGTGCAGATGGAAAGCGGCGATGGAGCGGGCCGAGCCCTTGCCCTTCTCGCCGTCCACTGCGATCAGGATGGTGGGGCGGTAGAACTGCTCCACCAGCCGGGAGGCTACGATGCCAATGACCCCCTGATGCCAGTTTTCGGATTCCAACACTATCACCATCACCTGATCCAGATCCACCCGTTGTTTCACCATACTGACCGCATCGGCCAGGATCCGATCGTCTATCTCCTTGCGCTTGCGGTTCTCCTGATCCAGAGTCCGGGCGATGGCAAAGGCCTCATCCTGGTTCTCGGTGATCAGCAATCTCAGGGCCGAATCGGCCTCGCCGATCCTGCCCGCCGCATTGATCCGGGGAGCCAGCATGAAAACGATCTGACCGGAATCCAGCGGCTTCCCGGTAAGGCCGGTCACCTCCAGCAGGGCCCTGATCCCGGGTTTGCTGCTGCTGCGGATCTTCTCCAGCCCGTATTTTGCCAGCACCCGGTTCTCGCCGGTCAGCGGAACTATGTCAGCCAGGGTGCCCAAAGCCACCAGGTCCAGGTTCTCCTGCAGCTGGGCTTCGTCCAGGCCCAAGTGCCGGTAAAGGCCCTGCAGCATCTTATAGGCCACCCCCACCCCGGCCAGCTCCTTGAACTGATAGCTGCAATCCGGACGTTTGGGATCCAGCACCGCCACTGCATCGGGCAGGCTTTCCTTGGGCTCGTGATGATCGGTTATTATGCATTCTATGCCCAGCGACCGGGCCAGTTCGACCTCCTGATGGGCGGTAATGCCGCAGTCCACCGAGACGATCAGTTTGACCCCGCGCCTCTGGGCTTCCTCAACGCCGCTGGAAGAAATGCCGTACCCCTCCTTGGCCCGGCTGGGAAGATACCAGTTGACATCGCCCCCCAGATATGACAGGGAGCGCCATAACAATGCCGTCCCGGTGATGCCGTCGACATCGTAATCGCCGTAGATCATGATCCTCTCTTTTTCCCGGAGGGCCCTTTCCAGGCGGTCAACAATAACGTCCATGCCCTTCATGGTGAATGGGTCATGGCAATCGCTCATCTGGGGATCCAGGAACAGCCGGGCCTCATCGGCGTTTTTTATCCCCCGGACCAGCAACAGCCGGGCCACCAGGGGAGTCACCTCCAACGAGACCGCCAGCTCCTTGACCAATTGTTCGTCCCCGCCCTCGGGGAATATCCATTTTCTTTCCATATACCTACTTTGTTTTTACTTAAAAAGGGACAGGACCTGTAAGCCGAGTTCTGTATCCCGCATAACGGGATGGCGATCATCTCTCTGGTCCCGGCCATACGGCCGGGATCAAGCAACCTACCCTTCCGCCTTCCGAACGGGCCGTCCTTATACCGCTTTTTCAGCGGAGCGGCGGAATCTATTTGGTCTTGCTCCGACAGGGGTTTGCCATGCCCTGGAAGTTGTCTTGCCAGGCGGTGAGCTCTTACCTCGCCTTTTCACCCTTACCCCGCCAGAGGCGGGGCGGTATATTTTCTGTGGCGCTTTCCGTACCCGCCGTATTACCGGCGGATCCCCCGGTATTCCCGGGGCTGCCTGCCCTCTGGAGCTCGGACTTTCCTCCCCGCCAAAGCGGGGCGATCACCCGGTCCTGTCCTAGATAGACTTTATTATAATTCCGGAATGGTCTGATTGTCAATGGCCAGGTTGGCCAGCCGGTCGGCCAGGCGGTTCTGGGCCCGGGGGATCGCCTGGATTTCCCACTTCTCCATCTGGGAAAGCAGCTCCTGGGCTTGGACGAACAGCTTCTTTAGCCGCGGCTCCTTGATGCGGTAGCTGCCGTTTATCTGGTTGGCCAGCAGTTCGCTGTCGGTCTGAATGGACAGCTTGGAAAATCCCCGCTCGATGGCCAGCTTCAGCCCGAAGATCAGGGCCTGATATTCGGCTTCGTTATTGGTGGCCTTGCCCAGATATTGGCTGCGCTCGGCCAGAACATTCCCGTGGCTGTCCACCAGGGCCGCCCCGGCCCCGGCCTCGCCGGGATTGCCCCGGGCCGCGCCGTCGATGGCCAGCGTCACCTTGGAAAAACCGAAATCGGTTTCGATCTTGTCGGCCAGGGCCACCAAAGCCTCCTTGAGGGTGTCCTTGGAGCACCCCATGGACTCGGAGATGTCCTCCATAGGATGGCCGGATGCCACCTTTCGCAGTACCGTTGAGAGCTTGGAATATATCTGGTCCTTGTCCTTGGTCATAACCGCACCTCAATAATATTATTATTGTTGTTTGGGGTCCTGCCAGATCAGGATCCGGCCGCAGTTCTCGCAGGTTATTATCTTGTCCATATCCCGGATACGATTGAGCAGCTGGGTCGGCAGATTTCCGAAACACCCTCCGCAGGTGGTGCTTTTTACCGCCACCACCGCTGTTCCGTTGCGGGCTTTGCCGATCTTATCGTACATCGCCAGAATATCCTTGGGCAGACCGGCCAGGGCCTCCTGCTTGTTTTTCCTCAACTCTTCCACCCTCGCTGACAACCCGGCTGCTTCTTTGCCCATTTCCTGCTGTTTTCCCTGACTCTGGGCTTCGGCCAGCTTAAAGATATTCTTTTCCTCCGTTTCCTGCAGGCCCAGCTTTTCCAGGCTCTCCATGATGGTCAGTATCTGTTCCTCGATATCGGAGGTCTTCTTTTTCTCTCCTTCAATCTCATGAAGCATGGTGGTATATTCCTTGTTGGTCTTTACCGATAGCAGCTGGGTCTGGTGTTTTTTGATATTGGACGAGGTCTGTTCCACCTCCTGTTCCAGGGCCTTTTTTTGCCTGGCCAGATCTTCCTGCTGCCGGTTCACCTCGTCCAGCCGGGAGCGCGATTCTTTGAGCCGTTCCTGGATATCCGCTATATCCTTGGGTATCTGGTCCAACCGGCCCTGGTTGTCTCTGATCAGGTCGTCCAGCTTTTGGATCTGATAGATGGCTTGAAGGGTCTCTCTCATGGCTTATCGTCTCTCCGGCTATAATTAAAAAGTGCGTTTCCCTATATCGGGAAACGCACCGGTTAGAACCAATGCTTATCGGCAGGAGTGCCTTTGATCAGCCTGCTTATTTTTAAATTGCATATTATTGCGATTAAAAGATAGGGCATTTCGTCCTTTGTTGTTAATTTCACTGTTTTCATTTTAGCACCATTGGGCTAAGGATGTCAATGAAAAATATCAAAACCATAAAGCCGGTATCTCTAAATACCGGCTTTATGGTGGACTGTTATTCACAATATTAAAACATACCTGAAGGAAAATAACGTTCCCTTTAACTCCGATTATCTTGACACCGCAGGGGACAATCAGAAACCGGACCTTTGATTTTACCGGTCATCAAGCACCATAGCCTTTATCTAAACATCCGAGGTTTTGCATGCTCCCTGTTCGCTTGTTTTTCCCAGTATTTATTTCAGCAGCATTTCGTCAGAACATGGGCTTAGGGCTGGAAATTGGTTAAATACTTCGTAAATAAATGGTCGGGAGACAGACTCATTAATGCCACTGGCATTCAAAACAAGACAAGCTGTCAGAAAACCAGCAAATCAGGTCTTTATCAGTTTAACGCTCACCTGGTAACGGTAGAATACTATGCTTGGCACCAACGACAACGCCCGGCTAATGCGCTGGTCGTCTTCCAAGGCTATGATTATGCCCTGTACCGTCTGCCCTGCTTCCACCAGTTCTTCCTGCACGTAGCCCATGTATCGGTGTATCTGTCCTACCACGTTATCGCTGGCCCTGGCCGGTGGCCGCGCCCACCAGGAGGATGAGATGGAAGAAGTTGCCCATGTTATTCCTGAAATGTTTATTACATGTTTTGGGCGTTAACCGCAGATGCACAGAGGGCACAAAGAAATTTTGTTTTTAGCTTTTACCTTTAAGTAAGTCCGGCAAGTGAACACTACCCTACATCGCTGTTTGTCTGCTTCCTAAAAGAATCCTCCATCCTTTTTATCATTTCTTGCTGAATTTTGAGGCTATTGGCTACATAACTTTCCGGGCTGTTGTCTTTAAGATACCTTTTATACGGTTCAGATATATCCGCCTTATCTGAAATCTGGTCGAGAATGTCCACAAATTCCTTATCAAGAAGTGCCGACAGTGAGTCCATCACAGCCCGCTTGGCCTTAAGTTTTTTATGACCGTTATTTTGAACAAGATCCTGTTCTTTTTCTAAAATATCTTTCAGCAAAACGAATCTGTTCAATGTGTCTACTAATTCGAACAAACTGATGGCATATTCTGGTATGATATCTACTTCTTTATTGTAAACGGTTTTGAAGGCAGCGATGTCTTCAATAAAGGTATCATTGATCTCCACCACATCCAGCCGTTGGTTGCCGGCATATAAACATCGGTGTTTGATGTAGCTGTTATACAGCTTTAACAAACCACTCGACAAACGGTTATACGCCCTCTGCTGATAGCGCTTGTCCTTGCTGATCTCCATTTCGTCTATTATTCTTTTCTGTTCCGTCTCATGTTTATCTTTTTCCTCTAGGAACTTCAGATTCCTTTTGTTATTGAAGTGTGTTACAAGCAGCGAAACGATTGCTATGATAGACGACATTAAAATGGTCAAATATTCGAACATTCCTTTTTGGGGTGAAGCAATAAATCCTAAATTCATTTTCCCTCTTCTATTCAGTGTTGCATTATTAAAGCAAATATTGCACAAGCATTAAATAACTGCATTTAACCTAACGTAATAATAAATATACCATTTCAACATATAGATCGCCATTTTCATTTGCACACAATATGTCTATGTTAAATTAATTTATACAACAGGCATATATTGTGCATATAAAGCAATTTTGTTTCCCCAACGACAAACCATCAGTAAACCACAGAGCAAAAGAGAAATGCAAACGAAAGGAGGTGGAAACCGGCAGGCACAGAAGTAGGTTCAATACTCAATGGCAGCTTAAACTGGATCTTCCCGCACCAACACCAAAAGAGAAAATGACCGATTCTGACCTGGCATTCCTGGATAAATTAAAATCACTTTTTCAACCGCCCATCAAGCTGTCATTGGAATATCGTCGATAATCGCAAACTGAAAGAGGGATAACGCCAAACGGTAATTAACAAAACACTGACAACATTGATAATATTACGCCTCCCGTATTTAAAGGTAGACAAAACCTGTTGGGAGGCGATTTTATTTGTGAAAAAGCTTTTTATCTTTTTTCCGGCAGGAAAGCAGGGCCTTTTAATGAAACGTATACCAAAATTATAAATTTAACAATTCCCACCGGTTTAAATATTCCTCCTCTGGATCATGAAATTTTCTCATAGGCGTATCATTATGTTTTTGCCCTCTCTTCCCGGGTGTTCTTAACCAGTTTGAATGACCTTTTTTACAATATTTGGACACTACCTTACTGGGCACAATAAAATAATCCGGATGTTTTTTATTCTTATAAAGATTAACAAAAATATAAAATAAATTGTCGGCGAAATATTTTTCCGCTTTTTGGTTCAATATCCAACTCCTTTTAGCCCCGCTGCTGGTTTTAACCTGTATGCCAACCGTCTTCGTGGCTTCGGCATTTGAGCAAAGGATGTCAACCCCTTTTGTGTTCCTTAAGGTAATTGAAGCTATGTATCCTCGTTTAGACAGTTCGGCGGCCACAAAGTATTCGCCGGAAACGCCCGATAAGACAGTGTTCAATTTTTCTTTGTTAGACATAATCTTTTTTTATTCCACCTCGTACACCTTCAGCACCTCGTCCCCATAATGATTAATCACCTTGACCGCTATCTTCCCGGTCTCCGGCTTGTCAAACGGGCGGCTTTTGGTGGAATACAGGGTTGACCAGGCGCTTTCGTTTATCTCCGCCCTTAAGGCCTTTTTAAGCCTGTCGTACGGATCCCCGGCCCCGGTAAAGTAGGCCTGACGGACAAAGAAGCTTTCCCCATTGTAATTGGTGTCCACGAACCAGCAGGCGATATCGTCGTTGGTGTGGCCGCGCACCTCGCCGGTGGTTGGGTCATAGACATCCACCCCTTTGATCTCCAAAACTATCTTGCCATCCTTGTTTGGCAATATCTTGCCGGTCTTGCGGTCCACCGGTTGAATGTCCGGCTCGCCAAACACCATGAACAGGTTGCCGCCCCCGGTCTTTTTTAGCATTTCACTGCCCATGGTCAGGTCGGTGTTCATCCGGGTGACCAGAACGGTAAGGTTGCCGTAGCGTTTGGCCTCTTCGTTGACATGCGGGTCAAAGGCAAAGCCGCAGACTATCAACACCTCGTGACCCAGGCCCTTTACCGCTTCCTTGGCGGCGTCCTTGATATGGTTCGGCCCTACTGTGCCGTGCTCCGGCCCGATGAATACCGCTACCCGGTGTGACTTACCTTCCTTGTCTGAATACTCGCCCGTGGCATGCAGGTAAGGGCTGGAAATGACATCCAGCCGGTCGAATTTCATCCGCTCGTTCTTGACGGTATTCTGCACCCCGGCGGTTTTAAGGTTCTCAAGTATCATCCGCTCAAAGCCGATGGACGAAGAATCGCGTTCCGCGGCGGCCTCGGTGGCGGTGCGCTGGATCTCCGGGGACAGCATCCGGTGGGGCGAAAGGCTTTCCACTGTAAACGGCCCGGTTATCCGCACCCGTTTGTTGTCCTCGTAGGGCTGGTCAAATAACAATTCGGTATCGGCATGGCGGGAAATGGAATCGTCTATCTCCTTCTGCCGGACCAGGCGAAGCTCCCACCATTCTTTAAGTAATTTTTGAACCTCTGCTTTAGCCTCTGGCAAATCGCGCGGGATCTCCCATTCTTCCCACTTTTCTTTGGCGGCCTTGTTCAGCTCCGCGCGTTTGGGTTGCATCTTCTCCTGCCACTTGGCGTAGATGGTATCAATCTCCTGGTTATTGGCAATGGATTTTAGGGTAACATGCGGCACCCGTTTGTAAACGAATCCGCGCCGGATATCCGGCACCCTCTCCTTGCGGGAGAGGGCCGGGGAGAGGTCAAACTTGGCGGAAGCCAGGGTACCTAGCATTTCGGCCTCTTTAAGCATGCCCTCCGGCGAATCGGCCAAATGGAAGTATGGGTACTTGGCGGCCATAAGCCGGGTGCGGGCCAGGGTAAGGGCCACGCGGCTGGTATCTAATGTTATCCACCGGCGGCCCCATTGCTCGGCAACATAGGCGGTGGTGCCGCTGCCGCAAGTGGGGTCAAGGACGAGGTCGCCGGGGTCGGTTACCATAAGCATGCAACGCTCTATAACTTTTGTAGTAGTCTGAACAACATATATTTTATCTGACGCAAAAGTGCTTTGAACTGTATCAAGCCAAACATTTGTCGGTCGGGTATAAGGGTAATCAGTAAAATAACGCTTAAATGTTAGGGTAATACCTGAAGATAGTAACCGATTTGTATTGGCCAAACGCTTTAACCCATCTTTTGTTGTTTTCCAATGTGAACCAGAGGCAGGCATGAAAACAGAGCCTTTATAATCAAACCCCACCGAACTATCCTTAGATTCGCCCTTAGAAACTAAAGTTGATGCTTGGAATCTTATTGATTGATTTATAAGTTTACCTTGAGAATTGAAATCTTTAGTATTCAAACGTCTTTCACCTTCTACCGGTGACTCTACCCAGGAGAAATTAAAATCATCATCATCTAGAGTTGACGGAGTAAATAATTGCCGGTATTTAACAACTTCTTGGTTTTTTGCATAGACTAAAAGATAATCAAATACACTAGGCACAAATATTTCTGAAGCACCTATACCTTTTTTAAACGATATTTCCACAAGGAAATTATCGCTCCCAAATACCTCATCCATAACTGCTCTTACCAAATGAACATTCTCATCCCCGATCTGCACAAACACCGAGCCGGTCTCAGTCAGCAGTTCCCGGGCCACGGTCAGCCGGTCGCGCATATAAGACAAATAAGAATGTATTCCCAACTCCCAGGTATCGCGGAAGGCCTTTACCTGTTCGGGCTGGCGGGTGGCGTCCTCGGCCTTGCTGTCCTTTACATCCCTCTTGCGGGTGCTTACCTGCCAGTTGGAGCCGAACTTTATACCATAGGGCGGGTCAATGTAGACCATCTGCACCTTGCCCTTAAGCCCCTCTTTTTCGGCCAGGCTGTTCATCACCAACAGCGAATCGCCCAGGATCATCCGGTTCTGCCAGTTGGCAAAGTGGTTGTAAAAGTCCACTCTATCTGAAAACTCCTTGGGCAGGCCGTTAAAATCGCCAAATAAATCGGGGACTTCTTCGTTTTTCTGCCTTTTGGATTCTGCTTTTAGATTCTCTATGAGCGCTTGCGGGTGTATCTTCTCCTGAATGTAAACCGGCACCGCAGGAACGGTCATGTCCTTGCTGTCCTGCTCATCCTTGCCCTTCCAGACCAACTGCGGGTCCAGCGAGGTATCGCGCGGGTATAGAATAACGGCCGGCTTTTTCTCCTCGGCCACCATAAAGTCCCGCAGTTCCTCGGTGGGTATGTTAGCCCGCTTGTCCTGGTGGCGAATGGAATAGACCGTACCACGCCCGGTTCCCTCTCCGCTGCGGGGAGGGTTAGGGAGGGGTCGGGGCTTGCGGCCGGGTTTTGAAGACTGCTTGGCGGGCTTTAAAGCAGCCTTTTTAGCGTTTTTTGGGGGGCGTCCTCTGGGCATATTTCCTCTATTCTTTTGAAACATTAAATTTGCCATTAATCATCTTGTAAACAGTAACATATTCCAACAAATTATTAAAACTCCAATTATTTTCTTAAGATGGTTCATGTGAATGTAAACGCCTCAAATACATTTGAGCTTAAATATCCATCATTAACATCACCAACATAAATCTTTTTCTGACCACATATATAATACGAATATTTACTATATCCCAGTCTAATTACCTTATCAATAAAACCACTCTGATTGATTAATATACCTATTTTTGGATCCAAGCTGACACCCTTTTCTAACATATCAACAATCCAAGGGTTAATATAAAAATCAACAATTTTTGTTTTTTTCTTCAAATGATAGAATCCGAATATGTTGTGAGGATATAAACCATTAAGTAATATTATCTCATTGTTAATGTCATCATACCAGGTTACACCATGCTTTTTTAATGTTTCTTTTATCGCTTGCGCTTTTATAAATGTATGTATTTCATCAGTATTTATAAAACCAACAACTACCATTCCCTCATCATTTCTATTTAACGCGAATTTGCTGGCTGTTTCGTACATATTGCCACCAATAGTAACCGAAATACACGGTGATACTTTTTTAATTTCGGCAGGTTTGCCATTATTGTGTATCCATGCATAAAAAAACAATAACCAGTTGCCAAGTTCCTCTATATCCTTTATTTTTCTAATGTATTTAATAAAATCACCGCCTAATACTCCTTTTGTGGGGTGGTCTTTGGGTTTATTTACAATTATTCCATTACACACTTTTATTAATTGAATAATTTCATCAATTATAGATTCTTTTCCCAAATCCTTTGTTTTTAGATATTTCTTTGTTATTCTATCTACATCATTTTTCAAAAAGAATTTTGCTTTTTCTCCAACAATATAATATTTATCCAAATCATTTTGGATAAACCTCCTGTCGCATTTATTCCCCCGCATAAATAGAGCAATTGCAGGATCAGCTTGCATCTTAGTAATCAATTTTTTAAATTTGTTAACGATGACAGACTTTACTTGTTTTTTTTCATATTTTGAACCATCATTTATTACAGGTATTGAATAATAGTATCTTATTCCATCAAGCATATGCTTCATGTTTACACTAATTGTTTTTTTGAATTGTATATTGGCCTTTTTATCTTGGTGGCGGCTGGAATAGACCGCACCACGCCCTGTTCCCTCTCCGCGGCGGGGAGGATTAGGGAGGGGTCGGGGCTTATGACCGAGCTTTGAGGCTTGCTGTTTTATGGGTTTAGCATGCTTTTTAACATTTTGAGGGGGGCGGCCTCTGGGCATAATTATACCTTTTAAAGTGCTATTGATATAATGGGGGTTCTATATTATCAAACAACCCATCGCTTATTTTATATATTTTTCTGTAAAAACATAATAATTTGTCAGCTTTCTCTAATACATTCTGAGATATTTCAATTGTACACATTTCTTTTGGTGGTTTGCCATTATGATTTTTTGTCGGGTACCTTGAATATTTGGCTATATCATCAATTTCTTTGCAATCTTCTTCAATTTTATCTGTCTTAAACTTAATCGGCAATTTAGCCAGAAGATAGTGCAAATTGTGTTCATACAGTTCCTTGTTAGAAATACCGGGAACTAACGTTAGTATTGTAGCTTTAATTACTTTTTCCAAAGCTTGAGATGCACAGAATACTGCCCATTCATTATATCCTTTTTCCTGTGCTAATTTCGCTAAACAATAATCATGCTCGGCTTGATCCAGCCATGCATCAACACTCATAATACACCTCCGCCAGACTCAACATATCGAATACCTAAAGCGTTTATTTTATAGTATTTATTAACTCCAACTCTGACTAAATCGATAAGATTGGATTTATTTAAATATTCGCACAAGTCACTAGTTCGTTTTTCATCTAAACTAATTGCATTTGATAATAGTCTAAGACTGGTTGGTGTAGTTTCATCATTAAACGGATTGTAATGCGAATCATACAATACTTTCAATACATCATCACTCTGATAGTTAAAAGTATCATCGGGATTTAACAACCTGCCAATAGGAGATTTTATATAATACATTCCATCCTCCGATATTTAATCAATTGACCAATTCCAACTTGACGAAAACACATAGCAATTGTATGCAGACCAGTAAGATTGTTGCCACATAGGTTGTTCATTTGGCCCATATTTCACTTCTTTATTTAAAACGTCGAAAACATCTTTTGTTATCCAGGACACAGAAGAGCCTGTTCGCAAGGAACATAGCTTCGCTGCATAATTCGCTGCTCGCCCGACCCATACAAGATCATTCGAGCCCCTAATACCTGTTCTTGCTACCCATAAATCGCTAGTATCTATACCGACTGCTTGTTTTACTCTATAATCGCTGTTAGGATATTGGGCCACAAGTTCTGTATTGATTATTTTATCGACTGCCCAATTTATTTTTAATGCACTTTTTGCTGCTGCTGAATTTTTATTATCTCCAAGGTATACCGCCATTACCCTATCACCATCAAATGCGGTGATTGTCCCACCTTGATCTCTTATTATTTTACATGCAGTTAATAAGAATGTTTTATAGATTTCTGCTGCAAAATGCTGTTGCTGAGAATTTACCATTAATGTCGACTCTACAAGATCTGCATATAAGATAGTTCCTTTTAAAACAACAGCCGCATTGCCGAGTGCGATATCGTCTGTATCTGGCACTTTGTTGCCATCTCTTTTTTCCCACTGTTTTGAAAATGTTTGTTTAACTTCAGCTCTGATGTCATTTGCAAGGCCCATGACTATCTCCTTCATCTAACACTGTATCTTGTTATACATTTCATAAGGACAGCGGCTACGGGTTTAACATCAATTTTCGTAAAAGATCTATTGTGTTCATATACTAATGGTTTAAGCCCAAAGATATCCGAAGGTGTTTTTATCTCTACATTTCTGGGCTTAATAAAATAGGTCCTATCTCTACCTATTGCACCGACAAACATTCCGTACTCTAAAACAACGTTATCACGTGGCCCTTCTTTCTTTTTCCCTCTACTGATAATGCTATCCTCCGGACCAAAAATGAAAACGGCAAAATCAAAGGTTGGCAACTGCCTTTCAAGATCCTCAAGTGTAGAATGTGAAGGCCAGAATATATCTTTAGTCCAGGGGATTGGTTCTACTTTGTCTGTGTCTAAATTGTGAATAATTTCCTTCACCAATGGAATAGATTCTTTTGAGGATCCAAAAAACATTCTTGGTTTGCTATTAGGTTTTCTCACAAATTGATTTCTCTGACGCAGCCTTGCTCCCAATTCAATTGCTAAATAACGCCAAATTGAGGGATATTTATTTGCAATTTTTGTAAACTCGTGTTCTGAGATTTTAGCTGTTAAAGTGTTCTCAACTGCGATAACGGAAGCACTCCTTGTTGCTCCAGTATCAATCAAAGCCATTTCGCCTACATGTGTATTTGTGCACCTATAAGCAATGTCTCGATGATTAACACGAATAGCTACACGCCCGGAAATAATAAAATGTAATTCATTATCAACATCCTCTTGTTTAATCAAAATACTTCCTGCTGAATATTCGTGTAAGATTACAGACTGGCAAAATTGCGAAGCTATTTTAATATTATCTTTAATAATTTGTTGAGAACACAACGACTTTATAAGGCGTTTTCGCCCTTCGGGGCCTTTGAATCTGTCAATAATTGGCATGATGATTATCTACTAGTTGAATTGTTTAAAAATCTCATTCTTCGCATTCCACGGATCCCTGATCTCCAAAAACTTCCATCTCCCAAACCCCCCGTGATTATTCACCGCCGGAACCCACAGATCCCGCGCCGTGGCCACCTTTATTTCCTTATCGGCCCGCTTCTCCCCGGTCACCTCCACTATCAGGTTCAACAGATCATCCTTGCCCGTACGTAGCCTCTTTTCATCGCCGGGTGTTGTATCGGCGTAGTCGGGCGTGCCATGCCCATCGTCAATTCTAACAATAAAATCCGGGATATAATTCTTCTCCTCCCCGTTCATCTGGTAGGGTATAAAGAACCCCAGGCTTTGGTTCTTAACATAAGCTTTTACCTGCTCCATCTGCTCCAGCGAATGAGCCAGCTTCTGCTCCCAGCTTTCGGTATCGGCCACCACATGGCTGATATGGCATTTATCCGGGCTGGTGGCAAACACCGGCTTGGTGGTGTCAAAATCCACGTGCTTGGTGCTGCCAATGGTATCGTAGGGCTTTAATATCGGCTTGATGGTGCTTTGGCCCGACATGGATTTTGATATGGCCCCGTATATCTTGTCCGCCGCCAGGTTGCCGTGCTCTATCAACAAAAGCAACTGGATAAAGGTATCGTCCTTTAGAACCACCGAGCCGTCCAGCCACTGCCGCACAATGCCCAGCACCTGGGGAAACAGGTATTGCTTAAGATTGCCCTGATCGTCCCGGTAATATTTCTCCAATACATGCTTGGCTAATAAGAATTCCACCTCCTGGATACGGTGGGCTTTCAACTCGTCTAAGTTATGCACTTCCTTTTGACCCACTATCGGTGCCACCACCGTAATTGTCGGTACTTGCAGGGTGGACAATTCCATTTTTGACTCCGGCCCGAAACTGGCCGTCAGCTTCTCCGTGGGCATGTCGTATTTGTAACCCGCCAGCCGGGGGAAGGTGATCTCCAAGTGATTGCGTTCCTCCAAGGCCCGCACCCTGGTCGCTTGAACAGGTATCGGTATTTGGATGGTGGAACCGGCGCAGGGTATGAACGAGAACGGCACCCCGTAAACCTCGGCATATTCCACCGGGTAGGTCTCAAAAGTAGCGCCATTGATGGTTTTGGTAACCAGGCCCCGGCCCATCCGCCTTAATCCCCGGCCCACCACCTGTTCGCAAAGCAATTGGGTGCCAAAGGCCCGCACCCCCAGGATATGGGTGACGGTGTTGGCGTCCCAGCCCTCGGTCAGCATCGAGACCGAGACCACGCATTTTACCTGCTCGCCCAGCTTGCCCTGCTTGCCGATGGTATTCATCACCTCGCGCAACAGATCTTCGTCGGTCAGGTTCTCCGCAGACCGCCCCTCAAAACGCTGGGTATATTCCCGCTTAAATTCCTCTATCTCCACCGCCGCCACTTTTTTGAACTCAGCGCTCATGGCCTCGCCGGATTCCAACTCCTCGCTGTCGACTAAGATGGTGCTGGGCCGGTCGGTCCAGGCGTTGTTGACCACATTGCTGAACAGATCGAGCTTGCCCGGCACTACAACCTTTTGGCCCTTTACCTCCTTTTCGTAACCCGAAATGAAATCGTAAACCATCTTGGAAACGCTGGTATTGTTACAGACCACTATGAAAACCGGCTGGGTCAACCCGCGCGCTCGGGCCTCGGTATTCTGTTCCCAAGATTGATAATGTTTCTGGTAATTCTCGTAAAGACTGCGCAAGGCCCCTTCTAATTGGACCGGAACTTTGGGATCGGGTGTTTTCTGCTCGCTCCCCCGGCCTTTCCGGGGCAGGTCATCGCGGATCTTATACCACAGGTTCCGGTAGGTGGGCATCTGTCCGGGGTTGGCGTTGTCCTCGATGGGCACTCTGGGAACCTTTACTATTCCGCACTCAATGGCGTCTATCAGCGAGAAATCCGAGACCACCCAGGGAAACAGCGTTCCCTCGGAGAACCCCGAACCTTTCAAAAAGAACGGGGTGGCCGACAGGTCATAGACCGCCCGCACCCCCAGTTTGCGCTTTACCGCTTCCAGGCCGTTGATCCAAAGCCGAGCTTCCTCTTCCCGCTTCTTGGCCTCGGCCTTTTCCTCGCCTTTTAAGACCTCTTCCAGTCCCTGTTCCTTGCGCCGGTAACAGTGGTGGGCCTCATCATTGATGACGATGACATTGCCCTTGTTGCCCAGGCTCCGGCATACCCGGCGGACCATCTGATCCGGGGTTTCAATAAAGGCACTGACCTTCTTGCCTGTATTCAGAATTGATTTGGTAAGCTTACCGGCGGCGCCCCGCTCCCGCTGTTTGAATGCGTGAAAATTGGTGATCACGATCTTGGCGTTCTGCATCCGGCTTAACAGCTCGGCCGGCACGATGTCCAAAGCCCGGTAGAAATTATCCGGGTCGTTGGGCAGCAGCACCCGCAACCGGTCTTTAATGGTAATCCCCGGCGTTACTATCAGAAAAGTGTCGCTGAACCGGTTATCCTGGGGATAGGCCAGCTTGTTAAGCACATGCCAGGCCATCAGCATGGCCATTACCAGCGTCTTGCCGCTGCCGGTGGCCATCTTAAAGGCTATGCGGTTAAGATCGGAGTTGCCCTGGATGTTGAATTCCCTTAGCTGGTTCTCCAGCGCGGCATCGTTGAATTTCTTGGCTGCCTCGGTTAAATAGATGGCCGTCTCCACCGCTTCGATCTGGCAAAAATATAATCTTTTCTCCCGGTCTTTGTTCTTCCAGTATTCCAGCAATTGCCGGGTGACCGGGGTGACCGAGGTCATCTGTAGTCCGCTGTTGCGCCATTGGGTCACCCGGCTCCGAACATGATTGATGAACTTGTTCTCTTCCTTCCGGTTCTCGGTCCAAAAGCTTTCTATTATCTGCTGGTCCCGGTTCTGCCCCCTGGGCCTGGCCACCGGCATGAAATAAAAACTCTCCCTCCGGCCCTCTACGATCTGGTTGGTACTGCCCTGATCGTCAAAGCGGAAATGCCGCTGGGGCTTCATGAAGGGTGAGTTTATGATGGGGTCTTCTATGGTAATTGATGGCATGTTTAATGATCAATATATTTACTTGTAAATTTTCCTTGACAAACCGGCCGGGTGGAGCTATAATGCACTCAATCCAATTACTTGGAGGAGGATAGCCCGTGCAGGGCTAGCGTGAGAAAGGCCTGGGAGTTTTGCTCCTAAGGTCTTTTTCATTTTGGAAAAAATACCTTCCCGTAACCGTTTACATATTTATGGTAGATATGCCGGTTATATTTGTCTGAAACGGCTTCAACCAGCAGATTGCCAAAGGTATCCGCCGCTTCCTCGCATATTCCGTTTTCAGCCAGATATGCCTGCTTAAGCGGATATGCCAAAATATCGGCCAATTGTAAACCGGCGATATTGGCGGATTTCCCTTTAAGCTTTATTTCCCGGCTGGTCAAAGCCCTTTTATAAAAGCCGGCATCGTGGTGCATGTCTCCGTGGGTGTAAATATGATCATAAGCATTGGCCAGCAAACCATTCTCTTTTTTTCCCCGGCTTTCAGCCATCACATCCCCCTGACGGTTGTAGTGATTCATCAATCCTGCATATCTTTGAAGCATAAAATCAAGGCATATATGGTAAGGGTGAAATGGATCCGGGTACCTGTTCTTATATGAAAGTTTGTCAATAACAACCAAGATCAATCCAAACTTTGCTTCGCTGATGGTTTTCAGCAGCGCCTGATTGAAATTATCTCTAAAACCGATATCCCTCAGCCTCCAAAACGGCCCTTGGCAATTTACCATTTCTTTGCGATGAAATATCAGCGGTTCATCCGGGTTATGATTAAAATGGGTCCGTTTCAATTCCTCTAATTTCCCCTGAAATAACAGATAATTTTTCAGGCAAAATATACAGCCGAGCAATGCTAAAAACCTATGCGGCGGCTTGGCAAGTGTCTCTATATCATGAAAAACATGATCTCCGGATTCGTCAATATAAAGACGATATTTTTCTTGTTGATTGATTATATCTGTATTTTCCACTTGACTTGCCAGTTATGCGATATTTATTCAGGTTGAATCACGATGGGGGACCACACCTAAGGCTCGTCCGAAGGTTAATGTCTCCCCTTTTTTTGCTACCATCTTGATTCATAATACGCAAAACTATTTACCACATGATCTTCATTATAATACTATTAATCACAAGTTAATGTCAAACGAAATATTCCCCCTGCCCCGCTCCCCGAATAACGATGCACGATTCCCCATTTCCGTTCTCCGCTTCTCACTTCACCTTCCCCCCTTCCCCATAGGTCCGGAGCATGGCGCCAGGACTGGCGCTTTTTTTTCGGCCGGCACCCCTATCTTCTCCAGATACTCCCGCTTGCTCCTCAACGCCACCCTGGCGATCTTAACGAACTTCGCCATCTACTCATTAAATTCCTTCAAGGCCGCCGGCTGGACCAGGGCCGCGCTTTTTTCTCCACGGCTCTTTCGTGGTAAGGACCGTCAAAATACCGCTGGCAATTAAACACGCCGCCAGGGCTATAGAGTCCCTATCCCGCGGGCCTTTGGCTATGAAATAAAAGAGATAGCCCGCCAATGACGCGATGGTAAAGATAATGCCGATCCGGTGCAATCCATTTCGAATATTCAATGTCATGGTGCTTCATTCTTATTGGTGGTAAAAGGTGCCCTGCGAAGGGTGGTGCCAATTGAAATATACCATTTGTGCCTTGGTGTCTTTGTGGTAAAAGGTGTCCTACGCCCCGGCCTTATGCCCGCCCCTCACTGCTTCGTCCCCTCGGTTATGGTATAGGTATAACCATACCTCCAGCCCGATCCCCCGGTCCCGGCCTGGTACCCCAAAACCCGTATCCCCTTCTCCCATTTCCGGGCCTCCTCCTCAGAGGTGAACATTTTCTCCACCCGCCAATCCACCGGGTTCCCGTGCGCCTGTTTCCTCTTGATCGGATCATCGGTCAAGCCTGCGTATTTCATCTCCCCGCCCCTTTTCTTTTATTTTATCTTTGTTCTTAGCCTGCCAAAATTCAGCCTATTCACCCCAGCATCCCCATCGTCCTGTTTATTATCATCTCCGCCATCCGGTCCCGGAACTCTTTTAACATCACCCGCCCGATGCCCCTCCGCTTAAGGGCCGGCATCCCGGCCAGCTCCTTGGCCCCGTTCACCAGGGCAATATAGCCCTCCCGGCTCAAAGCCCCGGAATCCAGTTTTGCGGACCATTGCTTTAGGTCCGTTCCTATGGCGGACAAGAATTCCCGGCCGTCCCGGGCGGCGTCCCGACCGTACCTAAGGAATACGCTCTTGGCCTCCAGGGTCATCTCCTTTTCTATCTCTGCCAGCAGTTTTTTGGCGTCTATCATCGCTCCATCCTTGTGTGTTGTGTTTTCTGCCCCATGTTCGGCGGCCTATTCCGCATCTCCGGCCAGCCATACACCGTGTTTGGCAAACCATTCCTTATCTACGGTGGGCCATTTTTTATGCTGAGCGGGCAATTCCACCTCTGCGGCGGTCCAGATCCCGTGTGGGGCGAACCATTCCTCATGTACGGCGGATCATTCCAGATGTGGGTCGAACACCGCCTTTTGTAAGCCCCCTCTCCCAATTTATTGGGAGAGGGGAATAATATACTTCCTACTTGCCCGGTTCGGCCCCGGTCTCGGTGGTCTTTTTGCCATGGTTGCGCCGCAGGATGCCCAAATTATACTGGGCCGCCTTTTCCGGCTCACCGGCATGAAGCTCCCGCCCGGCGTCGTTGATCACCTTCAATCCTATGTACAGCAGGCCCTTGTTCTTGTAAAAGGCCTGGACCGCATCAGGCAGGTCCTTAAAGCGTTTCACCTCCTGGCTGGCGTCGGCCGCCTTTAAGGCCACGGTCAGTTCCTGACCCTGTTTGATCAGGGCGGCGGTGTCGGCCGCCAGAATCGCCTTGTTGGCCTCCAACAGCTTGGTCATCTTGTCCATCTGGCCGATGACGGCCGGAACAGTTTTGGCCCGGGCGACGTGGACCAGCTCCTCCGGCATGGGGTTTCCCATGCTGGCCGCCCGGCGACAGCGATGCATGACCCTGGAGCGCCATAATTTGGCGCCGGCAAAGGCGGCGTTCTGGGAGGCGGTGGCGCTTTTGGCGTCGGCCGCCGCCACGGTCTTGTCCTTCAGGGCCGCCGAAACGCTGTCTAAAGCGGCCCGCACCTCGGTCAGAAAATCGGCCGGCAGCAGGGCGACCAGGGACTTGCCCTCCTTGGTGGCGATCCCCAGGGTATAGCCGCCCTGTTCTATGAGATAGTCGGTGCGGTAGCGTTCGCCCATGGACATTAATTCGTCATGGGCTAAAGTGGTGATCATGGGTCTCTCCTTTCGTAATGGTTGGTTGAAAACTTTTTTGTCATTCATGATTTCTATAACAATTTCCATCCGATTATTTTATTGACAACGCCTTTAATTTCGTCTATGGCTTGGTTAACCGCTTTTTCCACCAGCACCAGGCTCATTCCCGCAGTCGATGTCAATACCATCTTCATGGAACGGGCATGTAGGCTCATTAGCGCTCGAGCCTGTTCTTCGGTTACTTGGCCGGATTTTTTCCAAAGATCTATCTGGGCGATATTATTGGCGTATTTCAAGGCTTCGTTCTCGGCATACATTCCCACCTCTTTCCATTTTTTAGCGAAAACAGACTTATATATGCCGATTATTTTACCGGCTATTCCCTTTATTTCCAGCGGCTTCATGTTATTCTCCTTCCTTATTTGTTTGTTCCTTTTCACCGTTTAGTGCCAGCAGATATCTAATAACGGCGGTAAAGGATTGTTCAAAGGCTTTCCGGCTTGATTCCAGGACCTGTTCGTTAAAATTCATTTTATGCAGCGTTTCCAGATCGACATATTGTTCTTCAAGCGATTTGAGATTGTCGCTCAATGGTTTGAATTTCAAGCCGTATTCGTGGGCTTCCGCTCTTGTTCGGGCGCATTGCGCTATGACTTTTGCATCATAATAAAATTGTTTGTTGCTTTCATATTTGGCAGCATCCGTTCCCAGACCTCTTTCCATTTTATTGAAGAACCCCATGGTGCTTTCCTGAAGCTCCGTCACCTGCCTATCGATCATCTGGTCATACTGCCCGACCATTCGCACTTTCATCGAGCCGCAACTAATCAGTGTTACAGCCAAAATGAACATTGCCCCGATTTTAAGCGCTTGAGTTGATGATTTGATTTTTACCATGCTGGGCACCTCCGTTATAATTTAATATTACGGCGCAACGTAAGTGTTTTATCAACTACCAACGAAGACAAAACGCCGTTTCTTTGCGATTCACTCTCCATAAAAACAGCATAAGGTAAAGTAAGGAACGCTCTGGATTCCTGTCGGAATTTATCCCGCACTTGATGCGGGACAGGAATGACAACCGTGGATTACTTCCGCTTTCGCTAATTTTATGGCTTCTTCAAGTGCCATAGCTTTAGGGGTGAGGTCAAAAAAAAGTAAGGGCAGGTACACTGGATTCCCAATCAGGTCGGGAATGACAGGATAGCCGGATATTGCAGTCGGGGGCAGGCTACAAACCCGCCCCTGCGATATTCCCCTTTCACATTATTGGCGGTGGCCAAAGGGCGCCTCAGCCCATCCTGGCCCGCTCGATGGCCTTTCCCGGGTCGGGCTCCACATTGCTCACCGTTCTCCAGTCATCGCTGGCCTTTTTCAAATGCCAATACCGGCAGCCCCCCATGGGGTACAGCTTTTTGACGATCAGGTTCTCATCGTCCAGTTTATAGGCCACCGCCAGGACCTGCTCCGGCTCCCCCGGCAGTTTTCCGGCGGGATTCGGAACGGGGCACAGGGCGTAGCCCAACATTTTTTCCCTTTCGCTTATCCCGGTGGTATACATCTCCCTGTCTCCTATGGGTTATATTCGACTCAGAGGTATGGGACCGTCCCCCGTTCCCCGCCTGCGACAATTTTGCTTAGGCTGAAGCGGACGTATAAAATTCATTGCGGAGCCTGGCTCCCCGCCCCGGTCAAGGAATTTAGTCCGGGGATATCATTCCTGCCGGAAATTGTCGGGCGGGCAAGACTTCTTTGGTTACTTTCTTGGTCACAAGAAAGTAACACTATAGGAAACCCAAGCTTGGCCGGGGAAGCGTCGAAGGTAAAAAACTCTTTTGCCTTCGGCAATTAAATTACACCAACTCAACCCTCTTTCCCTTCTCTTGCCAAGAGAAGGGCAGGGATGAGTTCAGACCCCCGGCTCCCCGCCTGCGGCAATTTTGCTTTGGCGAGAAAAAGATCTTGTCATCCTGAGCACACTTAGAGGCTTAACGGTTTGTTGGTTGACAATTACCGCCTGTTCATCCTGCCGGGCGGTAAAGGCTTCCTTCGTTTGCTTTGCATGGGTCCTGCTCAGGACAGGCTTTTGTTACTTTTCTGGCCTACAGAAAAGTAAGGGGTCTCCCGGTTTCAGCCGGTCTCCAATGTTGCCTGCCGGTGGCACTCCCGGCAAACAACCTCACAGTTGGCGGCGATGTCGATGATACCGTTGGCCAGTTGCACCCGATGGCGGGCAAGCCAGCCCTCCGGTTCATGCAGCATGCCGTGCTTGTCCCAATGCAGGCCGCGACTGCAGGGCACTTTACGCCCATCAACCACCTTGGTCGATTCACACTTTCCTTCGGCCCTGGCCCAGGCTTTTTTCAGGGTCTGCTCGGAAAAGAACATCCGTTAACCTCCTCGTTTAAATTCTCGTCGCCGCCGGCCCGTGGATAGAAGCAGTACTTGCGGCGCTGGTGTACCTTCTTGTAGGGGCAATCCCGGGAATCACAACAGGCAAATTCAAATCCCCGGGCAAACAGATCGGTCTGATCGGCCGGAAACCGATGAGCCAGCCCGCAGACCGGCGGCGGCTTTTTGCCGAAACCATCGGGGCGTTCCAGGGCCTGGGTCAATCTTTGGTGCAGCTCCGCCAGGGCGAACGGCTTCTTCATGAATTGGGCTTCCCGGGGGATCTCTCCCGGGCCGGGCCGGCTGCCGGAAACTATCAGGGTCACCAACTCCGGCTTGATCCCGGTCAATTTCCGGTGCAATTCGACGCCGCTGCCGTCCGGCAGGACCAGGTCGGTGAGCAACAGCCGGACCGCTTGCCGGTTCTCTCCAAAAAGCTGTTCGGCCCGACTAATGCTGTCGGCGGTCAGAACGGCATAACCCTTGTTCTGGAGAAGAAAAGCCTCCACCTCCCGCATGGCTTTCTGGTCCCCCGCCAGCAGAATGGTTTTATCCGCCTCCTGACCGCCTGGCCCTGATGATCCGACCGGGGCCGGGTTTGAGCCGGCCTTAAAAGCCCCGTCCATCCATCCTTTCGGCCATTACCATTGAGTTCTGGTACAGGATCACCCGGCGAGGCTGCTCGGCCAGCCTCAGGGCGCTGATCACGATCTTGTCCCGGTCGTGGGCCAGCACCTTTCCATAATATTCCCTGCCGTTGTTAAGCAGAAAATGGTATATGTGGATTCTATCGTACATATTTATTCCTCAAGCTTTATTTACTGCCGGGCCGGCAATTCCACCTGACCGGCAGTAAATTGATCGGCCTTTCACCTTTGGTTAAAATTCGTCCGGAGGAGGCGGAGGCACCGGGTAGACCACGTTAGGGGTGGGGGGCGGATCGTCATCGGCAAAGCCGATAGTGGTTCCAGCCAGGGAAGCCAGCAGAATTGCCAGCAGTAAAGAGGAAATCAGTTTTTTCATTTTGTCTCCGATTTTATTGATTGATTGTTTGAGCATCTGTCTTTTATAGTTTCATTAATCGTGCCAAAAATATATATTTATTACAACTCATTGATTTTACGGTCTTTACCATTTCACGGTGGTTCAGATGGGAGAAAAAAACAAAAAGCGACTGAGACATTATGTCTCAGTCGCTTTAATTAAACGACTATAATATATTATAACTTGTTCATTTTACTTAAGTAACAAAATATGTGTCCCTGGGTCTCACTTTTTACACAATGTCACACTTTAATATTGTGTTTTTCCATCAGCCGGTACAGATGACGGCGGGATACCCCTAATGCTTTGGCCGCTTGAGAGATATTTCCATTAAAATTTTTAACGGCCTCGAGTATATCCGGGCGACGATCGTTCTGATATTTATTCTGGCCTTCGCTCAAACCCGGGGATATCTCCAGTTCCCTGGGGGTGATGGCCTTTTTATTCGTCAGCAGCACCGCCCTTTGGACGGTATTCTCCAATTCACGGACGTTGCCCGGCCAGACATGTCCGATCATCTGCTGCTTGGCCTCGGAATCAAACCGGAGCCCGATCTTGCCGAATTTGCGGCAATACTTTTCTTTGAAATATTCGGTCAACAGCAGTATGTCTCCGCTCCTTTCCCTTAACGGGGGAATGGGAATGGTCATCACCTTAAGCCGATAGTACAGGTCCTCCCTAAAACGGCCTTCGTTGATCTCTGTCTCCAGATCTTTATTGGTGGCGCAGATCACCCGGACGTCCACCGTCCGGCTCTCGGACTCTCCCACCCTTCTGATCTCCCCACTCTCCAGCACCCTCAGCAAGCGGGACTGAACCGCCTGGCTGGCGCTGGCGATCTCGTCCAAGAATACCGTGCCGCCATCGGCCGATTCGAACAGTCCGGGCTTGTCTTTGCCGGCGCCGGTGAAGGCACCCCTAACATAACCGAACAGCTCCGATTCCAACAGGGTCTCCGGAAGCGAGCCGCAATCCAGGGCCAGGAACTTGCGCTTCCCCCGGAACGATAATCTGTGGACCGCCAAAGCCGCCAGTTCCTTGCCGGATCCTGATTCGCCGTCCAGCATGACGGTGATGTCCGCCTGGGCAACGGTCTTGATCCGCTGGATCATCTGCCTGACCGGGGGAGATTGGCCGATGATCAAGTCGGAGATGTCGTTCTCCTGGGATCCGGCCGCCGCTTGATCGAAACGGAGCCGGCTGATCAGCTGGCCGCTTTCCAGGACCGCCCCGATGATGCCGGCCAGGGCCAGCAGGAACTCCCTCTGTCTGTCCCCGAACAGGCCGCTGGTGACCCGGGAGTCCAGATAGACGGCCCCGGCCGCCCCTTCCCGAAAATGCAGGGGGACGCACAGCAGCGAGCGGATGATGTTTCGCTGCACGCTGAGCCGCGAGCGGAAGGCCTCATCCAAAGAGGCGTCATTGGATATGATCAGCCGGCCCTGGCCGGCGGCGGCCCGGACGGCGGTGGCCGAAAATTCCAGGGCGTCCTTTCTGGTCTGGTCATCCAGGTCTATCTGAGCGACCATGGTTATCTGCAGGTCTTGGTCCAGCAGGAAAAGGGCCCCGCGTTCCGCGCCGGTCATCTCCAGCGCCAGCTTGAGCGATTCGCCAGCCAGATCCCGCTGGCCCACTTCGGTGGCCAGCAGGCCGGCCAGCCGATAGATGCCGTTCAGCAGGTTTGGTGAAAATGTTTCCCGGTCCGGCCGGTCGAAGCAGATGCGGTTCGCCCGAAGCATCATCTCCCGGGCCCTGCCCAAGTGATCGGGGGTTCCCATTTCGATGAATAGAGATTCGGCCCGGACCAGCCAGGGCAGGACTTTTTCCAGCAACTCCGGGCGGCCCCGCTCGACCGCTTCCTCGGCCGCCCGCAGCCAACAGTTGGCGGCATTGAATCTATCTCCTTTCTCCATAAGCTCCCGTCCGGCCTCGATCGCTGTTTTCAAACCCTGTTTTCCGGTGTTATCATCGACCATTTGCAGAATGCCCTCCACGATTTTTATCTGACCGGTTAATATGCTGTTATTCTGGGGATTTTCTTTCGCCCGGGACAGGTATTCCCGGGCCAGGCTGGTATTGCCGTTCCGGTGCTCGGCAAAGGACAGGTCGGCCAATATCTCGGGATCCGGAGCAATGCCCAGCTGGTGATAATTCTCCATTGCTTCTTGATAGGTGGCAATGGCCCGGGGCCACTTACCCTGTTCCAGCTCCAGACCGGCCCTGACCTTCAGCACTGCCGCCGGACCGCAAACGCTGTCCGGTCGTCGGCTGATCTCCAGCGCCTTGGCGATATGGATTGCCGCCAGCTCCTTTTGGCCCAACAGGCTTTCGACGATGCTCAGGTTGGACAGACTGGCTGTCAGGCCGCGCTCCCGGTCCCCTTTGCCGGCTCCGGCCAAAAGCGCCAGAAGGAACCGGTGGGCCGCCGCATAGCCGCCCTTGTTCATGGCGATGTTTGCCAGGCCGGTCAGGGCTTCTGTTAAATACTGCTGGCTGCCGACGCCCATCAGGTGGTACATGCTCTGCCGATATGCCTCCTCGGCCCGGTCCCAATCCCGGAGGTTAAAATATACCGACCCCAAGCTGTAGTGCATCTTTCCCAGGGCCTGATCCGGGATCGCTGAGGCGGCATGGGAGACGGCCTCTTCCAGTCTGTCCCTGGCCTTCTCCGGGGAACCCAGTATCCCCAGGGTGTTCCCGTAAAAAGCCAGGATCCGGGATTTTTCATAACCAGCGGTATCCTGGTTCCATAGCTGCATTGCCGTCTCCAGGGGTTCTATGGCCAGATCCCAGCGGCTTTTCTGATAATGATATATGCCCTGCAGCTCGGCGGCAGCCATCATGGCCCTGGGGCTGCCCAGTTCCTTTCCTCTGCTCAGGCATTCCCGCAGGATCCGGTCCGAATCATCGGAGCCGTCCCTGATCCCCCGGAGATATCCCTGATAACTCTGGCCTAAAAGGGCCAATTCCGGATCCAGCTCACCGATCCTCCCGGCCAGAAGTTTTATCTTGTTCTCCGCCTCCTCATAAAACTTGCCGTTGGAAATGATATAGAACAGCCGCTTCCAGTATTTCCAGTCCCGGCCCCGGGAATTTTCCAGTTTTTGCCAAGACTCCAGGGCCTCGCTCCAGCGGCCCATCCGGCAGCACAGGTCGGTGATCTGCTCTGCCAGTTCCCGGTAAAAGGCCCCATCGGTTGTTTCCGTTGCCAAAAGCTCCCGGGCCAACAACAGGGTGCGATGGATGTCGCCCCGCTGCCGGATCTTGGCATACAGCCGGGTGGTCAGGCGGATCCGCTGTTCGCCATCCGGCAACCAGGTCCGGTATGCCTCCCGGCAGAAAAAATCGCTGGTGGGGTCCGGCTGGTGCTCGATCTGTCCGATCAGTTCCCGGCGTTGGTCCGGCCCCCAGCCGGCCATCACCAGCCTTAAACATTGTTCATCGCTTATGGCGTACCTTTCGCCCCGTTTTACGATCCTGTATCTTAACCGGTCCGGTAGGGGCTGCCCGGCAGGAAGCTGGCCCAGGGCTGCGGCCCCAGCCAGGGTTTTCTGGTCGGCCGACAGGTCCTGCCACCAATCGGACAGCCTCCTGGCACCGTTTTCCGGAAGGTCCTGATTGGCCAGGATCTCCGGCCATTTGACCTGCCGGATCTTCTCCTTTTTTGAGATCCACCCGCTCCGCAGGTAAAATTGGATCAGCTCCTCGGCCCGCCCAACATCATCGCCGGTTTCCTCGCAAATCCGGCATGCCAGCAGACCCAGGTCATAGAGGCTGATATCCTCAAAACAGCCTTTTAAGATACGGCGATAAAGATCTTCCGTGGCCGGCCCAATTGAAATCTCTCGCGCCGTGGATGGGACTGAAGGATCGTCGGGGCCCCCTCCGGCGCAGATTATGCTCCAGCGCCCCGTCCCGGACAGTTTTTCCAGCCGGGGATCGAAAGGCTTTATATGGTCGATCAGAAGAAGGGCGCCTTCGGCGAAATCAAAATCCGGGATATCGTTTTTCGGGAGGCTTTTCAGGTCCAGGTAATAGCTGTCCCGGCCCCTGAGCCGGCTGATAAAATCGATCTCTTTCAACAGGCCGGTCCGGCCGCTTCCCTGCCCGCCGGCCAGCTTCACCAGACGTGGTTTGGCCGGGTCATCATGACCCAAGGCTTCCCGCAAAGCCGCCGGGGACGATGCGTAAGCGAACCTCACCAGTTCCTGATCCGGGGAAAATATCCCGGCCTGGCAGCCCGCCTCCAGCAGAGACCCGGCAGAATCGTACCGCTCGATGGGATCGTAACGAAGCATTTTTACCAGCAGATCAGCCACCGGCCCCGAAAAGCGTTCTTTTATTTGGACCGCCAGGGGCTCGTTCCGGTTGAGCCTGACCTCCGGGCGGGGAAGTTCCCCGGTCAGCATCTGGAACAGCAGCAGGCCCAGACTGTAGACGTCTGACGCCCGGATAATGGCGCCCTGTCCCGACAGCGATTCGGGCGGGGCATAGGCCGGCGTGCCGCAGCCCGGGGCGGCCCCGGCGGTTCCGGCCTGTCCCAGATCCAGCAATTTGACCGAAAGGCCGGAGACCATGACGTTATCGGGTTTTATATCACCATGGACCAGGCCCCGCTGATGAAGGTACGACAGGATCCGGCAAAGCTTTTCCAGAATGGGCAGGGCGTCGGCCGGGGGCATGGCCCCCGGGGCCAGCATCTGGGAAAGGGACTCCCCGGGGCAGTATTCCAGGGACAGATACCCGCTTTCCCCTTGGGGGGAAAGCGAAAAGTCGTAAACCTCCGGAAGCCCGGGATGCCGGAACCGGTGCAGCCGGATGTACTCGTTCCTCAACAAATGACAAAATGGCCCGGAGGCCATCTTCAATGCCACGTCCCTGCCGGCCGCCAGGTCCCTGGCCAGGAATACCCGACCGAAGCCGCCCTGCCCCAGGGTCCGGATCATCTTATAGCGCCGGGGAAATCCGTCGTTCTCCATATCGTTCCTTCCCGTGATCATTCTGTCAATTGAAAACACCAGACATTGGCCGGCCGCAGACCGCCTGAATTTCCCATGGGCCGGTCCACCCAGAAGAAACATCGGTCTGCCGGGGCATTTCTTCTGGCAAAATACGGCCCGATAATATTACATGAAAATAGTCTTTTGCGCAACAAGAAAAACCGGCTTTTTAATGAAAAACCCGGCAGCCGTGCTGCCGGGTTCTAATTATGTTCATTATGGTGGGCGGTAGTCCGTGTATTTAGAACCTATTTTATAGAGGAGGGGCAGACTTTACCACCTTATCCACCGAATAAGTGATAATACTGCACGGCTCCCGCCTATCTTGCCAAAACGTAAATTTTTCAAACTATGGGGTACCCTTGTAGCAAAGGCCAGTAAGCCCAGTAAAGCCAGTAATAGTGGATTCTATGGGGACATATTGAAACGAGGTGGTCTTTTAAAAACCACCTCGTTTGGTTGGTACCAACTCTATTTAAGAATGACCATTTTCTTTGTTGCCTTGAAATCGCCTGCTTCCAAACGATAGAAGTAAACCCCGTTGGCTGTTGTTCTCCCTGAATTGTCCCTACCATTCCATATCGCGGCATAAATGCCTGGCTGCTGATGGCCCTCAACTAGGGTGTTTACCAATTGCCCCAGCGTATTGTAGATCTTCAGGCTGACATTGCCGGGTTTTGCCAACTGGTAGCTGATCCTGGTCTGGCCGTTGAACGGATTTGGCGCGTTCTGAAATAGCTTGTATATAAAGGTTTGACCAATGTTGCCAAGCTCGGCAAGCTGTGCGCCACCCTTCCCGTTTCCATTGCCCTTGATGACTTCATGAATAAGTATCTTTCCGCAAACAGCCATTGTTCCTTTACTTTTCTCAATACGCACTATTATCTGACCATCCCTATTGCTTGCTTCCGATAACTGCTTGTCCAATATCACTTCTTCACCGGACTTCACCTTTATCTCACCCAGCGGCAAATCGTTGACATATGGTTTCATCTTAATATCATCACCGCTTTCATGATAAAAACTAAGCAATATCTTATGCTTTTTATTGGGATCAACGTTATCAAAACAATATATCAATTCCGTAGAATCATAATCTACGGTCTTATAAGGCTCTACTGCATTGTCGTCAGTTTTGGCTTGCGATTCATAGATAATGAAGCCATTTCTTTGCACATTGAATATTGAAGGCGTTTCTTGTCCGACGTCAACAGCATAAACAGGCTCCAAGGCCGTTGTATCTACCATAAAAGTCAGACCCCACAGCACCGCTGGTTCAATCTCTTCCGCCCAAATGCAATACGTTTTTGTGCCAATTGCTGTCTGTACTTTAAATTCATGGGGGAATATTGATGCATAATCGGTACTCGACAAATTATCCGGCGCAACATATGTCATCTTTTCCGTGCTGTATGTAGTCTTAAATACCTCATAATCGTTCGAGACATCTTCGGTCCATAGAATATCGCTGCCGCATATATAAGGCATCATCGATGCAGATGAAGACTGGCTGATATTTATGATCGGATCCCATTTCTGGTCATAACCGGTTCGTTTGTATATATCACCGTCTTCTTCCCAGACCACATTGGCTACACCGGATATATTTATCGAGGGGTTTTCCGCCGAACCCGGTCCGGATATTTCTACTATCGGACTGTATGTCCCGTCTATTTTCCGCATCGAATAATATATCTTCCCTAGCTTATGCCAGGCGATATGATCATTTCCCTTGTAATCCGTAGCCATTGAAGCAGATGTTGGCACAGCCCAGGGAGGCGGCACTGTATAAGTATATTGGTCTAATACTGTATCTTTTTTAGCGTTGACATTGCCTAGGGCAAATCTTATTTGATGCAAAGCCCAGCCCTTTGATATGTATGGTGGAATACCACCACCATACGATTTCTCATAAACCAGAGATACTGTATCATTTGTTATGGACATTGACGGTGGCGAATACCCACAGATGTAATCCCATGGCACAGCATCCATAAAGGTTAATGTATCTGCAGGGCTCCATCCGGAAGCAGTTTTATAGCTAAAATATACACCACCACCCAGGTTTGGTTCCCATTGTTTTATCCAGGAAATAGCCGGTGCATTCTTACTGTCAACGGCAATGACGGGCAAACTGCCGCCTTCAATAGCATATGGTGTCGTCCAAGTCTGACCGTCGTCCCCAGAGGAAGTGTAATAAACACTGTCTTCCCCAGAATAGCTTAAATGCAGCAGTCCATCCGTGGATACTGTAATCTTTTCAGCATTATTGTATGCCAATGCCAATTCATTTTGAATATCAACTAATGTATACCATCTGCGATCCTGGCGGCGGAAAGCAATGTCTCTAACTGCACCGCCTAAATCACCATCCCAGGAAGCATACGAGAAGTGGCCTAATCCAATGGCAACAACTTTTCTTGGAACAACAGTAAAAAGGTTATTATAGTCAGTATAAATATTTCTGCTGAAATCCTGCCAAACATTATACGCTTCTGTCGTTTCCATATTGACATATCCAAAAGTCCCGTCGTTGCTTATTTCCCCGGCGTGGTTCTGGCCGTTGGATGAATAACATAACCATCTTTCCTTACCATCGGCGCCGGATATTTTCAAGGCAAACAATAAGGCATGAGTGGGATCATATTGGCTCCAATTGACGATACCGTCAAAAAGAACAGATACCGGCAAAAATAATTCTTTTATCGCCCATGGTCCATTAACCCAACCCACCGAACCGCCATTATTGTCCATAACAAGTTTGGCTCCGCCTCCAGTCTGTTCCTGCCAGCCGATAGTAGCATTGGGATCCCCGCCGAAATGAGCTACCGACCATTGATCGTAAACCGGCAAGTTGGGTAATATTTGGATATCATCAATATACGCTACAAAATTACCCTTCTGGTCGTTTACAGCATCGTCATAACCTATCATCAATCGATCGATGATCTCGTTTTCCAACCCCGTGGGATAAGCGGTACTGTTGGATAGGTTGACCACATAGTTGACCCATTCGCCCATGGCCGCTTTATGAACCGATGGGGTTATTCTCATGCCGCTGTTATCGCAGAGATAAATATTCGAAGGTGCGATAAGTTGACTGAAACGCTTTCCGCTCTTTGTAGTAGCATCGACAAATATCTGTCCATAATTTGTTGGCGATGCATATACATGCATCCAGAATGACAGGCAAGACCCTTTTCCGATTTTTACATATGGATCATAAACATTCCAAAAGGTCTTACCGTCAATCGCCCCCGATACGGCCGCAACTTTAGCAATAGGTAAATTAACATCTGTTCCCTGGATTTTATACATTTTATTACCCGCATGAGGGTTTACCCCGTTTTCCGCGCCTACAGGACCTGCAAAATATGGAACAATGGTATTTTCATAAGTAGTGTCGGCAAAGGGCGTATATTGCCCTTCTTCGAAACCGCTAACAAAAGAAGTCACAGGAACATCCGTAAACTCTATATTCTTTACCGTTCCGCCGTGATCACCAACGCTCCAACCGGTATATGAGAAGTGGCCTAACCTAAGCTCTTTAATGCTTGATGCTGAAACGTCAAATTCTGCAAAATAATCGTCATTAATATTGCGGCTGAATTTTTCCCAAACATTTAACCTACTGGCGCGCGGCATGCCAGATCCTTCAGGTAACTTTTGCCCGATACCCATATCAACAAAGCCCTGGTCAGTATCCCAATGATTGCTGGCATTAGCCCCGTATATCAGCCATCTATCCTGTCCGTCTGAGCCTTGAACTAATAATTCAAATAATAATGAATGGTTCCTGTCATACTGTTCCCAGGTTACGCGCATATTGGGAGCGACCGGCACATCATCAATATTATTACGCAGCAATGGTCCGTTAACCCATGTGCCCGGACTTGTTGTTTCCAGAACATTAAGTTTAAGTTCGGCGCCACCTTCGTAATTATCAGTATTAAAACTTAAATCTATTTTGGAATTCCCACCAAACCTCTCGGCATACCACTGATTTTTATACGGATAATATTGTTCTATTGTAACATCATCAAAAAACACTTCAAAAGAGCCACTTTCATTATTATCATCATCATATCCTATCATAATATAATCAATATATTCTCCCGTTAAAGAGCTTAAATTTATCGCATAGAAACACCATGAATTCCAATCTACAGGATCAGGTCGCGCAAAAGAAGGATGTATTCTCTTCCCCTTCTGATCACACAAATAAGTGCCATTATTAAAAATATCCCTTATTACTTTTCCATTTTTTAATTTTGCATCAATAAAAATCCGGCCTTGACCACCAGGTGAAGTTCTTACCCTTCTCCAAAAATATAAAACCGAGTTCTCTGTTATTTTGATGTCACGATTAAATAAACGCCAATATATATAATCATTTGTTGTTGAGCTGCTTTGATCATAACCTTTAACTAAATAAGAATATAATCCACTATGTGGAATATACCACATAGGTATAGCCCAGATCCCCGAAGCATCGTATGAAGTAATATTATTATTATATTCAACCACGTTTTCACAAGCAGGATACTCAGCATCTATTGGCCAAATATAGTTCGACTCAAAACCAGAATGGAAATTTATTGCATAACCAACTGGCACTTCAATGATACTACTCGTGATCACTTTATTATTCACCGTAGGCACACCATTGCTGCTATATGAAGATGTAATTGTCATCCTCAAATAATACTTGCCATATGTTTCGGGAGGTTCATACCAGTTCAGGCGCAATGCACCTGCGAAATGCCATCCTTCATCAATAAGAGTAGCTACTATTGCCCCGGTATTATAATTAATCACTTGAGCTGTGATTTCTGCGTTATCTGTCACTATACAATCCCAGGAAACTATTCGATAATGTTCATCATACGTTCCCGTTAGGTTAACAATATCAGCTCCAATAACCCATGTTTGTCCGCCTGTATTACTTGTCCATTTTTCCGAAATCACAACAGATCCAGACTTATAAAAATTACCATTGTTTGTTAAGGATCTGGCTACAGCAAAATCTTTAGGCACCAAAAACTGTCCCACATTTGAACCTGCATTTCCAATTGATGTTAAATAATTTAAATAGTATCCAAATTTATGTATTTTGCCGATTGCATCAACAGCCCAGACGTTTCCAAAATGATCAGTTTCCACAGAGGTCAAACAACTACCCGTTGGCGCCTCCCAACCATTTATCTTTTTACCATTATCATTGATTACATAAAGCCTGGGTTCCTCTTCCGTAAATGATACCAGACTTATGCCTGATGGTGTGCGCATTTCAATACCATTTAATTCGCTGATAGACCTATCATATATAAAAATATTGCCAGAACGCTTATATTTTATCAATTTATTTCCCGTCCAGTCCGTAACCCATATTGCATCGTCAGCAGGATCTGTTGGAGTGCCTCGATCATCAATGTCTACATCTTTAGGATTTAGAAGATTCCCTCCCGTTATATTTTGTTTGAATGATATTGTATTTGTAGTAATGTCGTAGGTTAACCATACAATACGACTTCCCCGAAAATCTGCAACAAATATATTTCCATTAACATCCGCAGCAATTCCCTGTGGAAATTGAAATTGCCCATTTCCGGTTCCATAACTGCCATATGTATTTATCGAACCATTATAACTCTCACCACACACTAGCCTATTGAATCCATTATCTGCGATTATTGTCGAAGCCAACCACTTCCCATCCGTTCTTTGCTTATAAAGTGCGGCAACACCCCAGGGAATTTTAAATAAAATCAAACCACCCATATTATCTTTTATTAGATTATCGCATATTTTATCTGAATAAATATCAGGTATTGGCCAAGTATTATCAACATCAACAGCTGTTTCAAAAATCAAAGTTGTTTGCTCGGCTAAGCACATAGTTGATATACATAATATCAAACAATATAATATAAAATTATTGCATTTCATTTCGTGAATCCTTGTTTATAGATTTTATAATCTTTCTATTTGCTTCAATAAAATTAATAATTTGCTGATAATCGGTTATATACCACAAGGTTCCAGATTTTGTTACTTTTACCATTATTTGTTTTTTAGGGCTCGTCTTAAACCCTATTTGGACAGGTATGTCTTGAATATTATTTTTTATATTTATAGTTTTATTTACTTTCCAGATCAAATCCCACAATGGTTTTTCTATATATTGACTGCCTTTCCCCTCGTTGGATTTTACATTTTTATACAATTGTGTAAATTTTACAAGCGACTGTCTTTTTGATTTATCTTCTTTAGAAAAACGACATGCTGCCACTACTCTATCACTGTCCCCAAGCACAATACCCATAAAAAAAGAATTTATTACAGCCTGTATTTTTCCTTCTTCCGGCATTGATGGAATTGTGTTGCATAGATTTTCAATGCTTTTCGATGTTGCTGTCGATTTATCATTATGCAAAGCTGCTTTACTTTGTTGAGCATATATCTCAGCTATGTTTACAAATAATAGCATTTGTAAACTAAAAAATATTATATTTATTTTCATTTTATTCCCCATCGCTTTTTTATATGTTATTTTTCAATATATTTAAAACCATTAACCCTTTCATTCAGGGGTACCGGCACCCATGGCCAAGCGCCAAAACCACAAAACTTACCTGTCCTTTTTTTACGATCCAAGGCAGCCTTTGCCAGAATCCCGGATTTTGATTTGGGGGATTCTTCAATCATTTTATTTAACAACGACATCAATCTTTTTCGCTCTTTAGAATCTATAGTAGATTCATAATAGTAGAGCATGTAGGTAAGATACTCTGCCGTTATGAGATTATCTGGGTATCCTTTAAATAATGTTTGATCCCACTTATGTACAGAAATTTTATCGTTCAGAATAGTCCGATAAATGGAAATTATTTGCCGTATGGCATTGGGGGTATAAACACTGTGGGGGTAGGTTACAACAAAAATTTCCCAATCATTAACTTCATCCGTTGCTCTCGTATATTTTTTACTCATTATAGTCGCATAATCATCATAGCCACTGCTTTTAGTGTCTTTCGGTTTAATAACTGCAAAGTGGACGGTGTTTGATATTATTTGAGGTTGATGGATAAATGTGTTTTCATCAATAATAACCGTAAAAGAATATTTTCCTTCTATCAGGTTTCTTGTGCCATTAAGTAAATTTTTATCTTGCATATAAAAATCATTTACTAAAGAATCCCCAACGGGTATTGCTCCATGCCACAATGCTTCGCGCAAGTAATCCGTATGAACACCATTCCAAGGGATACTTGATCCTCTATCATTAACTAAAATATATTTCATATTGCCATAAGTTGGTCCTACATCCTCATACCTTAGGACTTCCTTTCCATTATTAACTACAGACCATCTAATAAATATTGGTTCTTTTAACAAATACGTATCCTTTTCCACCTGTACTTTAAAAGACACCTCACCGGCAAAGCTAATTGATTGAAATACAATCAGAAATAGAAAAACAAGGTTCTTAATCATTTTATTTCCTCCTAATACTTAATAATTATTGAACAGGCTAATTTTCATTGTATTTACACATTTTAAACAAAATTTAGGGTCATATAAATCATCGTTTGAAAACGGATACGATCCCATTACACAATCCGTAGTCACAGTTCCGCTATGATTAACGCTTGTCCAATCCGTAAGACCACCCAGTTGATGGCCCATTTCATGAACCACCGCATATTTAATTACCTTTTCTTGTTGTGTTGGAGATGATATATCGCTCCTTATACGCCCAACATATACCATTGCCCAGCCAGGCCATGTATCAACGGAGGCTTGTCCGTATATCTGACTTCCTGATCCTGTTGTCCAGGCAACACCTTGGGCACCAGCTATATATAATGGATAGCTTGTATAATTGGATGCTGGTGAAGCTACCCCAGGACCACGATTTGCATTATTTTTTAAAAACGTATTACGGTCATCTTCAGTTGCAAATATATTCGCATTTAAATTTATCTGGTCTGTTTTTAGATAAGTGGTTAGGTCTTTTTTAAAGTCCGAATAACAATTCCTTTCAGGATATTGTGATTTATAGATACTCCAACCGGAGAATATATTTTGGCTTTGTGTATACCCAACTTCGTTCGGATTAGACATCCATTCAAACAATACTTGGCAATTTGCCATATAATCATATTCAACCCTGAGAAATCTCCATTGTTTACAGTTAATTATGGTAAAGACGCTACCTTTCGTAGCTTTTATTGTAAATTCCTCACCAGGCCAATACTCTTTAGACGACCAAGTGAAATCTGTCTCTCCATGAATACTAACCACAAAAGAACATTTCGCAACACCATTATTATCAGTTGTTACTGTTATTGACTTTGGGAAAATATCTACTAAAACATCATTTACTCGTGCAGCAGTAAAAGTAATTGAAGCACCCGCTGCTATTGGGTTGGTTGTTAAGGAAACATATATTTTATTCCTTTGTTCTCCTTCAACCGAAGTGCTATCTGTTATCGGATGCGCCTGTAATGTTAGAACACCGGCATCGCCCGATTCAGTATCTGTCCCGGGGCCTGCACCGCTTGTACCACAACCGACAAATAATAGCATTAACACACTGGATAACATAGCAAATATTAATAAACGTTCTCTTCCCAGCATTATTTTTACCCCTATATTTATTATTGATGCTACTTTAACCAATATAGCACTATAACCAGTCCATATAATAATATAACAAGGATGATTTGTCAATAAAATTCTTTGAGATGATAATGTTAATATGGCATTTTTTAAATATTACAAAAGCCAGATGCAACCACTAGATCTGTGAAACAAACCAAATTTAGAAGAATGGTGTAGATCGTTGTTATTCGTGTTGACCAGCGGCGGCTCCTCCTCTTCAACGGAATTACTTTAGCCAATCAAAACATAATTGCTTGTACTATCATCCCAGTCCTGTCCGTTGAGCCAATACATATTCGTTTTCGAATGTCATATGTTTCTGCAAATCCACCGAATTTCTTGCTAAGGTTGAACTGTAGAACGTTTAGAAAGCCCCATCTCTTAACCGAGGTGGGGCTTTTTTTTGTTTCCCCCAGGGTCTGTCAAATCGGCAGGCCCTTTTTTATTAACCGTAACAAGGAGGAACCTATGTCACACGAGCTATGGGACTTTATCCAGGCTTGCCAAAGAGCGCAGGACGAGGCTTACAACGCCGGTAATTTAGAACTGGCCGTAAGCTGGTCGGAGCACATACTCGAAGCTCTGAGTCACTAATGGTAACAAAATCTAAACCACTAAAAGGAGAAAATTCATGTCAACCAAACTCAGGATCAACCAATGGCCGGAAAGTCAGACCTGCATTGGGTGTAAGTTTGCTGTGTTCATCAATGCCGGGTACAACGTGTCGGCCTACGGATGTCCCAAGGAGCTCAAGGCTAAGGACAAGTGCAAGGGCCGTAAGGAAGCCACCCCGAAACAATGGCATGAAAAGTTCTAGGGCCTGTCATATCGGCAGGTCGTAACCTAAAACAAAGGAGAAAGCCATGATCACCAGGACCAAGGAATTTAAGCCCGATGTCGCCCAAATCGTAACGGATCAGATATTGGAGGCATTTGAGAAGGGCACCATACCCTGGCAAAAACCTTGGAAGACCCGCCTACCAATGAACATGATCAGCAAGAGGCAGTATCACGGAATCAATTTACTTATTCTGTCCCTATCGGAACATGTCAGCCCTTTTTATGCGACCTTTAACCAGATAACGGAATTGGGCGGACAAGTTAAGCCGGGATCGAGGGCATTCAGGATCGTTTACTGGCGGTTGTTGGAACACATCAATTCACAATCCGGGGAGATAACCGAGGTGCCGTTGATGAGGTACTACTGTGTTTTCAACTTAGAGCAGACTACAGGGATCCCGGCGGAGAAGATTCCCCAAATAGGAAAGGAGATTAATCCCATCGAGGCTTGCGAAACGGTGTTTGCCAATATGCCAAATAAACCGGGATTGATAGGCTCAAGAGGGGCTTACTACGATAGGAAAGAAGACTTGATCGGGATGCCGGCCCGGGAGTGGTTTGACAGCCCGGAGGAGTTTTACAGCACCCTTTGGCACGAGTCCGTTCATTCCACAGGCCACCAAAAAAGGTTAGACCGGAATAATAGCTATGACAAGGCAGGGTTTAATGCCGCTTACAGCAACGAGGAGCTGATAGCGGAGATTGGATCCTCCTTCCTATGTGCTTATGCTGGAATAGCCCCCATCACTATCCGGAACCAGGCCGCCTACATCGACCATTGGTTAAAGCGGCTCAAGGGCGATAAGAAGCTTATCATTTGTGCGGCATCAGCGGCTCAAAAGGCTGTGGATTACATTCTTCACGAACCCGGACAAATCAATTACAACAATTGCCTGTGGTTAGGCGATTACTTTAACTTATAGGAGGGAATATGCATTCTATAGCCATAGCCCTTAAGACGGGGCGAAAGAAAGTTTTTACCGAAAGGCTAGAGGTCAGGGCCGCGTGTCCACTTTGCGGCCACACAGCGATTATTGTCTATATGGGAAGGGAAACGGAGGTCTACTGTCCGGACAAGTACTGTCCCAATTGCAAGGATCGCCATGAAGAATAAACAGCATGAATAAGAGCCATTCCAATAACGGAGTGGCTCTTTTTTTGTGCCCAAAAAGGAGGAAAATATGAAACGTTACAAAGCGACCCCATTGGAGTTGATCAAAGTATCCGAAGCCATCTCTAAAAGGCCGTTATGCAGCCCGCAGGCGGTATATGAATACATGCAAAAGGAGGCTTTGGCTGATAGGGAGATATTTTGGGTTCTGCACGTCAACACTAAGAACAAGGTGGTAAAGAAGGAGATGACTGCCATGGGTTGCGCCGATAGCTGCCGGGTGATGCCAGGGCTTGTTTTAAGGGGAGTGGTGGCCAGCGGAGCACCAAGCATTATAACGGTGCATAACCACCCTAGCGGAGAGACCAACCCATCGCCGGAGGATAGACAGCTTTGGGGCACGATGCGAGAGGCTTGCCAGTTATTGGGGATTCGGGTGCTGGATAATATGGTTATCGGATCAAGCGGGTATTATTCAGAGGAAGAGAATAAGTAGTTAATCCGGCCGGGTGGCGGTGTAGGGGGAATGAACGCTGAGGCACTAAAAAACCCGTGATAATTTCACAGGTTTTTGCGGGTCTTTTTCTTAAGTGTTTTGATGGTTGTCAGCAATTGTTTGTATTCTTCTGATGTAAGTTCTATGGTCTTTTGCTTCTTTAGGATCGGTGCCGGGAGGTCCGTTGAGAAAAGGTCCCTGAGCTTGACCTTCAGGCAACCAGCGATCTTATTAAGCGTGTCCACCGTAGGCGCACGTTTGCCGGATTCTATCATATGGATGTAATTCAGGCTCAATCCGGCGCTTTCCGCCAGTCTTTCCTGGGTGTATCCGGTCTTTTTACGGATGACTTTGATCTGTTTGCCTATTTGTTGGTATATGTCCATATTCCCCCTTTTTATGAATATTACCATTTTGACAAGGGGGATAAAAACCAACCTATAGTGTTAATATTATATCTTGACTATTGGTAAGAATATTGCTACCCTTATTATATTATTATTACGTGGAGAAATACTATGGAATGGGTTATTTTTATCATTGGTGCTGTCCTCTATATGATTTTTAAGTCCAAGGATAACATAGATTCAACTTCTGTCGGCGTAAATTATCAAAAGACAGGTGAATATTCTGGTGAAAGAAGTTGTAAGCCAAACTATCCTACAAGTGCTTATGATGAAGTAAAAGTGTGCCCTAGATGTTCTTACCGGGGAGTTCCTGAAGTCTCGCCCCTGTGTCCTCAGTGTAACTATTCATTTAATGAAATTTATTCTGAGGATGGGGAACTATTAAATGATATTGATGAAAGTAACTCAAAATCTGATATAAGAACAACGATAGAGAATTCGGCTAAAACATCGTATCCTTCATGTGCCGAGATGAATAATGATAATAAAAGCAGAAAAAAAATAGCAAAGTCATTTATTGCTCGAATCGATTTTTCTGTGTGGCACCATACCCACTTCTATAGAGCGGAGGATAGACAATTAAAATATCATACATGGATGGAAGACTTATTCACAGTAAGCCCAAACGGCAGGCGAATAGCCTATGTCAATAAATACAATAACGAACAGAGTGTAATTATCGACGGGAAAGAAGACAAACGGTATGATACACTGTTTAAATATCCCATTTTCAGCCCTGATAGCGAACGTGTGGCGTATGTTGCACAATCAGGTAAGCAACTCATTGCAGTTATTGATGGAAAAGAAGGAAAGCAATATCGTGGTGTTTGCACACCTATCTTCAGCAATGATAGTAAGCGATTTGCATATATAGCAGGATCAGTTAAGAAGTCGTTTGTCATTGTGGATGGAATAGAGGAGAAACAATATGATTGTATCTTTGAAATATCATTTAGTTCAGATAGTCGTCGGTTTGCTTACTTGGCACAAATGGGTAAGAAGTATGTTGTGGTAGCAGATGGGGTGGAAGGCAAACAGTATGATCACATTGATAATCTTTGTTTCAGTCCAGATAGCAATCGCATCGTTTATGTGGCTAGGACGGGTATAAAAGAGTTTATGGTCATTGATGGATTTGAGGAGAGAGAGTATGATCGCATTTCAGAGGACAGTTTAAGTTTTAGCCCTGATAGTAAGCGCTTGGCTTATGGTGCGAGGATGGGTGATAAACAGTTTGCTGTGGCGGATGGAAAAGAAGATAAAATCTATGATTTTACTCACTATGGTATTCGACCGATATTTAGTTCGGATAGCAAGAAAATAGCTTATATGGCAAGATTGGGAGTTGATCGTTTCGTTGTTGTAGATGGTAAAGAGGGGGAGAAGTATGATCAAATATTAGAAGGAAGTATTGTTTTTAGCCCTGATAGTAAGCATTTGGCTTATGGGTCTAGAATGGGTGATAAATACTTTTATGTTATCGATAGTAAGGAGGGGAGACATTTTGATGGCATCGGGTTGGGGCAATCTGTTTTTAGCCCTGATAGCAGGCACATTGCATACGTGGCGCAATACGATAAAAAAGTGTTTGTAGTTGTAGATGAAAAAGAAGAGAAAAAATACGATGGCATTGGTGAAGGATGCCCTGTTTTTAGTTTAGATAGCCAACACATAGCGTATTTGGCTAAATCGGGCAACAAACAGCGTGTAGTTGTGGATGGAGTAGAAGGGAAACCGTATGATGGCATCGGCCATCTTTGTTTTAGCCCGAACAGCGAGCGGGTTGGTTATGTGGCATTACTAGGTGATAAACAATGTGTAGTTGTTGATGGCACAGAGGAGAAGATGTGTGATGCCATTGGGGAAGCAACACTTACTTTTAGTCCAGATAGCATACACATAGCATACTTTGCTCAGATAGGCGATAAATGCCTTGTGGTTTTAGATGGGCAAGAAAATGAGATGTACGATGGTGTAATCGAGAAGGCGAAGATAGTGTTCGATACATTAGATACATATCAATACTATGCTATAAAAAGTGAAATAAATAATCCTTTAATTGGTAATGTTTATCAAATCAAAGAGGAATATTAGTATTGGCAGGGTGTTGATAAAATCAAAAGCCTTCGACCTTCTTCATTCCGCTACTTAATCTACATCGGGCTCCGCTCAGGCACATGGTTGGCTAAAGCCGATCCTGGGCCTTTGCTTTATTACTCCAGGCCGGCAGATATCCTTGAATCGCTTGCAGGGTAGCGGCGCTGGGTTTCGGCATGGCACCGTATAGCCACCGGGAAAGACGGCGGCTCCAGGCCAGCTCCAGGTCGATCGTTCCACCTGTCGCTATTCCGCCGCCTGACCCATAATGCGCATTATGGTCCCTTGTCCCTTGCCTTACCCCAGTGCTACGCCCAGAGGGTTTACATAACCGGCGTTATGCAAACTGCCCTGCCATGCTTTTTAATCGTAACACTATATTTATATCTTCTTCGGAATTTATATTTGAGTATCATTTCTAAACTATTAGCTTTAATAGTTATATATTGCATAAATATTATTAATAATATTTGATATGCATATTTGCTGTTGACAAAATATGACATTTAAGTTATTATACAATTGGGTATATAAATATATGGTATAGTTAAGTTTCTTTTAGATAAAATGAAAGAATCAAGTACTGATGCACATCAGAAGCGCACTCCTCACGTACCCGGATCGTTCTTGGGGTATTCGCTTCAACAAACACTATTCGTGTCTTTATTACTTCAGAGCAGAAAAGAATCAATTGTGAGCCTTGAAGTATTTGAGGATATTGGCGTTGAAACACCTGGCGAGGGGAAACTTGCTGTTCAATCGAAAAGTACTTCAAATGGGAACCCAGTATCGGATCGTTCTATAGATTTTTGGAAAACATTTCATAATTGGTTAACTGCTGTTGAAAAAGGCGAACTCGATCCCGATAATACCCTTTTTAAGATTTATGTGTCAAAAAAGGTTACAGGGCCAATTGCTGAATCATTCAGCAACGCAAAAACTATTGCTCAAGCTAAAGAAGCTCTAATAAGCGCCCAAACGGAATTGTGGGGCAAGGCACCTGCATTTGAAAAACGTAGTTCAGTAGCTCTGGGAATCAGTGCTTTTGTAGAACATATATTTAACGATGACAAAGATCTTATCAGTAAGATAATATGCTCCTTTGAACTTGAAACAGGTAGTGGTAGTCCACAAAGTGATTTGCGTGATATATTTTCAAAATTGCTTTGCCCGGATGAGATAATTGAAGATTTAAATAAATATGCTTTGGGGTGGGTTAAAGATAAAATTGATCGTGCGATAGAAAATAACGAAGCTGCAATTATTAAGGTTTCTGAATTCAGAACTACATTGGTAAGTTTTATTGGTAAACGTAGCTCCAAATCGATTCTCAGCAGCTTTGCTCGGGATCCGGATCCTACAGAAATTAATGCAGAGAGGTTGAAGAAATACGTTCGTCAACTTGAATTTATTGAATCACCTGACGATCAAAAAATAAGAGCAATTATAGATTTTTTAAAAGCTTCAAGTGCTAGAACGGAATGGAGTGAAAAGGGATTGGTTTTTGAAGAAAGCTTTAATGAATTTGAAGATAATTTGATTAGAACCTGGAAGAACCTACGGACTAAAACATTTCTTAACCAGAATAATGCATCACCATCTGCAAAAGGCCAGATTCTCTATTCTGAGTGTTCATTACATCGCGCACATTTACAAGCAATGGAAACACCTTCTCATTTTATACCTGGCAGCTACAATGCACTTGCGGATATCGAAAAAGTTGGATGGCATCCTGATTATTTACAACTACTAAAAAATGACATGATAGATCCGAGCGAGAATGATACGAGCACTAAATAAAGAAGTTAATAATGTCCAAAATCCAGCGTTAGGGGCTCTACTCTTATGGCGTTTTGTTGCTGGTTTTGAAAGTAGCGAATCAAATAGAAAACACCCCGATTTGCCGCTACTTTTCATTGTGCTTCCGTTACTTTTTCATGATGAAACAGCTAAAATAATGGTTGCGACAAGAGGCTCTTCTGGTTTGAGGGCATTTACGGATAAGTTTTCACCGTCTGCAGTTTCAAAAAATGATCTGCTTGTTTCGCTGAACTCAAAAATCAATTGCACTAAAGATCTTACGCTCAATTCATTGATGCTTGCCGTAGCATCAAATCTACTAATCATCAACGTTGATAAAGCCACTGTCATCCCTTTATCAATAACACCCCCTAAAGCGGGGCTCTCAGAATCTATAAAAATATTGATCACACTGGCTGAAAAATTAGGCACTTGGTGTGCCCCACTAACAAATCATGAAATAGGCCTAACCCTTAAGATTGGATTATAGTATGAAATTACAGATTAAAAGTATAATTCTATGGCCTAAGGATTTCTCCCACGATCCTAGAATATTACCGTTTCAAAGCGGCAGTATTAATGTAATAACCGGGGCCTCCAGAACTGGCAAATCAGCGATTATACCTATCATAGACTATTGCTTGGGTTCTGAAAAATGTACTATTCCGGTGAACACGATTAGAGATGCATGTGGCTGGTTCGGTTTGCTTGTGGAAACCGAAACTGATCAAAAGCTATTTGCCAGGAGGGAACCAGGCATTCAGAAATCGACGAGTGATATGTACATATTGGAAGGTAAGAACATTCTTATACCTAAATATATCAAAGAAAAAAACACAACGAGCGATGTTGTCAAGCATACTCTTGATTCGTTGTCAGGCTTGACGGCGCTCAATTTCGATTTTGCAGAAACAGGCTCTGGTTTCAGTGGGCGGCCCAGTTTCCGTGATCTTGGAGCTTTTATTTTTCAGCCACAGAATATAATTGCCAATCCAGATGTTTTATTTTATAAAGCTGATACCTATGAACATAGAGAAAAGTTGAAAAGCATTTTCCCTTATATTCTTGGGGCAATAACAGCTGGCTTATTAGCTAAACAGCATGAACTCTCTACGTTAAGAAGAGATCTTCGGAAAAAGCAAAGTGAATTAAAGAATCTACGTCAAACATCAGAACGTTGGATTGCAGATATCAAAACTAGGGTCTCTGAAGCAAAAGAATATGGGTTGACAACAAAAAGTGTGATTTCTACCACCACAGTATCTGAGTTAATTGATATTTTAAATGAAATTGTAAAATCACATGAATGGGAAGCACGAACAACTTCAACAACAGTAACTGAAGCTATAACGGAGTTGATGGCCCTAAATAAAGAAGAAAAATCTATTGCTTTTGAGGTTTCAAGTCTTCGCCAACGATTGTTGGAAATGACTAACCTTCGTGAAACTGTAAGTGAGTACAAATCTGCATTGGCGATACAACGTGAGCGCTTAAAGGTATCCAATTGGATGGGGACATTGAATACACCCAAGCATGACTGTCCTTTATGTGGGAGTCAAATGGAAAAAGCTACATCAGAATTGCAAAAGTTACAAAATGCTTTACAAGATATTGAATCTAATAGTGGGGATTTTGATACGATCCCAATTGTGTTTGATCGTGAGTATGAGCGGGTCCGAAATGAGTTGGACATTGTGTGCGATAAATTGAAAGGTATACGTATTCGAATCCGCCAACTTGAAAATACATCAGATGAGGCTCGTAAAAGGCAATACGACACTTTGACGATATCACGATTCATAGGTAATATTGAACAAGCGTTAGAAGTATATGAAAGTCTTGGTACAGATAAAGATCTAACTGTAGAAATTGTTGACCTTCAGGAGAGAGTCACAAAATTAGAAAAATTAATCTCCGTGGGAAATGTTAAGGAAAGAACAAATCGTGCGGTTAACGCCGTGAACCTAAATGCTGGTAAATTATTACCAAACTTAGATTGCGAAAAGCCGGAACTTCCCATTATGTTATCAATTGATGATTTGACTATTTCCATACAAAACGTAGACAGAAAAGATTTCCTGTGGGAAATTGGCAGTGGTTCAAATTGGCTATCTTATCATATTGCCGTGCTGTTAGGGCTTCATCAATATTTTCAGGGATTAAAACAAAACCCCGTTCCAAATTTCATAGTATTTGACCAACCAAGCCAAGTATATTTCCCAAAAAAATTAGCAGGCAAAAGAAATTTGGTCGATGATGATCCACAGTATCTTGATGAAGATGTTGAAGCTGTTCGCAAAGCATTTGAAGTGTTTTCTAAGGTGATTTCTGATGCAAATAAAGATTTCCAAATTGTTGTATTAGATCATGCCCCGGAATCCATTTGGGGGAAGTTGCCCAATGTGAATATGGTGGAAGAATGGAGAGGTGGCAAAAAACTTGTTCCGCAAGAGTGGTTGGTAAAATGAAAAGAGAGTCCTTTCCTTTTAAAACACATGTATTTTAGGGCCATCGTATTAACAATAATATGCGCTGGTCTCTTTTAATATTATTTATTATTGCCTTGATTATGACGGAAGACAACGGCGTTCTTGTTATAATACAATTGAGATATAATTAATGCCTCTAAGCTGGAACGAAATAAGACATAACGCCATAGCCTTTTCCCACGATTGGGCCACGGAAACCCGCGAGGATGCCGAGGCCAAGACATTCTGGGATGAGTTTTTTGCCGTTTTTGGTATCAAGCGCCGGGTGGTGGCCAGCTTTGAGGAGCCAGTAAAAAACATAAAAGGCCAATACGGGTATATTGACCTTTTTTGGAGCGGACTTTTATTGGTGGAGCATAAAAGCCGGGGAAAAGACCTGAGCAAAGCTGGTTCCCAGGCCTTCCAGTATATACAAGATTTAGCCCGGTCCGGCCGGCACAACGAAATACCCCGATATGTGATTGTTTCCGATTTCGCCCGAGTTGCCCTGCATGACCTGGAGCCGGATAGACAGCTTGACCTTCCCTTATTCGACCAATGGCGGGTGCAGACCACCGAGTTTACATTGGCCGACTTCCACAAGAATATCCATTCTTTCGCCTTTATACCAGGCTACAAACAGCAGGTCTTTGAGGCCCAGGACCCGATCAACATCGAAGCGGTAGGCAGACTTGGTAATCTGCATGATGCGTTGGAAGCTGGAGGATATTCCGGCCATGAGTTGGAGCGTTTTCTGGTTCGAGTGCTATTCTGCCTGTTTGCCGAGGACACTGGAATATTTGACCGGGAAGCTTTCCACCTATATTTGGAAAATCGCACGGCGGCCGATGGGTCAGATTTAGGATTGCACCTGGCCCGTTTGTTTGAAGTGCTTAATACGCCACTAGAGAAGAGACAGAAAAACCTGGACGAGACTCTGGCCGCCTTTCCCTATGTAAATGGCGATCTTTTCTCTGAACATCTGGGCTTTGCCGATTTCAACCGGGATATGAGAAATGCTCTGCTGGCCTCGACCCATTTTGATTGGGCGCAGATATCCCCAGCGGTATTTGGTTCCCTGTTCCAGGCCGTTATGGAACCGAAGGAGCGCAGGCAGACCGGAGGTCATTATACTTCAGAGAGAGACATTTTAAAAGTGGTTCGGTCCTTGTTCCTTGACGACTTGCGGGCCGAGTTTGAGAAAATAAAGAAGAACAAACCCGAGTTAAAGCGGTTCCATCAGAAGCTAACCGGTTTAAGGTTCCTGGACCCGGCTTGCGGTTGCGGCAATTTCCTGGTAATCACTTACCGAGAATTACGATTGTTGGAAATTGACATGCTGAAAGAGATGTACGGCGGTCAACAGGTGCACGATATCGGCCATTTGTCTATACTGGATGTGGATGCTTTTTATGGTATCGAGATCAAAGAATGGCCGTCCCGCATTGCCGAGGTTGCCATGTGGCTGATGGACCATCAGATGAACAATCTTTTATCGGCGGCTTTTGGCGAATATTATGTACGACTGCCGTTGCGGAAGAGCCCAACCATCGTTTGCGATAATGCCCTGCGATTGGACTGGAAAAAGGTCTTGCCGGTGGGCAAGTGCAGTTATGTTTTGGGCAATCCGCCATTCATTGGCAAACATCTAATGTCGGAAGATCAAAATGAAGACATGGATTTAGTTTGGGATAAAGCTAAAGGCACTGGTGTATTAGATTATGTGACTGGTTGGTATCGTAAAGCTGCCGAATACATACAAGGCACCCAAATAGTAGTTGGTTTTGTGTCTACCAGTTCCATAAGCCAGGGCGAGCAGGTTGGGGCACTTTGGTCGCTTCTTTTTGCTAATTATAAGATAAAAATACTTTTTGCCCATCGCACGTTTCCGTGGGAAAGCGAGGCAAGAGGCAAAGCCCACGTTCATGTCGTTATTATAGGTTTTGCTACCAATGATATACCCAATAAGCGTCTTTATGATTACCAGGACAAAGGCAGTAAAGTTACAATTGAAACTGTACGCAATATCAGCCCCTATTTGATCGAAGGCAGTGATATACCTGTATTGTCGAGGAGCAGACCTATTTGTAATGTGCCGTTATGTGAGTATGGGAATAAACCAACGGATGGCGGCCATTTGATAATTGAAGAAAAGGATCGCCAGTCGTTTTTAAACGAAAATCCCGAGGCGAAGAAGTATCTAAAGCCGTTGTTGTGTGCCGAAGAATACCTGTATTCTATACCCCGTTGGTGTCTTTGGTTGGTAGATGCATCACCGGCCGATATTAAGAATATTCCAGGAATACGGAAACGGGTTGAAGCTGTCCGTGATTTTAGGCTTGCCAGCAAGAAGGAGCCGACCCGTCGCAAGGCATCGGAGGCATCTCTTTTTGCGGAAATAAGGCAGCCAAAGGGACGTTATATCGTAATACCACGGCATTCATCCGAGACCCGTAAATACATTCCCTTTGGATACTTCCCGGCATCCACTATTATTCATGATAGTTGTTCGTGCGTACCTAACGCTGGTATGTACCATTTTGGTGTGTTGTCATCGATGATGCATATGGTCTGGGTTCGCCAAGTATGCGGGCGATTAGAGTCCCGATATCGTTATTCAAGCAACTTGGTTTATAATAATTATCCATGGCCGGAGGACCCATCCCCCAAGCAACGTAAGTCCGTGGAGGTTGCTGCCCAGGCAGTACTGGACGTTCGTATGGAATACCCAGATTCTACCTTGGCTGACTTATATGACCCCTTGTCCATGCCGCCCAAATTGGTAAAGGCCCATGCCGAATTGGATCGGGCGGTAGATCTGTGTTATCGTTCCCAGCCTTTTGATAGTGAGCGCCAGCGGATAGAGTACTTATTCGGGCTGTACGAGAAAATAACCGCACCGTTAATGGCGAGCATTGGTAAAAAGAAATCCAGGCCCAGGAAATAGACAATTACCCCACCCCGCCGCTCACCGACCGATTTTGCCAATTTCTATACCAAAATATCGAAATTTCTTGGGGGAAAAACGGGAAATTTGAAAAGTTTTACTAAGACTATAGTATATAATAAGTTACATTCGACACAATTCCGAGCCTCTGGGGTCCTCTGCACAGAGAAAGCGAAAAATCCCGTAAATAAACGCCTGTATCCTAGTCAAAATCATGGACTTACCTCATACACCTTACTTTTGGTCTGATAGATGAAAGTGTTACGTGCTATCTTATTTATAACCAACAGGTTACGACCAACACAATGGATTACAGCGCCTTACATGATCCGAGATTTACCGCTTACTACCCCCGTAATGTACACAGTTTATCGGAGAAAATTTAACCATGAGCCCCGCTATTGTTGACAATAATTTTCGTGATGATCTATATCAGCTTTTAAAGGCGATTGAGCTAAAGCGAATCTTATCCAAGGCTGATTCCAATTTAGAAATATTGGCCAGCGATGTGTCCTTAGAGCATATTTCTTTAGGGGATCTGATAACGGGAGTGGCATCTGATTATGGCATAGAGATTGCTGAAGTTATTCCGTCTGGTTATATATCAGGCCCCAATGATGATGGGCCCATGGAATTTGTTCCGGACGGTGGTATTGAAAAATATATCGTCAATATCCAGCCTGGTAAATTTAATTCGGGGTTAGATGATATCAACAAAGATTATGAATTCCGTCATAACCCGCCACCACCGGAATCTGCGGTTCAACTAAATATACCAGAACAGGAAATTATTAACAATCCCCCCTATCACCCTCTATCTATTGGCGAATATGGCAATATTTATTATGACAAGGAAATCATTATAACTGGTCAGCAGCTCAAACGGCTTTGCTCTTATTTAATGCGTCACCACGGTCGTACTTGCTCAAGCTTGGATCTTTATCGTACTATTATTGATAATCATACTACAGATTGTATAAGAGGAATTGATGGTGTTGAAAAATTATCCCGCAAGCAAATCAGACTTCTGTATACCCATATCCATTCATTAAGTAAATTATTAGATAATCGCTTTGGCCGCGAGGTTGTTTTTACCAAACATAAAATCGGCTACCAGTTAAAATGCGATAACATTTAATCGCTGACGATATACCGTTACAGGGCATTCCATAATTATGGAGTGCCCTTTTTATTTAAATATGGTCTTCAATGGGCAAACCAGCAAAAGGTGGGCTTTTTTTAGCCCATCTTTTTTTTGTTCAAAAAGTAAGTTTATGCTGTATCTGCTTTTTATTATTGTTCAATAATAAATCTTGAACTTTTTTTGAACATTCTTTGAACCTTCTATTGAACAACTCGCCTTACAATGGAGCGACCTTAAAAAGCGCCCGCTCTGGGATGCTTTCAATATTAATATCGAGAAGTAAAACCTTCTCAACAACAAAGGGAGAAACAAAATGTCCGAAAACACAAAGATCTCATGGTCGGAAGCCAGCTGGAACCCGATCTCAGGATGTTCCCACGCCAGTGACGGTTGCGGCAGATGTTATGCGGAAAGGATTACGCACCGCCTGCAGCGATCACCCAAGACGGAAAAATACCGGGCTGGCTTCGATGTGGTGGTAACCCACCCGTCAACGCTCGGCGAACCGGCAAGACTGCGGCGTCCAACCCGCATATTCGTCTGTTCGATGGCCGACCTCTTCCATCGGGATGTCCCGGAGGTATTCATCCAGCAAATTTTCGCTGTGATGAACAGTCTTCCACAACACCAATTCCAGGTATTGACCAAACGCAGCGAGCGGATGGCGGAGATGGCTCCAAGGTTAACCTGGACCCCGAATATTTGGGCCGGGGTTACCGTCGAGTCGCCAGAATACCTGCACCGATTGGACGACCTACGGCAGGTCCCAGCGGCCATACGGTGGATAAGCGCGGAACCCCTGCTGTCGGCGTTGCCGGATCTCGATCTAAAAGGGATTCACTGGGTAGTTGCCGGCGGCGAGAGCGGCAAGATCTTCCGGCCCATGGATCCCGACTGGGCTAGGGGGATACGGGACCAGTGTGCCCGGGCCGGGGTTGCCTATTTCTTCAAGCAGTACGGCGGCAATAAACACGGCAAAGGCGGCGATATCCTTGATGGTGTTCAGCACCACGAATATCCCGCTTAGTTACCAACGACAAGGGGCGGGTCGTTCATTGCGGCCCGTCCCAAAGGATTTTTATTTACGATGAAACAAAATGAATTATCGCAACAGGAACAAGCCGCAAATATGCCTTTGTCAAATCCCGACATCCTTCAGTTTCAGACCTTATGGCAGGAATTGATAGGGGAACGTATTACACTGGCGGAGGCGGCGGAACACGGACGCAGGTTATTGGCATTATATAAATTTGTATACAGGCCGATGACAGCGGAACAATACCAACAATTAATTTGTAAGTCGCAGGAGGATGAAAAGAATGAATGATATTAGGAATTTTGTGGATACGGTCAAGGAAAGGATTGACATCTCAGAGGTGATTGGACGGTATGTTAAACTTGACGGTCATAATAAGGGCCTCTGCCCTTTTCACACCGATACTAACCCCAGCCTGTCAGTTAACACCAAAGGACAGTACTTTAAATGTTTTGGTTGTGGCCGGGGCGGTGATGTCTTCCGTTTTTTGGAATTACAAGATGGCATGAGCTTCATGGAGGCCTTGAGGATGACAGCAGGGGAAATCGGCATGGACCTCCCCTCCTTTACCGATGAAGAGCGACTGGCGATTGCCAAGCAAAAAGAGATTGACTCCATTTTAAACCATGCCGCCTGGTATCATCACCAGCAGTTATCTTCCGATGCCAAAGAATATTTGATTAACATTCGCGGGTTTAATGAAGATACCATTAAACGGCACCAGGTAGGCTATGGAGACGGAACTCTTGGCGAATATCTTATTGATGGCTGTAATAAGCTACCGGGATTATGCGTTGAAGCCGGTGTCCTGGTGAAAGTGCGGGCGGATTATAAGGACCATTTCGCCGGACGGATCGTATTCCCGAACGTCAAACGCGGTCAGGTGGTCCATATGTCTGGCCGAGCCCTTGGGAACATTGAACCCAGACACTTACACCTCAAGGGCGAAATCCGATATCTTTATAATGAGGATGATTTACGGCATGAGATCGTTGTCTTGACCGAGGGCATTCCCGACTGCCTTTCAGCGATACAGGCAGGTTTTCCGTCCGTCGCCGTACTAGGAACGTCGTCCTTTAAACCGGAGTACATTGACCGTTTTTCCAGGTGCAAGACGGTATATGTGGCTATGGACGCTGACAACCCGGGACAACAGGCTGCTTTAAAAATTGGTTCCATGTTGGGCAGTAAAGCGAGAATTCTGACTTTGCCGGAGGGAAACGACCTGAACGAGTATTTTCAAGGACATTCGCCGGAGGAGTTCAAAACCCTCATGGCAGAGGCCAAGGATATAATTCGGCACCGCGTCTTCCAGATTCCCCAGGATACGGATAAGATAGAGTTACCAACAGTTCTTGAGCCTGTCCTCAGGGATTTAGCCTTATTGGATAAATTGCAGGCTGAAACATACCTTAGCCGGGATATTAAGCAACGGTTTGGGTTATCGACGGCCGAGGTTACAGCCTACAGGAAAAAGGTCAAGGAATTCCAGAAAAACCTGGACGATGGCAAGGCGGTTGATGCCGATGATGGTAAGAAACTTCAAATGTGTGCCAAATTCGAAGGCCTGGTGGATTTGGCCGACGATAACGGGGAGGTTGTCTTCCTGATAAAACAGGATGGTGAGCTTAAAATCCAGCGCCTGGTGGAGCAGGATGAAAAGGCCCTTATCCCACCCCGTAAGGATTGTATCCGCTGGATGCTGCCTCGGGCCGAAGAAGTGCTACGGCATTACAACAGCCCGGAAATGACCTCCGGTGAGTTTGGCCATCAATTATATACAGAATTGGCCGAATATCACCGCTCGATATCCGAATTGCCGTCCGATGATTACTATGGGGTATTGGCCTGCTGGGATATGCTCACATATTTTCAGGAGCATTGCGAATACTTCCCAATCCTCTGTTTTTCGGCCCTGCCAGCCAGGGGTAAAACAAGAACGGGGGCAGGTATTACTTTTGTTTCCTATCGGGGCATTCAGGAACAATCACTACGGGAAGCAAACGTTATGCGGTTTGCCACCTACTTAGGAGCCACGCTGTTTTTTGACGTTCGGGACCTATGGAAGCGACTTTTGGCGACACAGAGTGATGATCTGCTCCTAAGCCGCTTTGAAAAAAAGAATCAAATAACCAGAGTGCTTTATCCAGATCGTGGCCCGTTTGAGGACATGACCTCGTTTTCGACCTTTGGCCCCACCATAGTCAGTTCCAACGAAGCGATAGACGATATCCTGGAAAGCCGGTGCATTACACTCAGCCTGCGGGAAGCGCGCCGTACATTCAATAATGACGTACTGGAAAAAGACGCCCTGCCGCTTAGGGAAAAACTCGTTGCTTTCCGGGCCAAGCACTTGGACACCGGCTTACCGGATATGGACAAAATCCCAGGGTTATCCCGGCTGGGCGATATCCTAAAACCATTACACCAAATCTTGATGCTGGTCCACCCCGAGGGTAGCGACCATTTCGTCCAATTTGCCCGGCAACTTGACGCAGAACGGAAAATGTCCCAGCGGAACAGTTCAGAAGCCCAGTTATTCAATATATTGATCCTTTTGGAGCAGAGGGTTGATCACGGCATGTTAGCTGTCAAGGATATTACAGACGGATACAATGTGGATCGGCAAGAACGTTACCATTTCACACCCCACAAGATATCCCGCATGCTCCGGTCTATGGGTTTCTCGTCCTGCACCATGCCAAACGGTAATTCCGGCATCGTTTGGGAACAACAGATAATCGAGGACATCCGGCAGCGATTTGCCGCCTAATCAAACGCCAGGAAAGCCAGTAAGCCTCCCCGATACTGGGCTTACTGGCCTTACTGGGCTTTCCCCAGGTAGGCATTGCCTGTTTAACAAAAATTTACTATAATCACCACAAATAAGGAGAACGACCATGGAAAAACAGCTTCGGTACGTCGTCTACTGCCGCAAAAGCACGGACGAAAAGAACAAGCAGCTACTCTCTATTGAATCCCAGAGAGCGGAACTGCAAAAACTGATCCTAAGGGAAGGATTAACCGTTGTCGGGGAGCCGTTGGAGGAAAGACATACTGCTAAAAAGGTCGGGAGGCCTGTTTTCAAGCAAATGCTGAACATGATCGACCAGGGCGAGGCAAATGGTATTATAGTCTGGAAAACAGACAGATTATCCCGTAATTCTATTGATACCGCCGCCATACTCTCCAGGTTAGAAAGTGGAGCTATTCAGCGGATACAGACGCTGGAACGCACTTATAACTATAACGAGAATGTAATTTTGCTTTACGTCGAATTCGGTATGGCAGACCAGTATAAAAGGGATTTATCGTCATCAGTTAAGGTCGGCATGAATACTAAAATCCGTCTGGGATGGTGCCCTGGCCGTGTCCCGGTTGGGTATTTGAACCTTAGAACCAGTGACGACACCATCAGCACTGTGGTCAAAGACCCCGAAAGATTCACTATCCTGAAGAAATGCTGGCAACGTCTTTTAGAACGCCGTTATTCCCTTCAACAGGTATATGAGATGGCGATTGAAGATGGTTTGACCAATAGGAATGGTGGAAAATACTGCCGCAGTAACTTCTACAAACTATTTCAGAATCCCTTCTATTATGGCTACTTTCAATATATGATTGATGGGAATCCCAAGCTGAACAAGGGGCAGCATGAACCGATGATTACCAAGGAAGAGTTTGACCAGGCCCAGGCCATTTTAAGCGGTGACCAGAAGCCCCGGAAGCATAGCCATGACTTCACATACCGAGGAGTGTTTAGGTGTGGGCGGTGTGGATCCCTTATGAGCGGTTACCGGAAGACCAAAAAGCAAAATAATGGAAACGTCCATAGCTGGACCTATTATATATGCGCCAGGGGCAAGGACCGGCATTGTCATGAGCCCCAATTAGGGGAAGGAATGATTGACGCAGAGATTGCCCGTATCCTTGGAGAGCTTGAGATCCCGCCCCAGTTCCACCAATGGGCTATGGATACCTTAAGGGATGATGTCCAACGGTCAGAGGACTATACCATTGAATTATTGCAGTCTAGGCAGCGGGCGCTGGAGATCAGCAAGGCCAAGTCGGAAAAACTACTCGACCTCCTATTGGGCCAGGCAATCAACCAAGAGGCTTATGACCGCAAGCAGGCTGAATTAAGAAAAGAACAGGAGCGGCTATCCGATCTTATGGTAACGGCTGAAAAGAAGATCGAGGACTACCTAAAGGAGGCTGACAAGGTGTTTAGCTTTGCGGAACTGGCTAAGGGACGCTTCATGACAGGAGATTCAGAGGAGAAACGCTACGCTGCTTTTATGTTATCCTTGAACCCATTGGTAATCGGCCGCAAGCCCCTATTTACGCTGTTTCCAGTGTTTGAGGCACTAAAAAAGATAGCCCTCCTTGTGAGAGAGCTATCTCATGTCCTTGAACCTGTTAAAGGCGTTGATATTGCAATGACTTACACTGACAAACTTGGTGAAAATCCGGAATGGTGGGCGATACAGGACTTGAACCTGTGACCTCATGCATGTCAAGCATGCGCTCTAACCAAAACTGAGCTAATCGCCCTACTCCAGAGAATTGCTTCGTCATCCTGAGCTGTACTACTTGCCTTACTTCCGAAGGACGCCCCAACTAATATTATTGCTTCGTCATCCTGAGAAATGCCACTTGCCTTGCTTCAGAAGGACACCCCTTGTTTTTCTCTCCCGCTAAAAACACGAAAAATCAAAAATTTATTTTCGCGTGTTTCCCGTCATATATCAAGCTGGCATCTATAGACGGACAAACCTGGGCAGTTTCCCTCAAGACAGGGTTAATTATACAATCATCTTTCCCAAAAGTAAAGAGCAAATTTCTCAGCTGTTTCCCGGCTGTACGGTCCGGAACAGGAACTTTTGAACGGCTATCAAACTGCCCAGCCCGCCCAGGCAGACCCCGAAGGCCAGCAAGCCCAGCAGCTGCTGGCCGGTGAAGAATCCGAACATATCAAAGTATGAAGACAGCAGGCGATAGGCCAGGTACAGCAGGGCCAGACCGGCCAGGCTGCCGGCCAGCCCCTGCAGCATCCCCTCCAGGAGGAACGGCCGGCGGATGTGGGCCCCGTCGGCCCCCACCAGCTTCATGATCTCTATGGCCTGCCGCCTGGCATACAATGTCAGCTGGATGGTGTTGAAGACCACCATCACCGCCGCCAGGCTGACGATCACCATCAGGGAGAAGTCTATCACGATCAGCAGGCGCACCATCCGGTACAGCCGGCCCAGCCAGGCCTTGCCGTATTCCACCTCCTCCACCCCGCTTAATTGTTTGATCTTTTCGGCGATCTGGGTGATGGATTCGGGATTGCGGTGCTCCGCCTTGAGCTTGACCTTGAAAGACTGGGGCAGGGGGTTGGTCTCGATGGCATTCAGCAGGTCGGCCTTGTCGGCCAGCTCCTGCCGGAACTGCTTTAGGGCCTCCTGCTTGGAGATGTATTCCGTCTCCTGTATCCCGGGGATGTCCCGGATGCGGCTGCCTATCACCAGGGCCTGGCTGTTGGCCACATTGTCCCTTAAAAATGCCTGGATCTCGAACTTGCCTTTCACCTGGTCGATGGCCCTCTGGAAATTCAGGGTCACCAGCAGGAACGAGCCCAGGATGAACAGGGCCGAGGTGATGCTGGATACCGACAAAAAGGTCATCAGCTTGGCCCGCTTCAGGCCGGCCAGGGCCTCCCGCCAGTAATAATTGAGCCTCACGATAGAGCCTCCTTAATATTATCTTCTACGCAGAGAAATCTTCCCACAAAACACACGAAAACTAAAAGTTATAAATATGTAGATAGTTTTATTGGCCAAAAGCTTTTTTTGCACTCTTTGATTTTAACAATTTAACATCACGATTAGACTTGGAAAGAAAATTAAAAAGATTTTTAGCCACGTATGGCAAACTATTGCCTTGAAGATTGATTATTTCCTTATCTACATATAAATTTAATGTATAATCGGGACCATCTTTAACAAATATAATATTTGATACTTTTCCTGTGGTGTCAATATCATAACAAACAGGCTCTAATGTAATTAGTCTTAAACAACTTTTCTCAAGCAAATTCCCCAGTACTTTAAAAAGCGAATCGCTAATTATGCCTTGGTAATACCCCTTATTTTTAATATCGCCTTTTCCATGGTAATAATAGTTTCTGTTCTTATCTATTATGATTTCCACTTTATAGTCATATTCATTCAACATGAAATATAATTTATCAAAGACAAGCAAGGATGGATCATAATATTTTTCTACGTTGTAAAACCTTGATGTTTTCATTGTATCAGTTAATACTGGATCAATGATATCTTTTTCCCATTCATTATCTACGGGCAAGTATGGCCGTAATGACAAGGAATCCTTTGATTTTATTCCACATATCAAACCATACGATTGAATATGCTTAATACTGTCCTTATCAATCCAGTAGTTTTTAAAAAGGTATAGGCTATCATTTTTTATTAAATATTTGAATTTATCAGCACGCCCCCCATGCTCAAAAAGCACTGTTGTATCTTGAAAGAAAAAATATGCATTGCTTTCATCCGTCCAAAATGTGCCTTTCAAATCCAGGGCATTCACAATGGGCGAGACTGATAGAATCAGTATAAATAAAAGCAAATATCTTTTCATAATAAACATAAATTCTATTTTTTATATTCCTTGGCCAGATCCACGTAGTGCTGGGCGCTGGCGCGTATCTTTTCTATTGCCTCCTCCGGCAGCTGCCGCTTGACCTCGGCCGGCATGCCCATCACCATGGAGCGGGGCGGGATCTGCTGGCCTTCCTTGACCAAAGCCCCGGCCGCCACCACCGACCCGGCCCCGACGCTGGCCCCGGAGAGCACGATGGCCCCCATGCCGATCAGGCAGTCGTCGCCGATCTTGCAGCCGTGCAATATGGCCCCGTGTCCCACGGTGACCCGGTCGCCAATTATGGTGGCGCAGTCGCCCAGCCCCCTATCATTCAGATCGACATGGATGACGGTGTTCTCCTGGATGTTGGTCTCCTGGCCGATCCGGACATGGTTGATGTCGGCCCGGATGGCCACCCCGTACCAGATGCTGGCTCTTTCCCCGATCTCCACATCGCCGATGATGACAGCGGTCTCGGCCACAAAGGCCGACTTATCGATTTTTGGTGTTTTATCTTTATATGATTTTAGCATTTTATCCCCTTCGTGAACCTTTTTAAAACATTTTCAACAGTTTAAACCTATTAAAGCCCAAGCTCTGGAGCTATCCCCTGCATGGCCGTCAGGCACTTGCCAATGAAATCCTCCAACGATAATCCCAACCTATCGCAGGTCTGGATCTGATCCCGGTTGGCCCCGGCCGCAAAGCGCTTTTCCTTGTAGCGTTTCATGATAAACGGTACGTCCACATTGGCCAGTTTTTTGGTGGGATGCATCAGGGCCGCGGCCACGATCAGGCCGGTCAGCGGGTCCACCGCATACAGGGCAAAGTCCATCTTCGATTTGGCCTCCACATGCCCGGGATGGGCCTTGATGGCGTAGATGATGTCCTCGGAGATGTCCTGGCCCTCCAGCATCTGGGCGGTGACCAGCCCGTGGTTGGGGAAATCGTTGGCGGTCCGGTCGTAATCCAGGTCGTGCAGCAAACCGGCCAGGGCCCACTTATCCTGATCCTCGCCGAAATGCTCCGCCAGTCCTTTCATGCAGGCCTCGGCCGCCAGCATGTGCTTCTGCAGGTTCTTGTTGGGTATGGTCTGCTCCAAAAGCTCCTTAGCCTGTTGTCTGTCCATTAACTCCTCCAGTGATTATTTCATTTAGGGGCTAAACGTACCTTTTACCAAGCTTGCGCGCCACCTCTTGCATCGGTGTAAACTCCGCGCTACAGCGTGCAGGCACGGAAACACTGATTTTCGGAAGGGAATCACCAAAGGAATGAATATCTGATGGATATCATTCCGTGTTTTTAAAATTTCCGTGCTTCGGCGGTTAGTTTTGCAGAGGTCCCAGCTGAGATCGCTTCGGCTGAAATAAAAAGCCGTCTCGCGATGACTGGGCATAGGTTGCCTAATAGACCAGTGCGAGAATACCCCTGTTTGTATCCGTGTGAATCCGTCTAAATCCGTCTGATCTGCGTTCTATCGGCCCCTACGCCTTCTCCCCGAACATCTCCAACGCCTCTCCGGCCAAAAACAGCGACCCGGTGATGACTATCAGATCACTGACGGCCACCAGCTGTTTGGCCTTCTCCAGGGCTTCGCCCAGGTTCTCGGTGACTATGGCCGCCACCCCGTGCCGGGCCGCTTGTTCCCTGATGATCTCGGGAGATGCCGCCCGGGAGTGCCGGGCCTTGGTGATCACCAACGCCCGGCAACCCGGCGCCAGGCTGTCCACTATCCCGGCTATGTCCTTGTTGGCAGAGATGCCCAGCACCGCCACCCTCCCGGCCCCGGGATAGGTCTTCTCCAGGGCGTCCATCAGGCACTTGGCGGAGTGGCCGTTGTGGGCCCCATCGATGATGATCGCCGGCTCCTGCGATACCTGCTGCATTCTGCCCGGCCAGTTGACCGAGCGGAACCCCTCCCGGATGACGTTGTCGCTCAGGATCAGGTTGCGGTACTGCAGGCTGCGCAGCGCGGCGAAGGCCGCGGCGGCATTCTCGGCCTGAAAATCGCCCGGCAGGCCCACCTCCAGGTTGGTCATGGAGCCGAAGGTCCCGGCCAGGTCGATGGTCACGCTGTGCGGCGTCTGGTCGGTTATCCGGAAGCCCACATCCCGGCCCACCTGGAACAGCCGGGCCAGCGAATCCTGGCATTTCTTCAGAATCACCTTGATGGCCTCGGCCGGCTGGGGAGAGGTGATGACCAGGGCGTCCTGCCGGATGATGCCGGCCTTCTCGGCGGCGATCCGGGCGATGGTTTCCCCCAGGATCTCGGTATGGTCCAGGCTGAGGTTGGTGATAACCGCCGCCCGGGGATTGACCACATTGGTGCAGTCCAGCCGGCCGCCCACCCCCACCTCCAATACCGCCCATTCCACCCCCACCTCCTGGAAATACAAAAAGGCCATGGCGGTCAGGATCTCGAACACCGTACGCGGCCGGCCTTCGGCCCGGGACTTCTCCAGAAAGGGCTTCAGCCATTCCAGACGCTGGGCGAAATCCCGCTCCAGAATATTCTTGCCGTCTCTTTTTATCCGTTCGCAGAAGCTGATCAGGTGGGGCGAGGTGTACAGCCCGGTCTTCAGCCTCTGCTGGCGCAGCACCGATTCTATCATGGCCGCGGTGGAGCCCTTGCCCTTGGTCCCGGCCACCAGGATGGATTTGAAGGAATTCTGGGGGCTGCCCAGCTCGGTCAAAAACTGCCGGAAGCCCTGCAGGTCATACTGCTCCTCATGGTATTTCTGGCCCGGAATTTTTTCCCGGTCCACAAAGGACATCAGATATTCTACGGCTTGCTGATAGGTCATCGATCTCTCTTGATTATCATTGAAGCTTAAGCGGGTGGCGTTTCTTTGACAAACGATTTTACAATATTAACCCGGTTCCCTGCAAGATAAAAGGAACCTGGTCCCTCCCGGGGCCTATGACCCCTCCAGCTTCATGGCAGTCATGATCCGCTTGAGCGAGGCGGCATCCGGCAGCATCATGAAATAGCCGCTGGCCGTCCCGGCCTCGCCGGGGAAACGGAACCGGTTCTGGACGTAGGCCAGGATCTCGCCGAAACGGGCGTACTCTCCCAGTATCCTCCCCATCACCTTCTGCATGGGCCCGGACAGCATCAGGGGGGGCGAGGGGATGGCGGTCAGCTCCAGCATGTCGCCCAGGGTGTTCAGGTAGGACTCGGTCAGCACCGAGGAGATCTCCAGATGGATGTGCCCGAAATGGAACTCGGCCTCGTTCTTGGCCCGGGGCATCTTGTGCCAGCACTCCTGGGCGAAGGCCAAAGCGCTATCGCCCGGCATCAGCCACAGGGTGCAGCCGGAGAGGTCGCCCACGAAGATGTTGACCAGGCAGACCACCGGCAGGTCGGGCTTGACCAGCGAGGACAGGGCCTCCTCCACGGTGCTGACCTTGATCTGGGGCACCGATACCAGCACTGGCTGATGAATGGCCTCGGACAGGGTGGTGGCAGCGTTGCCGGAGCCGATGTTGAATATCTCCTTGAGGGCGTCCTGCTGGACCGGGGTCAATATGTTATGGGCGGAGTTCATTTTTATAGGCTGGTGATTTAAAATTTAAGGCTTCGGCTTTCCGGTAGAAATAGTAACATAAAAAGGGGTCGGATAAAAGAGAAATAATCAACAAAAAAGGCCGCCCCTTTCCGGAGCGGTTTATTTAACTTCTGGGCTGAGGTTTTGCCACAGAGACACTGGGTCACAGAGAGACTTTATAGCTTTACGCTGATGCGTTTGTCATTCCAGCACTTCATTGCATTCAGCATAAACTCCAGCTGGAATCCAGGGTCCCTTTTAACCACAAAGCGTACAAAGGCTTTTATTCTTTTCCGGCTTTGTACCTGCCTTTCTTGTCATTGCGAGCATGGCGCCGAAGATTCACAAGCGAAGCAATCTCAGGTGTCTTTTAGCCACGAAACGCAGAGTGGTTGTTGTCACCCTGAGAATTCTTTACTCTTGCCAAGTTGAACGGGCGACAATATTATGTTTCCCGAATTCCCCTTCACACATTCAACTTGCAGGGCACGAATGCCTTCTCAGTGTGACAAGCTTTGAACATTAAACTGGTTTTGCCACAAAGCGCATAAAAGACACAAAGACTTTTTCACTTTTAACCTGTCCTGCGTGTCATTCCGGCGAAGGCAGGAATCCAGGGTCATTTCACCGCAGAGACGCAGAGGCTTCTATTCTTTAAACTTTAAGCTTTATGAACTTTTACGACAGCAGCCGCTTCTCGCCCTCCAGCTCCCGGATGTACTGGACATCCATGGTGTGCTCCAGGCAGCCCAGGTATTTTTTATCCTGGTCACGCAGGGCGAAGAATTCTATCAGCACCTTGTGCTTCTCCTGGTTGGGTCCCAGCGGCAGGTCTATCCAGAACCTGGCGCTGTCTCGCTTCCCGCTTTTCATCTCCTCCACGATCTGCTCCACCTTGGCCAGGCTGCTTTTGGGGTGGCAGCTGCGGAAGTTGATGCCCATGCTGTCCATGGGCCTATGGAACAGCCGGGTGTCATGCTTGTTCCAGCCGATCACCTCGTCGTTGTGGTCGATCACCGAGATCTCGCCCGGCATGGCCTCCAGCAGGGCCTTGATCACGGCTTCGTTCATGCGGTCTATCATGGCTGCTCCTTTATTTTTAATTTTAAACCGGAATTAACCACCAAGACACTAAGGCACAAAGACTTTTACTCTTTTAACCTGCACCAGGTGTCATTCCCGAGAAGTCGGGAATCCAGGCTTAATGGAATACGGATTTTCACTGATATTTCCGGCCCTATGTCATTGCTTTCGTCATTCTGAGCCCGGCAGCCTACCCGCCAAGCCTTAGAATCTTTTAAGCACAAAGACACAAAGGCTTTCATTATTTACCGGCTTTCTGCCTGCCTTCCGTGTCATTGCGGGGATGGCACCAAAGATTCACAGCCGAAGCAATCTCAGGTACCTTTTAACCACAAAGAATTCCCGGAGCCAAGTCGAAAGGTGCACAAAATACACAAAGGCTTTTATTCTTTAATCTTTGAACTTAATACTGGGTTGGTTGAACATCGGTTTCCCCTGAGCCGAGGCGTTAAAAAAGCGGTTTAAAAATACTTTTACAAGTATTAATATACCGCTTTGGATATGGCTTGTCAAATGAAAACTGTTTTGCCGCTGAACCCCCGGGAGATTTTTTAGCCTTGCGCTTCCGGCCTTTGATCTGGCCGCAGGCCCGGCCAAGGCCTTCATCCCGGCATAAAAAAATCATCCCCTGTCCGATGGTCTCAAGCAACTGGTGCCGGCAGGCAAATTGGATGGAGTGAGGAGGCGGTCATCCTAGCCTGGCCCGCTCGATGGCCTTTCCCGGGTCGGGCTCCACATTGCTCACCGTTCTCCAGTCATCGCTGGCCTTTTTCAAATGCCAATACCGGCAACCCCCCATGGGATACAGCTTTTTGACGATCAGGTTCTCTTCGTCCAGTGTATAGGCCACCGCCAGGACCTGCTCCGGCTCCCCCGGCAGTTTACCGGCGGGATTCGGAACGGGGCTCAGGGCGTAGCCCAACATTTTTTCCCTTTCGCTTACCTCGATGCTATACATTTCCCTGTCTCCTGTGGTTATATCCGCGTCAGAGATGTGGGACGGCCCCCGGTTCCCCGCCTATCCTGACCCCTCACTGCCTATCGGCCTCCACTTCGGTCGGCAAAAATAACTGCCGTCCTCAGTGCAGGCTCTCCCCGCAGCGGTGAGGGAGTGAGGGATGGGCAGGAATGACACCTTAGTCCGGTATTAAGTAAAAATTCTTGGCGTCTTAGTGTCTTGGTAGTTAAATCCCGTCATCCCTGTCGGAATTTATCCCGCACTTGCTGCGGAACCGGGATGACATGATAGCCGGGGTCGGGGCTGAATCCCGACCCTACTATACACGCCTATCGGTTTTTATTGATGATCCCCACCGGTATTCGCTCCGTCCAGCAAAACCTTCCATCCTCAGCAGGCCCTGGGCCCTTTCCCGGCCGGTCTGCAGTTCGGCGATCCGGCCTTTCATCTCATCCAGCCGGATGTCCCGCACCCCCAGCTTCTCCAGGATATGGTCCACGTTGAAATAGTGGAAGTATCTCTGCAGATAGTCCTCCAGATTGTCCCGGGGCGCCGAACGAACGAACAGCCGGTAGCTGGGCTCCCGTTTCCCGCCGTCGGTCAGGCGCCGCCAGATATCTTTTCTGGCCTTAACCCCGGAGAAGTGCCCAAGCCAGCGATCCAGATACAGCTCCCGGGCCAGGGCCAGCATATCGCCCTGGGCCCGGTGCAACTGGTCCTCCACGATGGCCAGCTCGCTGAAGATGTTTATTGGGGCCCAGAGATAGGCCTCGTTGAGGCCCCGGCCGCTCTCCTTGAGGAGCGAACTGAGCTGGTAGCGCTGTTTGCATCGGCAGCAGTTCATCTCCCAATGCTCGTCAAACAAGCCGGCCTGATCGTAGTAGCTGTGGACGGTGTAATAACTCTTGCCGCAGGGGCATTTGTACTTTTGCGCTTGATTGCCTGAAGATGCCATGGTGGAGCCTCCATTATATTCATTGATGCTTGCCGTCCTGATCCCTGTCCCCTGTTGCCTGTCTACAGCTTGGTCTCCCCGTTCTGCTCCAGATCGAACAGGGCCCGAAGCCCGTAATAAAACCGTTCCTTCTCCAGCGCACTCTCCCATTGCCGCAATATGGGGAAGGCGTCCAGGCTTTTCTCTTTCAGTTTGATCCCCAGCTCGTCCTGCCTTTTTTTTCTGGATTCCTGCGCTGACTTCACCCAGGCATATGGGACGGTCTTGCCCTTGCTGCGCAGGATGAGATAGGCCTCGGAGGCATTCCCCCGGGTGGTCTCAAAAAGCCCCGGTCCCTTGACGATCCTGGCCGCCGCCGGGGCGTCCTTGGTTTTTTCCTCTTCGGGATTGCCGTTCATGCTTTTTCCTTTCGTTTATATGTTGGTTTTTATCAACCGGGTTCTCCGGTCGATCATCAGGCTCGACCAGCCCCGACTGCGGAGTCCGCCCGATTGGGGGGAATGGCCCCCAGCACGGGCAGGATGCAGCGCTTAACTCCTCTGCCGGCACAGGGACAGCCCGCCATCCGGTATCAGAACCGGCAGATGGGCTCCCGGTCCAGCTTGTCCACCTGGTCCGGAGTGAACTTGGGCAGTTGTTCTATCTCGGTCAGCTTGAATTCCCTCCGCACCGTCCTGATAACCCTTCCGGTCAGGAAGGATATCACCAGGTCCTGGACCAGGTCGTAGGCGCAGAAAGAGGCATGGAAACCGGCCACCCGACCCAGGTCCAGCTCCCAGTCACCCATCTTTTTCTTGGTGACACAGGCTTGGTAGATGCCCTGGCTGTAGGTGCTGACCGCCGGCACCGTGCCGTCGCCGATGGCGCCGCAACCATCCTCCCGGGGAAAGTTGTACTCCACCGGCTGGCGGCTGCCGATATTGACCTCACGCAGGGTCCGCTCCCCCTTGCCGTAAACCATCAGGACGTTCTTTCGGAACTCCGGGGAGAAATCCCGGGCGTTGCGGTAGTAATTGTAGGCATTGTCCAGGTGGCTGGCCAACACCTCCGGCCCGACCTGGGCGGCCACATTGTCCTGCCAGCCGGAGGGATCGAAGATATTGACCGGCTGGCCCCTTCTCTCTGCCGCCGGGCTGGGCCACATCAGCTTCTCCTCTGGATTGGCAAAGCCGTCATAGGGCAGCAGATGGTATATCCCGGGAAGGGTCCGGGCATAGCGCCGCTGACTTTTGCCGTTCAACCAGTCGAAGAACCAGGTTTCGCCCGTTATCAGGTGCTTCAAGGCGCACAATGAGCCCCGTAGCGGGGAAGCCAGCATCACCATCCGATTTACCCGGCCCTCGCCCAACAGCGCCGTGGCGTAATGCTTGGCCAGACATCCCCCCACGCTGTGGCCGACGATATTCACCTTGTCCGGCTTGATCCCCCGCCGGCGGTACGGGGGATGGGCCTGGCTGCTGCGGATGATCCGCTCCACGAAATCCGCCAGCCGGGCGGCGTTATGGCTGATGGAGCGCCTCCAGTCGTAGGGAAAGACATAGACCCTGGCGCATTCTTCCTGATCCAGCGGCAGGCTCTCCCGCAGCGCGGCAATCATCTCGCCGTAAACCAAAGAGAACACCTCATTCCGGCATATCCGCCGGTTCGGCGGGCGGTGGTAATCGCCATGGTCGTCCAGCTTCACGGTATCAAGATCGGCCGTCATCTTGTCGAAGGTCGGATGGCAGGCCGCCCGGTGGTCCAACGGGCAGGGGCCGGACAACTCCGTCTCCATGATCCCGGGGACAAATATCACGGGATAAATATTCTGCTCCATTTTATGCCACCTTTGTCATGGAAGCTGGATGGGCCTTTGGTACCGCTAAGTGATCAAACATCTGGAACGATTCCCGTGGGAACCACCGGAGACTGAGTTTCATCTGCTTTCAAATTAGCTGTTTCTTGAATGACTTTAAAATGACTGTCATTTATTAAGGTTTCCAATATTCATGCCAAGAAGCAATTCTTTTTCTATTTAATCAAGACGATGCATCACAATATGTTATAATTTATATATGTTGCCTTTATATTAAAACACAAAAGCCAATGAGACATTATGTCTCACTGGCTCTTATTGTCGAAAGGATTAGATATGTTAAGGTATTGTTATTTATAGATTTAATAAATTTGCGACATTATGGCACATATTTTATTAAATGTCACACTTTAAAGTAAATCTCCTACCAGACAAAAGATTCTGTTTTCAATCCCGGCTGGTTTGGGCCCGGCCCTAAGCAGCCTGAATATTGCACCGCGTTGTTTCGTCGCCTCTTGATGACCCAAGGCATTTTATTATTTTGTCCGGCGGATTATTTCCAGAAAAATTTTGTCAGGCCGGTCTCTCCCCCGATCCACAATGCTCCGTCCACCGAGGCCAGACTGGTCACATAATCATTCAGCAATCCATCCTCCTTGCGGTACACCGTCCACAGGTTTTTATCTTTATTGAGTCGCACCAACCCGGCATCGGTGCCGATCCAAAGGTTCCTGTCATCCACCGCCAGGCATAGTGCCCGGCCGGCGTTATAATTGCCCGCCCGGGGATATTTTTCCCAGACGAAGTTTTTCCGGTCATAACGCATCAGCAGGTCCGGGGCCAGCCACCAGACCCAAGCCCCGTCGACGGCCACCCCCAGGATTTCTTCATCCAGCTCCGGCGGGGAGCTGGCATCGTAACGGAATATCTTAAGGCTGTCCGTCCGGTCCAACATCAGGCCCCCCCGGCTGGTGGCCAGGTAAAGGAATCTCTGATCGGCGGCCATCTGGTGAATTGTCCTGTCCTCCTGCCCCTCCCAACTTTCGGCCTTTCTCCCGGCTTTAATCAGGTAGACCGCCGGGCCATACCTGGTGCCGATCCAAAGGGTGTCGGATTGCAGCAGCAGGGCCGTGACCGCATCGTCGGGCAGCCCGTCATAACGGGTCAGGGTGGAGGCGAAATCGTCCCCCCTCTTGAGGACAATAATCCCCCGGTCGGTCCCGATGAATATTTTCTTATCGTCAAAGGCTAGACAGTTCAGGCTGTAGCCAGTCAGGTCCAGGTTGAACAGCTTGTTCAGCTGCTGCCAGTGGTCGCGTCCGGCGTCCACCAGCGTCACCCCGCCCGGACCGGTCATGCCCACGGTGCCGCCGCTGGCGTACAGTCCGGCAACCCCGGTGCTGGCCAAAAACCCGCTGGTCAACTGGGTCTTTTCCTTGGTTATCAGGTCATACTTCCACAGCCCCAATCCGGAATAGGCCGCCCAGGCATAGTTGCCGGCAAACTCCGTGGCATAGGCGGTCAGATAGTGCCGGCCGGCCCAGCTGTCCCAGATCGGCTGGGCCAAAAAATACAGCCGGCTGTTGCTTCTGAGCGATTCAGCATCAACCCGGCCGAACCATTCCAGCTGCTGGGGGACGGACGCATTCTTATTGCACTTTCCGGACCAGCGGTCGCACAGGTAATACCCTCCGGAGGTCTGGACCCAGATGCCCCGGCCGTCGAAGGCCACCCGGATGATGGCTTCGGGAAGATAGATGGCGGGGTTCTGCATGTCGGATATCAGGCGGTAGGGGATCATTTTGTCGGCATAGACAAAATAGAGGTCGTTGAAGTAATGGTCCAAGGCCGCAAACTGGTAGCTGCCGGGCGGCAGATGCCCGATGAACGAAAAATCCCACTGGTCGAACAGCTTGTCGTATCTGGCCCCGGAGACGGAGGAAAAGGCGTAGACAAAGCGGGTATCGGAGATGATGGTCCTGATGTCGCCCTCGAAGGTAGCGCCGCCGAAGCTCCGGTACTGGCGCCATTCCGCCCGGAAGGCCGCTGCACCGGACCAGATCAAGGCCCAGGCCAGCAGCAGGATGGTTGTTCTTGAAGGGTGATTCATAGGCCTATCAATTGCATCATTCAGGGTGACGGGAAGATCAGGCTGCCGTCGGGCTGGTAGACCCATTTGAAGGTCGTCTCGATAATGCTGTTGCTGCTGTCGACCGTTATTTTGGTGATCAGGATCTTGGCATATTTGTTCTGGTGTGCCCTGACCGCAACGGTCCGGTATGCCGCCAGGCCGGATATCGGGGAGCCAAACCCCGAGGTATCCCCAATGGCCGCCAAAGAGTCGAAAAAGGCAAAGGCGGTTGATGAGTCCGGAGAACTATCCAGCAATTTGAAGGCCGAACTGCCGTCTATCGACCAAAATTGCGGCATATATGCGGGGGCCGCAGATACTCTTGCCGAAATGTCCGGAAAGACCTCGCTGGTGTTGGGATAGAATATCACCTGGGCGGTTGAAAAGAGAAATCCGCTCCCGGTGTAATTTGCCACAGCCTTGTTATCTACGGTGGCGGTACCCGCTGTGGGATATACCGGATCATCCGGAATTATGATCTCCACCGGCTTGGCGCAGGATAAAAAAAGATAACCTACCGTTACCCAGAAATAAAGATTATTGATTCTGCCTGACATCTGATTGCTCCTCGCTATTGGGATAGAAAATTTAATGCTATTTCCGTCAGGATCCCGGCCCCCAGGGAAAGGCTTTTTTCGTCGATGCTGAATTTGGGGTGGTGCCAGGGGAAGGCGGTCTCCCGGCCTTGGCGGCTGCCCAGCCTCAAAAAGGCCCCCGGCACCTTTTGTAAAAAATAAGCCATGTCCTCGCCGCCCATCATGGGCTGGGTGATGCGGACCGGCGCCTTTTTGCCGTACCGCGAAGCTATCGCCTTTTCACAGAAATCGACCATGTCCGGATCGTTGAACAGCACCGGATAGCCCCTCTCATAACCAACCCTGGCTTTCAGGCCGTTGGCCCGGGCGATCCCTTCGGCCAACTGTCTGATCCAGAGGGGCATCATTTTGGTGGAATAGGGATCGATGGTGCGGGCGGTGCCGATCAAGATGGCTTCCTGGGGGATTATATTGTGCTTGCTGCCGGCCCGGATCTTACCCACGGTCACCACCGCCGGATGTACCGGATCGACCTTTCGGCTGACTATGGTCTGCAGGCCCATGATTATCTGGGCCGCAGCGGTCACCGGGTCCAGGCAGTCATGGGGCCGGGCGGCATGGCCGCCCTTTCCGGCGATGGTTATCTCGAAGTTGTCAGAGGCCGCCATCATCGGCCCCCTGCAGAGCCCCACCTTACCTGTGGGAAGGGATGAATCAAGATGCAGGGCGAAGACGGCATCCACTTTTGGACCCTCCATGGCCCCGTCCCTAATCATTCCCAGGGCGCCGCCGGGGGGCGTTTCCTCCCCCGGCTGGAAAAGGAATTTCACCTGGCCCCTGATCTGGTTTCTTTGGGAGGACAACATTTTTGCCGCACCCAGCAGCATGGCCATGTGTCCGTCGTGCCCGCAGGCATGCATTACCCCGGGATTTTTAGAAATATAGGATGTTTTGTTCTCCTCCTTGACCGGCAGGGCGTCCATGTCGGCCCTCAATGCCAGGGTCCTCCCTTTGCGGCCGCCCCGCAGCAGGCCCACCACCCCGGTGCCGCCCACCCTGGTTTTGACGGCCATTCCCAGCTTTTTCAATTCGGCCGCCACCGCCCGGGAGGTTTGAAATTCTCCGAAGGAGAGCTCGGGATTTTTATGGAAATGTCTGCGCCATTCTATGACATAATTATCGATGTTCGCCGGCCTTTTTATCAACTTCACTCCTCCACGCAGATCCCAAAAGCCTGGTTCTTTCCCATGGCCTTGGCCCTATACAACAGTTTGTCGGCGCAATCCAGCAGCTCGATCTTGCTGGCCCCGTCATCGGGGAACGAGGCCACCCCAGCGCTGACCGTGATTTTGCCGCCCGGCATCACCTTCTGATTGGGAAAACGTCCAGCGGCTATCTTCTGGCAGATCCGCCCGGCGATGGTCAGGGCCCCCTTCTTTTTGGTGGAGGGCAGGATGATGGTGAATTCTTCGCCCCCGTAGCGGGAGGTGGCATCCACCTTGCGCACCGCCCGCAGCAGGATCTTGGAGATCTCAACCAGCAGCACATCTCCGGCGATATGCCCGTTGGTGTCGTTGTAGATCTTGAAATCGTCCACATCGATCATCAGCAGGGAGAAGGACATCCCGTAGCGCCGGGCCCTCTCCACCTCCTCGTCCAGACGGTCCTGGAAAAAACGGTGATTGTAGAGCCCGGTCAGGCCGTCGGTCACCGCCGACAGCAGGGTCTTCTCGAACAGGTCAATCTCGATGATCTTGGGATTCTGGATCTGCTGCTGGAGGTTGATGAAATAATCCAGCAGGGCCACCCTGACCCCCACATTGCGGCCCAGCTTCCGGCTCATCTCCTGCTTGTGCTGCAGCACCTTCTCCCAGTGCTGTTTGGCCTGGTTCTCGCTGAAGTGAAGGTGGACCAGGGTGAATATCAGATCGCTGTACAGGCTGTCGGCCTTCTCCCGGCGCACCGCCTCCACCTGTTTCAATATTTCCGCGGTCTCTCCGTTGTCCTGGCCCAGGGATGAAATGACCTCCTTGGTGAAATTGTTCTTGCGGGATTTCATAACTTACCTCATCTGATATTGATGATGGCCTGTTAAAAATCTTTGGGTCAAACAGCTCAGCTGGATTTGCCCTCGATGCCGCAGGATGCCCGGGGGGCGATGGGCGACATCTCCCGCAAGCGGGCCACCGCCTGGGCCAGCACCTCCACGGCGTAATCCATCTGTTGTTCGGTGTTGTCCCTTCCCAGGGAAAAACGCAATGACCCCTGGGCGATCTCGGTGGGCACGCCCATGGCCGCCAGCACATGGGACGGCTCCAGGCTGCCGGAGGTGCAGGCCGAGCCGGAGGAGGCCGCGATCCCCTTCATGTCCAGCGACAGCAGGATGCCCTCCCCCTCGACGTATTCGAATGAGACATTCAGGGTGCCGGGCAGCGATTTTTCCGGATGCCCGTTCCGCCGGACATGGGGGATGTTCCGCTCGATGCCCCGCCACAATCTTTCCCGCAGGGCGGTCAGGCGGTCCCATTGGGCCAGCCTTTCGCCGGCCGCCAGCTCGGAGGCCGCCCCCAGCCCTACGATCCCGGCGGCGTTCTCGGTGCCGGCCCGGCGGTTCCTCTCGTGCCCGCCCCCGTGGATCAGGGGATGCAGGCGGGTTCCCTTTTTGACATACAGCGCCCCGGTCCCCTTGGGGCCGTATATTTTGTGGGCCGATACCGACAGCAGATCCACCCCCAGGGTTTTCACATCCGTCTCCAGTTTGCCGAAGGCCTGGACGGCATCGCTGTGAAACAACGCCTTGTTCTCCCGGCAGATATCGGCCAGCTCCGGCAGGGGCTGGATGGTGCCGACCTCGTTGTTGGCCTGCATCACCGAGACCAGTATGGTCTTCTGGTTTATCGTCCGTCGCAGTTCTTCGGGATCCACCAGGCCGTATCGGTCCACCCCCAGAAAGGTGGTCCGGATGTTGAAATGTTTTTGCAGGTACTCAAAGCTGTGGAGCACCGCATGATGCTCGATCCTGGTGGTGATGATGTGGTCGCCCCGGTCCCGGTTGGCAAAGACCGCCCCCTTGATGGCCTGGTTGTCGGACTCGGTCCCGGAGCCGGTGAAGACCACCTCCGAGGGATCGCAGGCCAGGGCCGCCGCCACCTGTTCCCGGGATTTCTCGATGGACTGGCGGGCCTCGCGGCCCAGCCAATGGATGCTGGAGGGGTTCCCGTACTCGGGGCCGTAAAAGGGAAGCATGGCCTGCAGGACCTCGGGCCGCACCGGCGTGGTGGCGTTGTGATCAAGATAGATATGTTCCATTTTCATTACCCTAAGTGAAACAGCTGCGTCGGGAATTATTTTTTCTTGAGCCCCTCCACCACCCGGGCCCGCTTTCCTTCGATGGTGACCGGCTTGTCCCTGCGGTCGTCGATCTTGATGGAGGTGAACACCCGTTCGGCCCCGGTGGAAAGGCAGCGCTGATGCATGGCCTGGGCCACGGCCAGAATATCTTCCAGCGGGCCCTCGATATTGGTGCCCATGGAGGTTATCTCCAGCTTCAGCCCGGTGCTTTTTGCCAGCTTGATGGTGTCCACCACAAAACTGGAAACGCTGGGACTCCCGGTGCCCACCGGCACGAGGGTGATCTCGGCAATGGCCATGTCCTGTCTCCTAAAAAACGTTGGAAATTCCGGCGGCCGGCTTATCGAAGCCAGCCGCTGTATTTTATGGGGCTGCTGACGGCGCCGGCCGGATTTACTTTTTGGCTGACGCCTTGTTGATTCCGCCGGCTACCGCCGTGATGGCTTTTTTCCTCTGGATACGGCGGGTTCGTTTTCTCTTGAAATCCAGACTTTTCTTTTTCTGTTTATTCTTGCTCCTGGCCATGTTCGCTCCTGTAGCTGATTGTTATAGTTATCGGTTTACCGGTATTAATATACAACTATGGCAACATCCTTGTCAAGAAGGGATTTCGTCCAATCATTACTTATGGATCCGGAAGGAGGTCGCCACATTTTTTACTTTTCCGTTATCTTGATCCCAGATCTCGACCACCAGGATATAATCCCCTGCCGGCAGGTCCCCGGTTGCTATGCCGCTGGTCAGCGCCAGCGTTTCGCTGCCGGCCCGGATCAATACCGGCTGGGATGCCATGACCTTGTTTCCCTTTTTGGGAAATATCAGGTGTCTGACCCGCAACATCCGGGGTTCGGCCGGAGAGTATTTTATATTATATAACTCGCAATAGAAATATATATCCCGGTCCTTTTTAAAGGACTTCCCGGGCTGGGGTATCAGCCGGTATCCCCCTTTGCTGAATCTCCCTTGGCTGCTGTCCTGCCGGATATCGCTGCACAGCAGCAGATCGCTGGTCTCCTCGGCCCCGGTTTTATAATCGATCACCGAGAACTTATATTTGTATATCCCGGTCTTCCCGGAATTAAGGTCCATCAAACTGATGGCCATGGTGTACCCGCCCGGGTTTAGGCTGAATTTGACCAGATCCACTGCCTGGAGCTCGTCCCCTTTTACTGCGCCTCCCGGCCCTTGGGGGGCAAGCACGCTTTCTTCCCAGCCGACCTCCGCCATCTTTTCATCAAATATCACGATGCTTCTGTTCAAGAGACCCCGGCCGTCTGCCGTATCATAATCTATCTTCCCCAGGGGGATGCTGTAGCTTATCCACACCTCGGCTTTTCCCCGGGCGGCGAACCTGGCTAGGTCGAAGGGAAAATTCAGCGGCTGTCCGTAGTCATGCCGGTATAAATCGGAGGCCATGGTATCGGACAGGGTCGGCATCGGGGCATCAATGGCCTGCATAGACATTATGGTGGCCGCAGCGATACCGCTTTTGGCGGCATCCAGGTCCCTGACCAAAAAATATCCCACGTCCCTTTGGAGAAAGGAGAAGGTCTGGGCCAGCTGGCTATAGGTCCACTTCTCCCAGCCGTAGGTGCCGGAAATCTTTCGGCGCGATCCTTTTTCAATGTCTGCATCAATGCTAACATCAAAGGGATCATGGCCGTACAAGGCATCCCCCATGGGATTCACTTCCCGGTAGTCCGGCTCGCCGTATCTGATATATGTCCTCCCCCGGTCGTCCCAAAAGGTGATGAGCTGGGGGAAGAAGGTGTCGGCGTAGGCCACCCGGCGCAAATGTTCGTCGTATCTTTCATTGCCCTGGGTGGTGGGGGTGGGGTCCTTCTCCTTCCAGAATTTCCGCCAGAACATCTCCCGGTCGGTTGAATCGGCCAGGGCGGCATATTCATCGGCCGCTTTTTGGGAGGAGACGGCCGCCAGCTCAAAATATCTTTTACGCTCCGGTTTGGGTACTTTTTGATAATTCAGAGTGGCGCATCCGCCCATCAATGCCAAGGCAAAGGCCATGAAATATAAGGGGCTGCGATATTTCATCTTATCAATACCTCAGCGGAGATTTGGGAGGGGCATACACCGGCAGGGTGGTATTTTTTTTATCCGCCATGATCCGGTCACCGGGAGCGCCAGTTATCTGGAAGGGATGGGTTATCTTGCTGATCCTTCCCGAGATCAGGTCCTTGACGTCGATCACCAGTATGTATTCTCCCGGCTCCAGGCCCATGGGATGCACCTTGTGGCAGGCATCCAACTGATCACCTTTATCCTGGTAGAACAGGTCCCTGGTATCGACGATGCATTCTTTAAGCACCCCGGTGGTATCGCTTAAAAATATCCCGTGTCCCACGGCCGCCTGATGTTCGCCTGATGAATTGATGCTCAGGCTGTAAATCTCGTAATAAACGTAGAAGGGCTGGCCCCGGTTAATTTTTTCCGAGACCGCCGGCATTATTCTGCGGAATTTCCCTTTGCGGAAATCGGAGGAGACATAGCTGCTGTCCTGCAGAACAGCCATCTCGACATCGCTGGCCTCCCGGACCCCGGAACGGTATCCCACCAGCTCGGCCTCCATCTCGCCGGTATAAACCGTGTCGCCGGGCTGGGGGATCAACTCTATTTTCATTTTGTACCGCCCTGGTATCAGATCTAAATTTCTCTGGCCGTAGGCCCGGGGCAGCAGCAGCTCCTCCCCGGTATATTTAATGGCATAATCCACCGTGTCGCTGGAGATCAATTTGTCATTGCCATACAGCTGGAATATACCTGAATATCTTTTATCCTGACCATGCTGTTTGTACTCTGCCGCCGGGATCCGCCAATATATCTCCCAGCGGACCTTGCTGCCGTCGGCCGACCTGAACCGGCCATGACCGCAATCCAGCGGTCTCTCCGCCCTGGGGGATGTCCCGGTTCGCCTTCCGCCAGAGTCGGCCGAAAAATAGGCCACCGGATGCATCTTGTCGCTGAAGGTGGCGGCAATAAGTTCAAAGCGGCTGTGGTTCAGCAGAAAATCGTAATAGCGGCCCTGGGAGGGATATTCCCAGATCATCCAGGTTCTTTCCTTTATGTATTCCCCTCCGGCCAGCCGCTCCGAGCCCAGGGCATGCCTGAAGGGCTGGTTGCCGGCCTGGCTTTCCGGCGGGCCGTACCTTACCAGGATGCGGCTGCGGTCATCCCGAAAGAACATTTTGCCGCCGTATTCGTTCCAGGCCTTGTCCAGCCTGGCCTGGTGCTGGGGCAGCAACCATCCCTCCGGATCTTTTACCGCCCAATACAGCTTATACCAAGCGTCCCGCGATTCCTGATCCGGGATGCTGCGGTACCTGGCCGGGATGGAATCGCCCTCGATGAAAGTAAGGCCGAAATATCTTTTCTGTTCCGTTTGATCCCATTTTTGCCAAAAAGAGGTGGTGGCGCATCCAGCAAACATAAAAAGCATCAGGCCGGACATCGTAAAGATCAGGCGCTGATGCCTGCCGCTGCTCCAAGAATTTTTCAAGACTTTCCGATTCATATCGGCCACCCCCGTCATCAGTGATGGACCCGGGCCCTGAAAATCTTATCTTCATATTATTACAAAAAGCCGGCCCTGTCAATACAATACTTAGGCCGACAGCCAGCCCTTGAGCGTTGCAAAACCATTGCCAATCATTCAGTTCCCGCCGGCCTTGGCCTTTATGATCTCCTCCAGGATCGAAGGCATTACCTGGCCGCCCTTCCCCAAAAAGACCTGGTCGAAAATGCCGCTCAGTTCAGTTTTCTCCAGGTTCACCTCGATCAAGACCGCCCCGTTATTTTTGGCCACCAGTCCCAGGGAGGCCGCCGGCTGGACCACCGAGGAGGTGCCCATCGAAAGGAACAGGTCGGCATTCTCGGCCGCCCGCCAGGCTTGCCTGAGGACCGCCTCCGGCAGCATCTCGCCGAACCAGACCACGTCCGGACGAATGCGCCCGCCGCACTGACAGCGGGGCGGGATCTCGTCGGAGGCCGGCAGGGTCTCTATCATCAGGCCGCAGCGGGAGCACTTGTTGCGGTTGAGATTTCCGTGCAGCTCCACCATCTTGGTGCTGCCGGCCCGTTGATGCAGGCCGTCTATGTTCTGGGTGACCAGCAGAAAATCGTCGAAATATCTTTCCATCTCCGCGATGGCCTTATGAGCAGGGTTGGGCTGGACCAGCGGCAGTTTCTCCCGGCGCCACTGGTACCATTCCCAGACCTTTTTCGGCTCGCAGGCGAAGGCCTCCGGGGTGGCCAGTTTCATGGGATCGAAATCATCCCATAAACCCTGCATGCCCCGGAAGGTCTGCAGGCCGCTCTCGGCCGAGACCCCGGCCCCGGTCAGGACCAGACAGCTCCGGGCCTTTTTTATTGCTTCGATGAGATGGGGTGAAAACTCCATGGACATATATTACCACAGCGTTGCCGGGAAATGCAATTACCCCGGCAGGAAAGAAAAAAGGCCGGGGCATAGTCCCAGCCTTTTCTAATATGTTTTATAGCGCCCTCTGTCGGAATATCCAACTTACCAAAAAAAATTGGTGAATATGAATAAATTAAATGAACACCTACTGCTGCTTCAGCGGCCACATCTCCACCGAGGTCAGCTCCTGGATCTTGCGGCGCACCTCCTCGGGGCGCACTTTGAACACCTGCCCGTCCCGGCGCTGTTTGATCTCCACCAGCCCCTCCCGCAGGCTCTTCTCGCCCACGTTGATGCGGATGGGAATTCCGGTCAGGTCGGCGTCCTTGAACTTGAAGCCCGGCCGCTCCTCGCGGTCGTCCAGCAGGACCTCGAACCGGGCGTCCTGCAGTTCATTATACAGGGATTCCGAAACCTTGGCCGATTCGGTGCCCGGCCCGCCCAGCTGGCTGATGATCACCTGATAGGGCGCCACCGCCAGCGGCCAGATGATGCCCGACTGGTCGTGGCTCTGCTCGATGATGCAGGCCGCCACCCGCTCGATCCCGATGCCGTAGGAGCCCATCACCAGCGGTTTTTCGCTGCCGTCCTCGTCCACGAAATTGGCCTTTAATGCCTGGGAATACTTGGTGCCCAGCTTGAAGACGTGCCCCAGCTCGATGGCCTGGGTGACGATCAGCGGCTGGCCGCATTTTATGCAGGGCTCCTCGGCCCTGACCATCCGGAGATCGGCATATCTCTCCACCTTGACGTCGCGGGCCAGGTCGATGCCGCTCAGGTGATGGTGGTCCTTATTGGCGCCGGAGACCATGCCCTGGGCGCCCTGCAGAGCCAGGTCGGCCAGCACTTTTATGCCGTCGATCCCCACCGGGGAGATGAAACCCACATTGGCCTGGGTTGTTTTAAGCACCTCCTCCGGGGTGGCCGGACGGAAGTTGCCAGACCCCAGGGCCGTCTGGAGCTTGGACTCGTTCAATTCATCGTCGCCCCGGACCAGGGCGAACACTGGCTGGCCGTCCGCCATATATAGCAGGCTCTTGACCAGCTGCGAGGCGGGAATTTTCAGGAACCCGCAGACCTCCTCCACTGTCCGCTTCTCCGGGGTGGGCACCTCGGCCAGTGCCGCAGCGGGATAGGCCGGGCTGGCGACCTGGGATTGGGCCACTTCCAGGTTGGCGGCGTATCCGCAGGCCGGGCAGACCGCGCAGGAATCCTCGCCGGAGGGCGAGGCCACCATGAACTCCTGGGAGCCGCTGCCCCCCATCAGCCCCGAGGAGGCCCCCACCACGAAGAATTTGATGCCGCAGCGGGAGAATATACGGTGGTAGGCGTCGTACATGGCCTGGTAGGAGATGTCCAGCCCGGCCTGGTCCCGGTCCATGCTGTAGGCGTCCTTCATTATGAAGTGCCGCACCCGGAGCACCCCGGAGCGGGGCCGGGGCTCGTCGCGGAACTTGACCTGCATCTGGTACCAGTTCTGGGGCAGGTCCCGGTAGGAACGAAGCTTGGCCCGGGCCAGGTCGGTGATGATCTCCTCGTGGGTGGGGCACAGGGCATAGTCCCTTTTTTTACGGTCCTTGACCCGGAACATCTCGTCCCCGAAATCCTCCCACCGCCCGCTCTCCTGCCAGATCTCGGCCGGCGCCAGGGCCGGCAGAAAAAGCTCCTGGGCCCCGGCCCGGTTCATCTCCTCCCGGACTATCTGCATCACCTTCAGGAACACCCGCCACCCCAGGGGCAGATATTCGTAGACCCCGGCGGTCAGTTGGCGGATCATTCCGGATCTCAGCATCAGCTGATGGCTCTGCATCTCGGCCTCGGCCTGGTCCTCCTTGATGGTGGGTATGAAAGCTTTACTCCAGCGCAAAGGTCACCTCATTTATTAAGTTTAACAGTTGACGGGCTTTTATTATAACAGAATCGGCCCCGGTTTCTCAATAGATTTCTGCGGCCGTCACGGAGTCGTAATATTTTAAAAATTCATATTGCAAACAGCGCTTAACTATGATAAACTGATGTTTTGCATTTAATAACCGTTTATAATCCAATCTAATTGTTAAGGAGTTTAAGAAAAATGAAACGATGGCTTTCTACCGCCCTGATCTTAAGCTTGACCATAGCGCTAACCTCGTGCAGCAGCCGCAATAAGACCATCGCCAGTGTCGGCGGCAGCAAAATAACCCTGGGCGAGTTCCAGGATGCCTACAAGCCGCCTATGATCCCCGGCGATTCGGCCGCTGTTTTGGCCGGCAAGCAGGAACTGCTTAACCGGATGGTGGACCAGAAATTGATGGTCAATGAGGCGGTGGCCCGGGGAATGGACAAGGATCCCAAACTGGTCCAGGACCTGGAAGAGCTCAAGAAGAACATCCTGCTGCAGGAGCTTTACAGGGACGAGATCCTCAAAAGGGCCCAGCCCTCCGATTCGGATGTCAAGAAATTTTATGAACGGCTGGGCAAGGAAGCCAAGGCCAGCCATATCCTGGTGAAGACCGAAGAGGAGGCCAAAGAGGTCGCCCAGGCCCTTAAAGGCGGCGGAGATTTCGCCCAGCTGGCCGGCAGCAAATCGGTCGACCGAGGCTCCGCTCAGCGTGGCGGCGACCTGGGATGGTTCGGCTGGGGCAAGATGGTCGAGGAATTTCAGGCGGCGGCCTTTTCCATGAAGCCGGGCCAGACCAGCAAGCCCATAAAGACCGCCTTCGGCTTCCACATCATCCGGCTGGATTCCCTGCGGGAGGTGCCGCTTCAGCCTTTCGAAGAAATGAAGGACCGCATCAAACAGCAGATCTCCTCCACCCGGCCCAGGGAGCTGGCCAATAAATACATCACCAAGCTTCGGGATGGCGCCAATATAAAGATCAAGGGCGATATCATCCAGGCCCTGGCCGCCAAGCAGGCCCCCGGCCAGCCCCTGCCGGCCCTGCCCCAGGCCTCCCCCGAGGAACTCAAGAAGACCGTCATCACCTACAACGGCGGCTCCTGGACGGTGCAGACCCTGTATGATAACGTGAACCGCTATATGCGCGGGGCCCTGGACCTGAACCAGGCCGACCGCCTGAAGGAACAGGTGGAGGGGCTGATCGTCAGCGACCTGCTGCTGGCCCGGGCCAAATCCAAGGGCATCGAGCAGAACCCCAAGGTCAAAGACCAGCTCAGCCGGACCAGGGACAATATGCTGGCCGAGGCTTACTATCGGGAGGACGTCTCCGGCAAGGTGCTGCTGGGCCCCGATCAGGCCAAGCAGTATTATCAGAAAAATAAAAAGGAGTTCTACCAGCCGGCCAAGGCCCTGGTTTACATCATCGCCGTGCCGGAGATGGCCCAGGCCCAGGAGATCTACAGCCTGCTGTCCAAGGGGGCCGATTTCTCCCAGCTGGCCAGGGAGCGTTCGGTGGATCCCTCCAAGGCCTCCGGCGGAGCCCTGCGGTGGGTGGAGAGCAACGACGCCGAACTTCCGGAGCTTTCCCGGATGGCCTTCGGCCTGGCCCTCAACCAGCCCAGCCGCCCCTTTGCCTATCGCAATAATTTCGCCGTCATCAAGGTCACCGAGAAGACCCCGGCCAAACAGCGGACCTTCGAGGAGTCCCAGCGGGAGATAGAGTTCAAGCTGCGGCAGTCCCAGGAGGAGGCCATACTGGGCGACCTGCTGACCTCCCTCAAGGCCAAATATCCGGTCGAGATCGACCAGGCCCTTCTGGCCAAGGCCGAGGCTTCAACCGCCGTGGAGGAGAAATAGCATGAAGAGAATCCTGATATCCCTGGCCGTCCTGGGGCTGGCCGTATTCGGCTGCGGGAAGAAATCATCCGATCAGCCGGCCATTGCCCGGGTCAACCAGGCGGTGCTGGTTCAGCAGGATTTCAATGATATCCTGCCCGAGGGGATGACCAACGTCACTCCGGCCCAGAAGGAGGAGTTCGTCCGCCGCTGGGTGAACACCGAGCTGTTCTACCAGGAAGCCCAGAAGAAGGGGCTGGACAAGGAGCCCAAGATAGCTAAGCAGATCCGCGACCTGCAGAAGGAGATCCTAGCCAATCAGTTCATCCAGAAGGAGATCGTGGAGAAGCTGAAGGTCAGCGACACCGAGGCCAAGGAATATTTCGAGGCCCACCAGGAGGAGTACCAGGCGGAGGTAAAACTCAGCCAGATCCTCACCGCCACGGAAGACCAGGCCCAGATGGTCAAGGCCTCCCTGGACAATGGCGAGGATTTTGCCAAGCTGGCCCGGGAAAAATCACTGGATCCCACCACCAAGGACAAGGGCGGAGACCTGGGGATATACCTGCGGCGCGGCAGCGGCCAGATCCCGATCGATTTCGAGGAAAAGGTCTTCTCTCTAAAGAAGGGCGGAATATCAGAACCCATCAAGCTGTCGGACGGCTACCATATCATGAAGGTCACCGACCGCCGCCCCTCCCAGAGTGTCAAGTTCGAGGACATCCGGGAGGATCTGGTCTACGGGCTGACCATGCTCCGCCAGAAGACACGGTTCGACAATATCAGCGACAGCCTGAGGCTGGCCTCCAAGGTGGAGAGCCATCCGGAATTGATAAAATGATCCCCAGATCAAATCACGCCTAATATTTACGAGAGGTAATAATGAAGATTTCCAAGACCCTGCTGGCTCTATTGCTGTTGTTGGGCGGCATTGCCCGGGCCGGCGACACCCTGGATGCCGTCATCGGGAGGGTGGGCGACCAGCCGATCCTCAAGAGCGAGGTGGACCGCCAGGTCCAGCTTTACCGGATGCAGGTTCCCCAGGATCCCACCCCGCTGGATTCACTGCAAAAGATGGCCCTGGAGCAGAAGATAGAGAACTACGTGATGCTGGCCCAGGCCAAAAAGGAATCCATTTTTGTAAAAGACACCGAGATAGACGAGATACTGGACCAGCGGATCGCCGAGATGAGGTCCCAGTTCCCCACCGAGGAACAGTTCAGCGCCCAGCTCAAGATCGAGGGCACCACGGTGGCCCAGCTCAAGGCCAAACACCGCAGCGACGTCAAGAACATGCTGATCGTTCAGCGATTGATCGACCGGAACCTTCGCTCCCAGGTCACCCCGCCGACCACCAAGGAGCTGGAGGCTTTCTTTGCCAGCCACAAGGATTCCATCCCCGGCGAGCCGGAGAAGGTCGATCTGTCGCATATATTGATAACTCCCAAGCCGGGCCAGAAATCCAAGACCGATGCCCAGGCCAAGGTCCAACAGGTGTTGAACCAGCTCAAGCTGAAAAAACCATTCGCCGAGGTGGCCAAAAAATATTCGGACGATGAAGGTTCCGCCGTCAAGGGCGGCGATCTGGGCTGGTTCGGGCGCAACCAGATGGTGCCGGAGTTCGAGCAGGCGGCCTTCGCCCTCAAGCCGGGGCAGGTGTCCGGCGTGATCGTCACCCAGTTCGGATTTCACATCATCAAACTGCTGGAGAAGAAGGGCGACCAGGTTCACGCCGCCCACATCCTGATCATGGTGGCCCCCTCGACGGCCGATATTGCCCGGGCCAAAAGGACCGTCACCGCCCTGCACGAGAGGGTGATCGTGGGCAAGGAAAATTTCAACAAGCTGGCCAAGACCTACTCCGACGATCCCGAGGCCAAGAACACCGACGGCAAACTGATGGGCATTCCGGTGGAGGGCTTTCCGGCCGAGATCAAGGACGAGCTGGCCATCCTGAAGGAGGGCGAGGTCAGCGATGTGATCGAGACCCCCACCGGTTTCCATATCGTCAAGCTGGAAAAGCGCTACCCGGCCAAGACCCCCACCCTGGAATCGGTGAAGGACCAGTTGGTGGAGTATTTGAAATCCAAAAAGATGCAGGAGCTCTACGAAGCCTGGATGAAGAAGCTGAAGGCCCAGTACTTCATCGAACGCAAATTATAAACGCGATACAAACAAAAAGCCCCGCCAACGGCGGGGCTTTTATATTCAGAAATAAAACATCATCCTGATGGGATTTTTGCCGTCAGCATCCCCTCTTTCCAGCCGGCCGACTGAGCCAAGCACCTGCCATCAGGGGAAAACAAATAGCCCCCTCCCGGGAAATCCTCGTCCGTCGTCCGGCCGGCCTGGGTGGCCACCGCAATATGGATGCCGTTGTCGGCGGCATATTTGCCCAGCTTGCCGAAGCATTCTCCCCTCCACCAATCGTAACCCTCCTGCCAGTTCCTGGTTTTCTGGTCTCCGTAAAGGCCTGGGGCGGCGCACTCTATGACCATTTTGGCCCCCTGGCGGGCCAGCTCTTTAAAAATGTTTCCATCATCGAGATCGGCACAGATTGACAAACCGTAGGTCAGGCCTTTAATGGCAAATATCGGCTGTTCCTCTCCCGGACTGAACCGTTTTATCTCATCCTCCTTGACGGTCTTCTTGCGGTAGTATCCCTTGATCGATCCGCCTTCCGCAACAAATTGGGTGATGAATGGTTTGTCTGCGTTATTTTGCTCCACGAACCCGGCGATGATGGTAGTATGGTATTCCCGGCTTAACCCGTTGATTTCTTTGATGGCGGGATGGTCCCGGGAGATGACCGCCTCCGGATGCTGCCGGGGGTCGATATATCCGGTGATGTTCATCTCGGGAAAGCAGACGATGTCGGCCTTGGCACCTTTGGCCTGGTCAAGATATCGGCGCATCTCTTTTATATTGTCTTCTATGGCCGCCTTCTGGCAACGCATCTGGACCAGGGCCAGGGTCAGATATTTCATGCCTTTTTATTGCCTGATAAAATAATGCATTACCTTCCTGTCGTCTCGATACGCCGGTTCAGAGTGGAGGTGCTTTATAGCGCCTGATTCTGTCCGGCACTCGACGACCAGGCTTAACAATATTAAGTGCGCTGAAAAAATAACAAATATTAACCCTGGCGGTTTTTTATTAGCTTTTTCTAAAAATTTTCTTGGCCAGCTTTGGTAACTCTGAAAACTCGCCCATTATTAATGATTTTTTCTTTTTTCGACTCCAGTTTTGTATCTGCTTTTCCCGATAGAATGCCTGATCTATTCTGGGATATTCTTCATAATAAACCAAATCAACCGGCAACCGTTTTTTTGTGTAGTTCGCCCCCACACCACTTTGGTGTTCGTTCAGTCTTTTTTTGAGGTTCACTGTACTGCCGGTATAATAGGTGCCATCATTGCACTTAAGTATGTACATGTAACCCATCATAGACATAACTCAATCTGTGCTTAATGACCAAAATCGGACAATCGTATTTTTCGGTTACCGAGTTAGCCAAAGGCTAGTATCGAGGAGACCGAATATTTAAAACTTTATCCCCATCCCTTCCCCGCTGCCGCCGAAGCCGATGGTCCACCGCCAATCGAACTGTTTCTTGCCCTCTTCGGGTTTATTTATCCACAGCGGGAACATCAGCCGCATGGGCCCCAGGGCCAATGACAGCCCGGCATCGGCCCGGATGCTTCCGGCGGTGAACTCCAACCAATCGTTGGACACCTGCCCGGCCCCGGCGAAAAGTGACAGCGGGCTTTTCATAACCGGCAGGGTCAGGTTGACCGCCCACATATTCCGGCCCCGGATATGGGTGCCGTAATATCCCGGCAGATTGGCCCCGCCGTCCACGTGGTAATGCTCCTGGGTGGAGAACCAGTCCTTTCCGGAGGCCAGCATGTTGTCCAGGCCGGTGGTCTTGAAACTCCCGGCCAGAAAGAACTGCTCCTGAGCCGGGGCCGGCCCCTGGATGTAACCGACAGTCAGCCGGAATCTGGGGTTGATATGTTTATTGATCCTGACGTTGAGCTTCTCCTCCAGTTCGAATTTGAGATAATTATTGATATCCGATTCCGGCCGCTGTATGTATCCTATCGTTATCCGGCTGAGGAACGATGACCGGCCCCAATGCCGGGTCAGGCCATAACCCCGCTGGGCCATCAGGCTGACCACCGCTGCGGTATCGACATCCCGGGGGTCCCAGAAGCGGTAATCCTTGTAGCGGGTATAATCCAGCTTCAGGTCGAAGCTCTCGGTGGGATCCAGCATCAGCCGCGGCCCCCAGGTCCGTTTGAGCCCGATCCCGGCGTAGTTGATGTCGAAGGCCGAGCCGGCGGTAAGATATGCCCGGGGCGGTCGGGGGCGCAAGCCCACCGGGGTCTGGTAATCGAAGCTGAAGCTGATCTCTTTGGACTTGAAGCCGTAGAAGGGCGAGAAGGTCCACTGATGATGTCCCACCATGGGATCGCCGTCGGCCAGGTAGGCCCCGTGCAGCATGGTTCCCAACCTAAAACCGTTGACATTATCGTACCAGGGAACCGGCAGCCAGAACATGTTGTACGATTCGAAGGACGGCAGGCGGGGACCCAGGGTTACCCTGTATCTGCGGGGCCGGCAGTTATTCCAGCGATTGGTCTCCAGTAAAACATTGTCGGGATCGATCACTGCGGAGACCAGCTTTCCGTCGGTCTGCAGAAGAAAGGTTGTATCCCTTCCCCTGCCGCTCCATAAAACGTCGTATTTTTTATTGATGGCATCCTCGGCTGAAAATGCCGCCGGGATGGCCAGATTCCCCTTTCTGGCCAGGGTGATACTGTAGGTATTTCTTTGTTCCTTTATCTGACGCACCGAAGCCACCGAGTAATCGCTCATTCCGGTGGTTTTTAACCAGGGGGCAAAATATGGCTTGACGTCTTTTTGTGAATATTTTTCCACTGCTTCATAGAATTTTTCAGTACCGACATGTCGGAACTGGTTGTCGCGGTAATAACCCTGCATCACCCGGTCGAAAGTAGAATTCCCCAGATATCCTTTTAGCCACCACATCATGGCCGCCGGCTTCATGTAGGCGCTGGCGGCATACTGCCCCATCTCCCCGGAGATGCAGGCCCTGGCATCGACCGGCTGGTCCATTCTATTGGCAGAATAAAGGTAGGGAATCATCCGGCCCACGTTCCGGTTGCTGGCCTCGGGCAGCAATTTTCTTAATGATTCCTTGGCCAGGTAGTTGCCGGCCGGCCCGTATTTCTCCTCAAAATATCTCTGCTCCGAAAAGGAGTTGATACCCTCGTCCAGCCAGGCCTGGTCCATCTCGTTGTTGCCCAGGATGCCGTAGAACCACTGGTGGCCGATCTCGTGCATCACCACCATCTCCAGGGTCCGGGTGTATTGGTCCTCGCCGGTGGAAACGATCACCAGATTGGGATACTCCATGCCGCCCCCGGCCGCCATGTCGCCGTCGCAGACCGTCAGGGCGGGGTAGGGGTATTGGCCGTACCACCTTCCATAATGATCCAGGGCGTCCTTGGCATACTGCATCACATTTTTCCAGCGTTCTTTATCTTTAGGGCGGACCAGAACCGTGATGCCGATATCCCCGTGCTGCTCGGTGGTTTCGATGTATTCCGGATCGGCGCACCAGGCAAAATCATGGACATTGTCGGCGGCGAACAGGTGATATCCCGCTATATCGTCTAACGGCTGTCCCTGGTCGTCGTATTCAAGCACCTGCGATCCGGTGGCGCCTATTTTGAGGTCTTTCGGGGTCTCCAAACCGACTTGGAAAGATCCGTAATCCCCGTAGAATTCCCCGATGTAGTGGTAGCCGTCGGCGTGCCAGCCCTTGGCATCATAAACGGCGATCTTGGGATACCATTGGGAGATCTCGTAATGAGTTCCCTCATGCCCCATCCGGGAGAAGAATTTCGGCACCTTGACAGTAAAATCGAAATAGAAATCTACTGAATCACCGGGAGCCAAGGGAATTGGCAGTTCCAGGCTGGCCGAGGTGGAATCCAGCTTATATTTTGGTTCTTTGAATTTTTTATTAACAGCCGGGTGGGTGCCTCCGTAATCACCGAATATCGCCATTTCATCCGCTCGGCCGCCCCGGATAAATGGGACACCATATTCTGGGCCGTATTTGAATACTGCGGTGCTGTCGGACACCAGCAGGGAATTTATCTTGATCCATCCCTTATCCTCCGGGGAGGAGTGCCGGGACCGGTAATCCTGCTGCTGCTCGGCCTCCCGGGCGAAGAAGGAGGAGTTGTCCCGGTAGGCATTGGGATACAGGTGGAACCAAACAGCGGTCAAAGTATCCGGCGAATTGTTGAAATACCGCAGGTGCTGGGTGGCATATATCCTGTGCTCTGCCGTATCCAGCCGGGCTTCGATATTATATTCCACCCTCTGCTGCCATGCCTGGCAAACGCCGGCAAAGACAAGGAGCAGGACGGCTGTGAATGAATGGATCTTTTTCATTTTGGCTCCGAATCATTTTTGATGGTTTCTTTTTGGGCTATTTTCGCCACTTTCACCTTGTCCCTAAGCACCGCCATTATCTGGTCCCGGTGTTTTCCGTATTGAAGATAGATGCCCCGGAAATTCTCCAGCCAGGTCTGTTTGGCAAAGGGCGACAGCAGCACCCCGTTCTTGTCGGGATAATAACTGTTGATCTGCTCCCACTTGCGGGTGATGGTCACCCCGCCACGCTTCATGCTTACCCCCTGCTGGTCGAAGGTATACCGGGATTTAAGAAAGAACGGGAACTCCGAGGAGAACAGCAGCAAAAAACCCAGCCCGGCCCACAGCCAGGACTGCATCAAAAGATAGATGACCAGCATCGCCAGCGGCGGGGTCAAAATGGCTATCAGGGCCTTGGTTTTTGATTCCGCCAGCGGGAAGACGGTCCATTCTAAAATCACCTTGCTTTTCTCCTCGGTCATTTCGCCTCCTTGATCTGTTTTCGGTAATCGTCCTTCAATGCTTGGAAATATCTAAAAGCCTCGGGGCATTGGTAGTCGGGGTAGGTCCATTCCAGCGGCTTGAATCCGTCGCCCCGGTAGATGAGGGTGACATCCCCGTATATTCCCTGGCCCAGGTAGACCCGGTGGGAAAAATCCTTGCAGGAGGCCAGTATCACCCGGGCCTCGTTTACATATCCGGGATCGATGTTGACTATCCGGCCGGTGCCTTCACTGGCCTTAAGGTATTCATCCTCCAGTTGGTTCGATAGCAGCTTAAGCTCCGGCAGTTTTCCGGGATCTCCCAGCTGGTGCAGGCTCCACCAGGCCCGGAAAAGTTTTGGGCCCATCTCCGGGGAATAATAATCGGTGGAGCCGCTGAAATCCAGCACCGGGCTTTTGCGGTCGATGGTGCCGAAGCGTTTCTGCAGTTCCCGCTCCAGATCCCACAGGCTCACCTCCTGGGAGTAGATCAGGCCCAGGAAGAACTTGACCGGCTTAACGCTCCTGACTATTGCCATAGCAATTCAGGTCCGCTTGAAATATTTTTTGATATATAGAAGATACGCAATAAAGGTTATAGCAGAAATTATCATAACCGGGATCTGATAGTTCCAGACAAATTGCATCCAACTTTGACCAAATTTAATGTTTTGATCATTGCCGGTAAATGAAAACATTCGAACCATATCTTCCTCTGAAAGAGTAAAGAGGAAGGCGGCAGACCAAAACAACGTTGTCGCAATCGATACCCACCAAGCTCGAATATCTAGTTTATAAAAACCGTAACATATATAACCTGCTATAACTGCAGCAGCTAACATAATAAGAATTGCAGGCACCCCGGTAATCAAGTGACCAAAGGCATAGGTAACACCCATAAATGAAGCAGGTAGCGTCAATACAGCGCTTACCCCATAGAACAGGCTTATTGCCAGCACCGGGGGAGGACAGGCATCGGTCCAGGCCGGACCGGGATCCTTTGCCTCTATGGTCCGCTTTACTGCATTTTGGGAATAGAACCATACCAACAGCCCGGGCAGCAGGACCATGAAAATAAATGACACTGTTCCGGATACCGCGATCACGATATTGATGATGCTTGATGGGGCCGACACATCAGGCGGCATGAAATATCCCATCATCCTGGGCAATAGGAAAAATATCAGGGCCGTGACCATCAAGCCCAGCAGCAACCACACCCAGCCGATGGAGAGAAGCACCGGCCGCACCCAGCGTTTAAGCCGGATGGAATCGATCCCGGTCCACAGAAAGGTCCCTCCCAGGAACAGGTAGGTCAGCAGATTGACGGCCAGAGAGAAGGCCCAATATCCGGCCGACTGCCCGGCGCCGGCGGACCGGCCCATTACACTGCCCAGCACAGCCAACGGGATCATCAGCAGGTTAAAGGCCCCTAAAATTATCAGCACCACCCCGAAGGCTTTTAATCCGCCTGATCGGTCCTTGAATTCATCGCTGTTTATATCCATTTATTTTTATCCCTTTTCGTGTATTTCGTGGGAAAAGTTCTATCCCCGGCATACCTTGACGCACACTCCGCAGATATACTGCCCGATGCCCGGCAGGTGCGAGAACTCCCTCAGCTGGGCGATGCACTTGGGCTTGTCGTAGCCCTGGTCCGATATGGCCCCGGCCGGGCAGGCCTTGATGCAAAGCTGGCAACTGCCGCAGGATCTTTTGACGGGGCTTCCCGCCTCCAGCGGCATGTCGGTCAGAACGGTTACCAGCCGAAGCCGGGCCCGGTGTTCGGAATGGATGAACAGGGCCGACTTTCCTATCCATCCCAAGCCGGCCTGAACCGCCACGGCCTTGTGGGACAGGTGGCCCAGGTGCTTCTCCCAGTCTATGGTCTGCGAGGCCGGAATGGGCAGGGCTTTATAACCGTTGGATTGGATGCAGGCTTCCAGCCTGGCCCCGGCCCTGTCCAACGTATAGTTGGCCACCTTGTAGTGGTGCTTATACAACAGGGTGGGCCGGTCGGCAATATCGTCTAGGGTGGGATCGGAAAGACGGAAGCCTATTGATATTCCGTATTTTAGCCCTTCGGCGGCCCGGACGATATCGGGGTGAAATGTTTGTCTGATGGGGTCAAGCTCGGCCACGCCGAAGACGGCCATCCCCTCATCCAGGGCGATGGCGCGGAGATTTTCGGTATTTATCCTGCTGTCTTTTTCCATGGTTATTTTATCGTGACTATCATCAAAGCGATCTTCAAGACCAACGGCGAAATAAAAATGGCCGGAAGCAGGTTGGCCACTTTCAATTTTATGTCAAGTATCAGGTTGAGGGCCACCCCCAGCAGCAGTATCCCACCCACCGCCGACATCAGGTTGACATAGGGCATTGGCAACAGTCCCTTGAATATTATGGCTGTCACTGTCAGCAATCCCTGATATACCAGGACCGTCCCGGCCGAGAATATCACACCCAGGCCCATGGCCGAGGCCAGAGCAACCGAAGCAATGCCATCCATCAGCGATTTGGTGAATAGCACGGTATGGTCCGCCCTAAGTCCGCTCTCCAGGCTGCCCACTATGGCCAGGGGTCCGACGCAGAACAGCAGCGCGCTGGCCACAAATCCCGGCACGAAAGACGAACCGGCATCCCGGGAATATCTTTCCCTGAGTTTTCGACCCAACGATTCCAGTTTTTCGTCCAGCTTCAATAATTCGCCTAGCAGTCCTCCCAAAACCAGTGATATAAGTACCGGCAGCATCCGGTTGCTCTTAAAGGCCAGATCCAGCCCGATGACGATGGTGAACAGGCCGATGGCTTTCATTACTATCTCGGAATATCGGGCCGATAGTTTCCGATGCAGCAAGAGCCCCAGGACGCTTCCTGCAATTATGGCTCCGGTGTTGACGACTGTACCCAGCATATTATTCAAAAATCTTTCTGATCATATCGGTATTATCTTCTATCAGCGCTCCCTGCTCCGGCCAGAACATTTCGGGCAGGGCATCTATCGGAAACCATTTCACGATGTACTGGTGTTCCGGATCGCTGGGGCTGGTCTCCTCCTGACTGGTGGTGAATAGAAAGTAGTGCATGGTGCCCCAGGAGCGTTTCCGGAAATCCAAGCGTCCGATCGATCCCAGGCTTTTAACCAGCTTTAACTCCGTGAAGCCCGCTTCTTCGGCTATCTCCCGCCGGGCGGCCTGCTCCAGATTCTCCCCGGATTCAACATGGCCCTTGGGAAGGATGTATTCCTTAAATCCCGGCTCGGTGACCAGCGCCACCAGGATCCGATCTCCAACCTTTCTGACCACCACCCCGCCACAGGAGGTATGCTCGGCTATACCCGGCGGCTTGACATACCAGCTTTGGTCTATTCTCAACGTTTCTGATCCTTGATGAAGGCTTCTATTGATCGGTCGCAGCTTCTTTCAATTTTTTCCGAGAAATAACAGGCCGGCAGCTGGTCCATGGCCCGGTGATAGGCTATACATTCGCAGCAGACCCCCTTGCGGGAGCACGGCTGGTAGCTGCAGTTGCAGCTTTTTAGGTTATTTATCTTATTACACTCCATCTTGTATCCTTTTGATTTTCCCGGCTGAGCTCATTGCGTTAATAAATTGTTCCGGCTTCTGGGTCCCGATCAATATTTTTCTGCCATCGGTAAGAACCAATTGCAACCCCTGGTTTCCTGAAACATTGTAGGCCAGCCCTCCGATCCCCCGCTTGATCCCCCACCCGCCGTATTCCATTATCGGCCGGTAGGTGCGAATTGAACATTCACTGATATCCGAAAATGATATTACTGCAGGTTTCCTATGGAGTGGCAAGAATTGGATGGAGAGGCCCTGGCTGGTGACCCGGGTGATCAACTTTAGGTAAACAAATAGCCCGGTTATGCCAAGGCACAGCAGGGAGACCAGGATCAAACCGAACCAGTCGGCAGGTCCGCTGGTTTGAGGCCGTACCGGACCTAAAAACTGCGCAAAAAACAATGTGAAGAAAAAAACATCCATTCCGAGTATGATGATCCACAGCCAGACTTGGCCAAACCGCTGCTCTTCGCTGAAAATGGCAGGTTCAGCTTGCCGTTCCATCTTTTTTTCTTCCCTTCAACAGCTCGGACTTCTTCTTCCGGAACTCTTTGCCCTTATCCCTCCGCTCCCTTTTCAGCACCGGGCGGCTGGTCTGGTCGATCACCCAGTTGAGAAACGGAACGTATCCGTCCTTCATCTTCCACATCACGATCTGGGGGGTCTGGTCGGAATGCAGTTGTTTGATGCGTGATTCTATCCGTTTGTAAAAATTCCGCTCGGCCTGAAAGAACACCGCCCATTCGGCCCGCTGCTCGATCTTCCCCTGCCAGCGGAACAGGGATTCGGCCTGAACCATATTGGCCCCGGCCACTAATTGTTCCTCCAGCAGGGTGCGGGCCGTTCTTTCGGCCAGCTCCCGGGAAGGAAAGGTGGAATAGATGATTATACAATTCATGGTTTCCTGCAACGTATGATTAAAAAATATGCCACAATGGAGGCATCGGCCACATCCGGACACTTATTGGCGGTTTCTTCATCGGGATACGGTTCGCAAAGTTCTTCTATTGTAAATCCGGCCTTTATCAAGAAGTTGATCCAATTGCTCAAGATCAATGTAAAACGAGGGGTCTTGAAAAGTGGGTATTTTTTCTTTTCTTCATCCGGAGCCGCTCCAAATATCCATTTTTCGATACTATCCTTGGGTTGAAGGAAATAATCACCGCAGGCTAAAGCTGATTTCCGGCCGGACTCGTCCCTTAGCCATTTCCATTTCGGGGTGGCAAAACAGGGATGCGATATCGAAAATTGGAAAAACCCGCCTGGTTTAAGAACCCGATATGCTTCACCTATGGCCTTTATCGGATCAGCCATGTCCATTAAACTCATTGTGGCCATGCAGAAATCGAAGCTTCCTTCAGTGAAATCCATTTTCTGTCCCGAGGAAACCTGGTACTTTATTCCCAAAGGGTGCTCCGTCTCCTTGCTTATAGCTTGCTTTATAAAAGCTTCCGATATATCTATTCCTGTTAAGATTGCACCCTGCTGGGCCACTAGCCTTGTGTTATGTCCTTCACCACATCCGATATCCATCCCCTTCTGGCCTTTGACCAAGGGCAACATCTTCAAGAAAGCTGGAGCGTTAACATGATCACGGTATACGTCATACCCGGCCCGGGAAAGAGCCGTCCAAGCCTCGGCATTTTCTTCCCAATATTGTTTGATCTCAGAATCATTCATTATTTACAAAAGCCTTTCCCTTCTCTATCCTCACCACATTTCCCACCAATTCTATATTGCCGTCGTGGACCACCATCCCGTCCCCGTCCTGGCAGGCATAGACCATGGCTTGGTTATCTATGGAGAACTTTTTAACGGCATCCACTTGGTCTTGCCGCAAGTTCCAGTGCGGCAAAAAGTGAAAATCCACCAGGCTCACCGCCTGATGCTGGTCGGTCCGGGATCTATAAAAGACATGCGAGATGTTGATGCTGGGGGTCAGCACTATGGCCCCGGCGCTGATGCCCAGCAGTATGCCGCCTTTATTCAGATATTCTTTCAGCACCGGCCCAAATTTTCGTTTTCTGATAGATCCCAAAAACTGGAACGGATCACCGCCGGATAGATGAATGGCATCACAGGCCAGCAGTTCTTCGGTCTTAGCCGGATCGTATTCCCTGTTCAGGTCGAAATATAAAAGATCCTCTATGCCGTACCTTTTATAATACTGGCACTTCTCGCGATAATATCTCCGGGTGCCGTCCGAAGCCGAAGGGATGTAAGCCAGCTTCGGCCGGTCTTTGTTGATCAGCTCAAGGAACCGCCTGTCCAGCCTTTCGTTCTCCGGCATCACCTGATCGCTGTAGAATATGATGGCTCCGGCGGGCACGATCACAGCCCCGGATATTTAACGAACAGCAGGCTTAACGCCGCCAAAGAGATCCCGCATTTTATCTCGTCCCGGGCCATCATCTGTTTTACCCGGCCAACGGGCAGCCGTACTATCTCCAGTATGGACTCGTCATGCTGCTGGTTGGCCAGCGAGTGCCGGTCCGGTTCCAGTTGATCGGCCAGATAGGCGATGATCTCGGCCGTCTCGTGGCCCAGGGCGGTATAGAAATTTCCCAGCCTCTCTAAACGCCCGGCCCGGATGCCCGTCTCCTCGAATAATTCCCTTCTGACGGACTCGATCTCGGTCTCGCCCTGATGGATGGCCCCGGCCGGCAGTTCCAGGAAGACATCGTCCAGGGGATAACGGTATTGCCTTACCAGGCAGAGGTTCTTTTGGTTGTCCAGGGCGATGACCGCCACTCCCGGCCCCTTCTCCACCACCCCGTAGATGCCGGGCTGCCCGTTGGGATAGATTATCCGGTCCTCGCGGACCGCTATCCACGGGTTTTGATAGGCCTGTTTGGTCCCGACCGTTTTCCAGCCGTGTTTATTTGCCTCCTCACTCATCGCCAAAACCCCTTCGGGGCGCCGGCTGTTCCCAAACGTCTTTGGCAAATGACCGCTCTGGGCTCACGGAGGAGAATTTAACAGTAAGCCCGGTCTGGTCCCGGTAAGAAAATATTTCCACCGCCTGCGGCCGGAAGCTGTTGTTGAAGGGCTTCCAGTCGTTATAGCCGATGCTGTATTCCGGCTTTCCCGTGATATCCAATTGATAGCCGACGATCCTGGCATTATGCCGATCCAGCCGGTAGGTTACGGTGGTGTCCTTTTTGGTAAAGACAAATAGATAGAATTTCTCCGCATCCTGGGCTATGGAATATCGGCCGGCCTCCAGCGGCGGGCGGCCCTGCAAGACCTCCAAAAGTCCTTCGATGCCGATCCCGGCCGCTTTTTCGGCCATCGAATCGACGTCCGATATGGAGCCACTGACGTACAGGGACTTCAGGGGAACATTCAGCCAGGCCTTATCGTCTGATATGCAGGCCGAGGCCAGGCTGATGCCAAAAAATCCGGAGATATCTATCCGGATATGCCGGCTGCCATCCTGGCGCCAGACGAAGTTCAGGGACTGGGTCAGCTTGGGCGAATCGTAGGTTATCTTTCCCTGGGCCGAGAAAGGCTGGTCATCCGTCTTGAATGACGACCAGGCTTTGTTCCAAAGATCTTCCAGGTCTCCTTTTTCAGCCCGTTTGACATGGGCGCACCCGACCATCATGAAACAGAGGACCGCCAGAGTTATGATCCGATGATTAGAACTTGATCTGTTTTTATCTTGCCGCATCTATCTTTTCCTGTATCATTTCCTTGCCGGGATCGAGTTCCAGTGACTTTTGCCACTGCTCGACGGCCTGCTGTTTTAAATTGAGAGATAGGTAAACATCGCCCAGGTGATCCCTTAAAGTGGCGTCCGTTGGCAAAAGGCTGACCGCTTTCTCCAGGCTCTGGCGGGCTTCTTCAAATCGGCCTGTTTTATAAAACACCCAGCCCATGCTGTCAATATAAAAGGCATTATCCGGCTCGGCCTCCAGGGCCCTGGCTACCAGATCTTTGGCTTCCTCCAGGTTGACGCCCTTGTCGGCATACATATAGCCCAGATAGTTCAGCACGATAGCACTCTTTGGATCTAGCTCGAGCAGTTTTTTGAACATTGTTACCGCGTTATCAAAGTCCCCGCTGCGCTCGTAGGCCACCGCCAGACCGAACATCAGATCGGGATCCTTGGGTTTCTTTCGGTACTGATTCTGAAAGAATGGTATGGCCTCCCGGTACTTTTCGGACAGGGAATATCCGGCGCCGATCAAACGGTCAATATCCTGTTTTACTCCCAAACGCCGGGCCTTCTCAAATGCAGCTGCCGCGGAATCCGGCTGGTCCAGGGCCAAGAAGCAATTGCCCAAAGAGACCCAGCCTTCGGCCATTTTGGGCAGCAAGCCGGTGGTCCTCCGAAAATACTGCAGCGCCCGGGGGTAATCCTTCTGCTGAAAGCTTATCCGGGCCACGGTGTAAAGAGCCTCGGTGTTATTGCTGTCGCTCTCCAGGACAGCCAGAAATTGCTCCTGGGCAGGCTGGAAGGCCTGCTGGTGGTAGAACAGCCGGGCCAGCTGCAAACGAAGACCGGCGTTCCCCGGCTCCCTTTCCAGAATGATCATGGCCTGGCGGGCCGCCCACGGGTACTGGTTTACCGACAGCAGCAGGTTGAAGATATGCTTCTGGATGCTCAGGTTTTCGGGATCCAGCCGGGCGGCGGTGCCGTAGAAATGCAGGGCCGAATCCGGCTGCTGGCCCACCTCGTAGACGGCGGCCAGCGATATCCAGGCCCTGATGTTGGAGGAATCCCGGCCTATCACCTGCCGGTAGATTTCTTTGGCCGGTCCGCTCTGCTTGTGGCGCATAAGCATGGAACCCAGCTGCATGATGATGTCCGGGTCGCCGGTCCGCCGGGCGATGCTTTCCATGACGGTGATGGCCGAATCACGGCGGCCCAGGGCCTCGTAAATCCCGGCGGTGGTAATGGAGATGTCCGGGTCGCCCGGCTTCAGTTTGACCGCCGCCTTATACTGCTCCAATGAAAGCTCCAGCTCCCGGGCCATCAGGTAGGCGTTGCCCAGCATCAGGCGGTTGTCGGGATTGTCCGGCTCCAATTTGACGGCCCGCCGGGCATAGAGCACCGCCAGGGTGTCGTTGCCCAGCTCGTAGTAATTCTGGGATATCAGCAGGTTCAACAGGGACGACCTCTTGTCCAGCCGGAGGGCATTCTTGTAAAGTTCGATGGCCGGTTTATTCTGGCCGTCCTGCTCCAGCATGGCGGCCTGCATCACCTGGTCCATCACCGTCTGCTGCGCCTGCTCCGGATTGAGCACCTGGCGCTTGGCGCAGCCGGCCGAAAAGGCCAGCAAAATGATCAATAATTTTTTCACTTTACAACCCCTTTGAAAACTATAAAGGCAAAGCCGGAAAATAAAACATCGTCTATTGTTCCGGCTTGCTGAACGCGATATTGTCGGATCCTAAAAATTATAGGTGGCGCCTTCCATGGCCAGCCGGATCTGGGAATTTTTAAGTCTGGCGATCTCCTTCTGCACCTCCTCCACGAACATGGCCTTGATATGAAAGACGTAGAACGGCACCTTCAGCCCCGATTTGTTTATCTCCTGCAGCAGGGCGTGCGGCGTAAGATGGCCCGACAGGTCGGCCAGCCCGTGAAGCCGGTTGGGAAAAGAGGTTTCTATCAGCACCCCCTTAAGGCCCCGGATCTTCTTGGCCTCCTTCCAGATCTTTTCGGTGGCCCGGGTGTCGGCGGTGTACAGCAGGGAGCTCTTGCCGTCGCTGATGATGAAGCCCACCGTCGGCACCGAGTGGCTGACCCGGATGGCCCGGATGGTGTACTTGCCCAGCTTCACCGGCTTGCCCTCGGCCATGGGCTTCAGCTTGAAGATGGCATCCTTGCTGTTGGGAATGGAGGTGAAATCCGGCCATACCTGGTTGTTGAACAAATGCTCCCGCAGGCCGTCCAGCACCTCCGGGATGCTCATGATCTGGATGGATTTGTTGAGGCTGCCCACTAGGTTGTCGGCCATCAGTAAAAGCCCCAGGCTGTGGTCGATGTGGATGTGCGACAGCAGGACCGCATCCAGCCTCAGCTGTTCGTCAAAGTCCAGCATGGAGGCGGCCGCCCCGGTGTCGATCAGGATGTTTTTGTCCAGCAGGAAGCTGGTCAGACCGAAACCGGGCAGTTTTGATCCCGATGCTCCCAGGACCTTTAGCTTCATCCCAGAACTCCTATAACAGGATTATTAAAAACCATTCATAAAATCATCCGCCGGGGCCTTATGAGCATCCCGGCAGATAACTCTTTGCAATAAATGTAACTTAAACCCATGGCAAAGTCAAGCATAAAATCAGTTCTTTGGCCGGTCAATGGCTATTTGAAATACCGGGCCTTGGCCGGATACTCCTTCAGAAATTGCTCTTTGAGCGGCTGGGGTACTTTCGATATCCGTTTCAACGCCGGGGCCGTCATTTTTTCCCAAAAGGCCTTGACCCCGGAGGCCAGCGGCCGGCGACAGGTGAATGTCCCGCAGCAGTTTTTGCTGCCACAATGACATTCAAAGCCCCAATCCTTATCATAAAAGACCCGGTAATCGCAGGTGGCCTCCTGGCCTTTTTTGATGTCCCGGACCACCACATCAAAACCCTTTCCGGTATCCAGGATATTGGGATCACAGGAATGGTTCATGTAAATGGAATCGCCGCAGGGATTGACCACCGAGCCGTCCTGGCGGGTGTAGGCGTGGAACAACAGCTTTTCCTTTTGGGTCTTGGTCAGCTTGTCGAATTTGGCTTTGGGGATGACGGTGCATTGCGAACACTCATAGAACACCACCGTTCCCTTGGGAATGTCCCGTTTGGCGAAAAGCCCGCAGCCCTTGCCTTTGGTGTTTTTAAGGATGAATAACGGAGCCAGCATTGATCCCCCTTGGCAATGTGTCTTAAAATTCAGTAGGACCCGGTATTGAAAAGATGCGCCGACCGGTCGATCGATTTATCTTCATTCCTTCCCTTTTATCCCAAAATATTCCATCCACTCTTTCACATCTATCTTCCCGGGCCTCTCCTTATCCGCGCCCCGCAGGGTCATCTCCCGCTCCATCTTTTCCAAGAATGCCCCGGAGCCGATCACCTCCACCTGCCGCCCCTTGACATGATGGGCCAGCTCCCGGTCGGAGGTGACCACGGTCAACGTTTTGGTCTTCTTCATAATTGAGGCTTTGTCCTTGATCACCCGGTCGGCGTTCTGGGGCGGCTTGGAGTAAAAAACCCTTATGCCCCTGACCCTGTCTCCCTTGTGCTCCTTCCCTTCCGCCCCGTCGAAGATGACGGTAATGTCATACCCCAATGCCTTCTTATACCCAGCCAAAATGTCCAGCAACAAGGCCCGCCCTTCTTTCTTTTCCTTGAGCAGAACCGGCCTTATCTTGCCGGAGGCGAAAGCCAGATTGTAGCCGTCAATTATGATGGTCTTGGCCATTGGGATCGATGATCACATATCTTGCGCATGATGCCGGATATCCCTGCCCTGCACCACGAAGATGACGTCCTCGGCGATGTTGGTGGCATGGTCGCCTATCCGTTCCAGACTGCGGGCCACCAGGATCAGCTGAATGGCCCGGCTGACCGAGCCGGAATCCTTGGTCATGAACTCGGTCAGCTCGGCCACTATCTTGTCCTTCAGGTCGTCCAGCTGGTCGTCCTGCAGCAGCACCGCCCGGGCCTTGTCGACATTGCGCTCCACGAAGGCGTTCAGGCTGTCCCGGACCATGTCGGTGGCGATGGACACCATCTTGGGGATGTCTATCAGCGGCTTGAGCTGAGGCTCCTGCAGCAGCTTATTGACCACCTCGCAGATGTTGATGGCCTGGTCGCCCAGCCGCTCCAGTTCGGTGTTGATCTTGGAGGCTCCCAGCAGGAAGCGCAGGTCTCCGGCGGTGGGCTGGTAGAGGGCGGTCAATCGCAAGCAGTCCTCGTCTATGCTCACCTGAAGGTTATTGACCTGCTTCTCATTCTCATATATCTGCTTCAACTGATCAGCGTTCCTTTCCACCAGGGCGGTGACCGCGGCGTCTATCATGGCCTCGGCCAGGGCCCCCATCTTCAGCAGCTGCTGTTTCAGCTGGGTCAACTCGGTATCAAAATGTCTTTCCATTGGCGCTCCCCGTTTTTTTTAAGGATTTTTGATATTATCAGCCTTCTATGTTATTTGCCACCAAGACACCAAGCTGAATTAATCTATAAATTAACTTGTAGCCATCAACCGAATCCATCTCTGGCAAACCAGTGGGCTTCGTGGCTCGGCGGCTTTGTGTGATAAATTAAAATTTGAACGCTTAAAAATAAAACTGTCACACAGAGAAGGCCACCTTGCCTGACTGGCTGAATGTGTGAGCATAGCCTTTTGCCACCCCTTCAACCTGCCAAGCGGGAAGAGACCCCAGAGCCTGCACTGAGGTTGGCAAAAATAAAATTTTCGAAGTGGTGACAATGCTCTATTAAGTAATAACGTCGTGTCTTAGTGGCTTTGTGTGATATACCTTCAGTGATCCATCGACAGATTCTTCGACGTGGATAGCTTCAAAGCAAGCCCAGAATGACGCAAATGCCTGGGTTCTCAAAGTGTGCCTAAGTAAATTGATAAATCCTTGGTGGCTTGGTGAGAGAACCTACCTGACTCGATCCGTGTTCCAAAACCATCACCCGTAGCGGCCGGTGATGTAATCCTGGGTGCGGGCGTCCCTGGGGTTGGTGAAGATATTGGCGGTCAGGTCGAACTCCACCATATCGCCCAGCAGCATGTAGCCGGAATATTCCGATACCCGGGCCGCCTGCTGCATGTTGTGGGTGACGATGGCGATGGTGTAACGTTTGCACAGATCCAGCATCAGCTCCTCCACCTTCATGGTGGCGATGGGATCCAGGGCCGAGCAAGGCTCGTCCATCAGAATGACCTCCGGCTCCACCGCCAGCAAACGGGCGATGCATAAACGCTGCTGCTGGTCCAACGGCAGTTCCAGGGCCGGACGGTCCAATCTATCCTTTAAATTCTCCCACAGCCAGGCCCCTTTGAGGCTGCGCTCCACTGTTTCGGAAATGCGGTTCTTATCACTGATCCCGGCCACCTTCAGCCCGTAGGCCACGTTGTCGAACACCGAATGGGGAAAGGGATTGGGCCGCTGGAACACCATGCCCACCCTTTTTCTCAGCTCCGGCACGTTCAGGCCGTGACGGTAGATATTCCTGCCGTCCAGCAGCACCCGTCCGTCTATCCTGACCCCGGCGATCAGGTCGTTCATCCGGTTGAGGCAGCGCAGCAGGGTGGATTTGCCGCAACCCGAAGGCCCGATCAGGGCGGTGATGGAATTCTCCCTTATCGGCATGTCCACCGCCTTAAGGGCCTGGAATTTGCCGTAATAAAGGTTGAGCCGATTTATTTCTATCTTGTTGTTCATTTGATTTCGTTAAAAGCGGAAATAGGTGGATCTTTCGATCTGTATCATGCCGAATGGATTGTTCTTATATCTTGTTTTGACCGGTTAATAACCTTTCGTGTGTTTAGTGGGCAGGTACCTCTTTACCCGAAACGTCCGGTGATGTAATCGCTGGTCCTTTTGTCATTTGGCACGGTGAACAGATCTTTGGTCGGTCCGTATTCGATAAGCGAGCCCATCAGGAAGAAGGCGGTCTGGTCGGCCACCCGGGCCGCCTGCTTGGTGTTGTTGGTGACCAGGATGACGGTGTACTTCTGCTTGAGGATAGTCAGGGCCTCCTCGATCTTGGCGGTGGAGATGGGGTCCAGCCCGGAGCAAGGTTCGTCCAGCAGGATCACCTCCGGCTCCTGGGCCAGGATCCTGGCCAGGCACAGCCGCTGCTGCTGTCCTCCGGACAGGCGCATGGCCGGTGAATTCAGACGGTCCTTGACCTCGTCCCAGATGAAGGCCGACTTCAGGCTGGCCTCCACCAGCTGATCGAGTTTTTTCCGGTCTCCTGCGCCCGACAGCCTGGGTCCGTAGACCACATTCTCGTAGATGCTCTTGGGCAGGGGCACCGGCAGGGCGAACAGCATTCCCACCCGTTTGCGCAGGGCCACCACGTCGGAGTTGGGGTGATAGATGTCCTGCCCGTCCAGCAGGATGCGGCCCTCGATCCGGAAGCCGTGCACCAGGTCGTTGAGCCGGTTCAGGCTGCGCAGGAAGGTGGTCTTGCCTGAGCCGGAAGGCCCGATGATGCCCAGTATCTGGTTGGCCTGGATGTCCATGTTGAGGGACATCAGCAGCTGCTCCGGCCCGTAGAAGGCCTTGAGGTCCTGGGCCGATATTTTTATTTCGTTGCTCATCATGCTATCAGTTGTTCCTGGCCACGAAGCGGTTCATCAGTCCGTAGGCCGTCAGGTTTATCAGCAGAATGGTGATCACCAGGATGGCCGCGGTGCCGTAGGCGTTCTCGGTGGAGATGCCCTCCCGGGCCAGGATGTAGAAATGCACCGACATGGTGCGGACCGAGTCCATCAGCGAGGACGGCATCCGGAGAGAGGAGCCGGCGGTGAAGATCACCGCGGCGGTCTCGCCGATGGAGCGTCCCACCCCCAGCATCACCCCGGTGACGATGCCCGGCAGGGCGCTGGGCAGCACCACTTTCTGGACGGTCTCCCAGCGGGTGGCCCCCAGAGAGAACGACACCTCCCGGAAGGAATTGGGCACCGATTTGATGGCCTCCTCCGAGGTCCGGATGATGGTGGGCAGGATCATGAAGGCCAGGGTCAGTCCGCCGGACAGGATGGACCACCCCATTTGTAGTATGGTGACGAAGAAGATGAAGCCGAAAAGGCCGAAGATGATGGAGGGGATCCCGGCCAGGCAGTCGGCCCCGAAACGGATGATCTTGGTGGCCCGGCTCTCCCTGGTGTATTCGGTCAGGTAGATGGCGGTGCCCACCCCCAATGGCGTGGCGATGGCTATGGCCACCAGGGTCAAAAGGATGGTCCCGACCACCACCGGGAAGATGCCCCCGGCCTTTCCCATGTCCTGGGGGCTGGTCAGCAGGAATTTGAATCCCACCACCGGAAGGCCCTTCTCCAGCACGAACAGGATGATGAACACCAGGATGGCCAGGGTGGCCAGGGTGGCCAGGCCCATCACCAGCTTGGCTGCCATCTGGGTATATTTGGGCGGCACTCTCATCTTTTACCCGCCTTCTTCCTGATGGCCATTCCGGCCAGGGAGTTCAGGATCATGATTATCACCAGCAGCACCACCCCGGTGGCGAACAGGGCCTGGCGGTGCTGCCCGGTGGCGTATCCCATCTCCAGGGCGATGTTGGCGGTCAGGGTCCGGACCGAGTCCAGGGCCGATATGGGGATCTTGACCGCGTTGCCGGCCACCATGATCACCGCCATGGTCTCGCCGATGGCCCGGCCCATGCCCAGGATGATGGCCGCGATGATGCCGGATTTGGCGGCCGGCACCGTCACCATATAGGTGGTCTGCCAATGGGTGGCGCCCAAAGCCAAGGAGCCCTCCCGGTAAGAATTGGGCACCGACTGGATGGAATCGATGGAGATGCTGATGATGGTGGGCAGGATCATCACGCCCAGGATGATGGCCCCGGCCAGCACCGACAGCCCCGGCCCGCCCAGCTGGGAGCGGATCAGCGGGGCCAGCACCATCACCCCCATGAACCCGTAGACCACCGAGGGAATGCCGGCCAGCAGCTCGATGGTGGGCTTGATCACCCCCATCACCCGGCGGGGAACGAATTCCGTCAAAAAGACGGCGCAGGCCACCCCCAACGGGGCCCCCAGCAGCATGGCCCCCAGGGTCACCCACACCGAGGCCACGATCATGGGCCAGATCCCGAACCTTCCGGCCTGGGGCTGCCAGTCGGAGGAAAACAGGAATTTTAGGGGGCCGTAGCTGATGATGAACGGCAGGCCCTCCTTGATGATAAAAAGGGCGATAAGGAGCAGGGCCGAGATAGCCGAAAAAGCTATCCCCGCCAGCACTCTCCGAACGCCCTTCTCGCCTAAGAATTTCATTGGCTGGATAAAATCAATCTATTTGACAGGGATCAGGCCGCTGCTCTTGATGGTCTCCTGGCCCTCCGCCGAAAGCATGTAGTCTATCACCTGCTTGACCGCTCCCTGGGGCTGTCCCTGGGTCAGCAGGAACACCGGACGGACCAGCTTGAACTTTCCGCTGATGATCTGCTCGGTGGTGCACTCCACGCCGTCCAGTCTGACCGGCTTGATCTTCTCGTTTATCAGACCATGCGACAGGTAACCCACCGCATTGGCGTCGTTGGCCACAGTCTCCCGGATGGTGCCGTTGGAGTCCTGGATCAGGGCTTCTTTTATCAGCGATATATCGCCCACTATCTGTTCGAAGGAGGTCCTGGTTCCCGATCCGGCCTCGCGGGATACCACCGTGATCGGACGATCATCTCCGCCCACCTGTTTCCAGTTGGCGATGACCCCATTGAAGATCTCCCGCACCTGCTTGATGGTCAGCCCCTCGATCCTGTTGCCGGGGTTGATCACGATGGCGATGCCGTCCCGGGCCACCTCGGTGGCGGTGAGATCCTTGGCCTCCTCGGGCAGCTGCACCAGGTCGGCCATCCCTATCTGGGCGGTGCCGGCCAGGGCCGACTGGATGCCCACCGCCGAGCCGCCGCCCTGGACGGTGACGTTGATCCCGGGATTTTGGACCATGAACTGGTCGGCCAGCTTCTCGGCGAAGGGCTGGAAGGCGGTGGAGCCGGCCATGATGACCGCCTCCCGCTTCTGGCCGCATCCGGCCAGGATCAGGACCGCCGTCATAAGAGACATGGCGATAAGATTTCCTTTATTCATCATAAGTCCTCAAATAATATTTGTTTTTATAATCGGTATAACCATGTTCCGAGTCGTTTTGACCTCCCCTGTCCCCTCCTTGATCAAGGAGGGGATTTAGGGGTGGTCGTTCGAAAAAATTTTCTGATCCCGCCAAGCCGAAGGATCACCAAATCTGTTGGGTTGACAATCATCTCGGAATGACAATAAACAGATTAAATATCTTAGTGTCATTTCGGCATCGCTCAGTGCATGCTTGGTGGCAAAGGTAAACCCCTATTAACTAAAGACCAATAACTATTTTCGAAAGTTACTTTCCGTTCTGCCCTTCTTTGAGCAGTTTGGTGAGGTCCTTGTTCTTCTGCAGCAGCTCCACCGCCTTCTGGGCCTGGGCGTCGTTCTGCAGCAGGTAGGCGGTGCGGGCCTTGTCGCCGTAAAGCTTGGAGAGCAATTCCCGCTTGATGCCCTGCTTGACGTAATCCCTGCTCTCCTTGAACTCCTCGGGAGTGTATTCTATCTTGTCCTCCTTGAGCAGTTTGGTGAATTCGTCGACCATGGATTCGTCCACTATAAGATCCTTCGGCAGGTTGCTGTGGCCCACCGTGTATTTGATGGCGAACTTGAAGAAGACCGTCTTGCGCTCCAGGTCCATCTGGAAGCGGTTGAGGCGCGGCAGGTCCACCTTGATATCCGGGGTGATGCCGCCGCCGCCGTAGACCTTGCGTTTGAGGCCTCCCAGGGTGGCATAGACCTCCTGGGACGCGGTGGAATCCTCCACCAGGCTGTCCAGGTCGCCCGACTGCCAGGCGCTGTTGTCCCGGTGGATGCAGCGCCCGGAGGGGGTGTAGTACTTGGCGGTGGTCAGTTTGATGGCGATGGAATCGCCCAAGGGCATGACATTCTGCACCGAACCCTTGCCGAAGCTGGTCTGTCCCAGCACCAGGGCCCGGTCCCAATCCTGCACCGCGCCGGCCACGATCTCCGAGGCCGAGGCTGACCCTTGGTTCACCAGCACCACCATCGATCCCTTTTTGGGCCCGAACAGCACCTGGCCCGAGGCCTTGTAATCCTGGTCCGATTCCTTGAGGCGACCCCTGGTGAATACCACCAGGGAGCCGTTATCCAGGAAATTGCTGGAGACCTCCACCGCCTCGTTAAGCAATCCGCCGGGGTTGCTGCGCAGGTCCAGGATCAGCTGCTTCATCCCCTGCTTCTCCAGGTCCTGCAGGGCTTTGGAAAGGTCGGGACCTGATTTCTGTGAGAAGTTGGCCAGCCAGACGTAGCCGATCTTGTCGGCGATGAATCCGTAGTAGGGAATGCTTTCGATCTCTATCAGGGCCCGGGTGATGGTGTAATCCATCAGCTCGCTTACCCCCTCGCGCTCGATGGTGATGGTGACGTTGCTGCCGGGTTCTCCCCGCAGCTTGCCCACCGCCTCGTCGCTGGTGATGCCCTTGGTGGGTTTGCCCTCTATCTTGACGATCCGGTCGCCGGCCTGGATGCCCATCCGCGAGGCCGGGGTCCCGGCCATGGGGGCGATCACCGTCAGCACCTCGTCCCGCACCCCGATCTGGATGCCGATGCCGCCGAAGGAGCCCTGGGTGCTGGATTTTAGGTCCCGGAACGTTTTGGCATCCATGAATACCGAGTGGGGGTCCAGGGTCTCCATCATGCCCTTGATGGCGCCGTAGATCAGCTTCTGCGGGTCGGGGGCGGTGACGTAGCGGTCCAGCACCTGCTTGAAGGCGGTGGAGAATATCCGAAGCTGGAAATTGATCTGATCAAAGCTTCGGCTTTGAGCGAACAGACCTATCGTCCCTCCGGCCAGCACGCTGAACAGCACGACTGCTGACACTATCAAAGCGAATTTACGCCTGGTGATCATGATGAACCTGCCTTTCTGAATACCGTCTTCCATAATAAATATTCTTTCACTATCTTGTAACTATCTAGCCATTTGACCACGGATGGCGCACCGATTGACACCGATAGATCACACTATCCTCCTTATTTTTTGCAGCTTGGAACTGCCAAAGTTGAAGAGCAATCCTACCCGCAGTCCCGTCGTTTTTAAATAATTGAACAACTGCGCTTCATCGCTGGCGGTTAGAGTTGTTATAGCTTTGTTTTCAACCAGAACTTTCTCTTCCACCAACAGATCAGCCCTGAATTTTCTCTTGAAAACGACGTTCTTGTACTTGACATCCAAATCCACTTGTCGCTGAAAACGAATATCTAAAGCTTCCAACTCGTAACACAAAGCATCTTCATAAACGGATTCCAAATATCCTGGGCCCAAGATTTTGTGCACTTCAATTGCCGCACCAATGATCTTATAGGTCAAATCTTCAAATAGAAGATCAACCCTTTTACCTTTCTCGGTGTTCATCTGTGTGTTATCGGTGGTTAAAAAACCACTTCGTCTTTTCACAACGCTGAATAGTTACGTTATCTTTTTTTCATGGCGCTCAGCGCCAGCTGCCGCACCGCGGCGTGGATCACCTCCGGCGGCTGGCTGCCATCCAAAAGTTTGACCCGCCCTGGATCTGCTTTGGCTATGGCCTTAAAACCCTGTCTGACCCTTTTGTGAAATTTTACGGCCTGGGTCTCCATCCGGTCCAAGCTGCGGCGCCGGCCTTGGGCCCTTAAGAAACCCTTCTCCACCGGCAGGTCCAGCACCAGCGTCAGCTGGGGCCAGTGGCCGTCCACCGCAAAATCGTTGAGCTCACCCACCATCTTCAGGTCCAGGCCCCGGCCGTAGCCCTGGTAGGCGGTGGAGGAGTCGGCAAAACGGTCGCAGATCACCACCTTCCCGGCCTTCAGGGCCGGCACTATCACCTGGGCCAGGTGCTGGACCCGGGAGGCCTGCAGCAGCAGCAGCTCGGTGAGGTCGGACATCCCCTGGTTGCGGCTGTCCAGCAGGATCTTTCTTATCTTCTCGGAAATGGAAGGGCCGCCGGGTTCCCTGGTCAGTACTACCTTAAAGCCCTGGGCCTTGAGCCAGCTCTCCAATAGTTTGGCCTGGGTGCTTTTCCCGCAGCCCTCGATGCCCTCAAAGCTTATGAAAAGGCCTTTTCTAATAATCGGAATTGACTTTCTTTTTCTTGCTTCCAAACAGTTTGTTTTTATAGACATACTTATTTTGTATGATACATTCTGGAAAATACTACTTTGTCCGTTTTTGAATCTACCAACAATATAACCATATCTTTAGCCATAGCATAGCTTTCCCACACTATATCATCATTATGAAGTGAAGTATACGGCAGTTTCTTAAGTTTCCCGCTTAATCTAAACCCAAAATAAATATGAATGTTATGTTTGTTTCTTTCCAACATAAGTGCTGTTGCTTTAGAGCCAGGATTAATCCGTAATACGGAGTAGTATACCCCACGAAACGATTTTATTTTTATAGGCAGCCCGTTACACCAAATAGCATTTATTGTGTTTGTATAGAATATTTTGTTGCTTTTGCTGCTTTGAATACTTGTATAACTATCATCAATTGATAGATAATCTTTGATAGATATTTCAAAAGCATTAATACTGGGGTCATAATCGGGGAGTGAAGATTCTAATTTAAATAGAAATGAAGAATTAATAATATCAGATCTTCGTTCTTTTAAATCTGTAACATAATTTTTTCCATCCTCTGTTTCTAAGTAAGCTTCTTTTTCAAGATCGCTTTTACCAGCTAATTTTTTATTTAATTCTGGATAAACTTGATATATGTCTTTTTTTACAATATTTATTATCTGTTTTATTTTTTCCTTTTCAATTATTTCTGAATTACAATACAACTTGGGAGTAACAATTGTTAAACTTTTATTCTTTTGTGATGGCCTCTGCTTATCACTATCATAATGTGGCCCGGTAGAAGTATCATTTTCTATTGGTTTGGGTTTTGGTCCCAATATATCCATATTACTTTGTGCAAAAAGTAACGAATAGGTAAAAAATGAGAAGCATAAAAAGATGGTTTTTGTATTCATGATACTTCCTTTTTTTATTAAACAGCACCTCTTTATTTTTTACGAGCATTTTTTCGACTATTGGATACATTGGATTGCCAAATAAATTACTTAATCGTTATAAGGTGGTTAGCCATTCATATAGTTTGCACAATTTACTTGTATCTATTGTGTACTGTGCTGCTGTTTTCGGTAAATTCGTATCTCCAATATTATGACCTTCATTGGACCAATGTACATCAACATCTTCGTTGATTAAAATACCGCCAAGGCTTTCAATTTGTTGTCGTATTTCTTTGCCTAAATCTTTATTGTTTCTGCCTACGGCGTTATTGGTTTTCCTTAGCCAAAGAATAAGCTCATCTGCGCCGATTTTAATTTCCATTACAGATCCCTCACTCTCATTGTTAGGGTTACTACGAGCACACACTCGTAGTAACCCTCGTTCAAAGCAAGTTTATTTCCGCCCCAGTTTCTTGATGAACTCTTCCACGTTCCTCTTGGCCTGGTCGTCCGGCACCTGGACCATGGGCGATTTCATGAAGTAGCTGGAGGGCTCCAGCATGGTCCCGGAGAGCTTGTGGTCCAGGGCCAGCTTGGCGCAGCGCACCGCATCGATCACCACCCCGGCCGAATTGGGGGAATCCCATACTTCCAGCTTCATGTCCAGGTTCAGGGGCACGTCGCCGAAGGTCTGGCCCTCCATCTTGATGTGGCAGAATTTCCGGTCCAGCAGCCAGGGCACGTAATCCGACGGGCCGACATGGATGTCGTCGGGATCCATCTTGTAGTCCAGCATGGAGGTGACGGCGTTGGTCTTGGAGATCTTCTTGGACTCCAGCCGCTCCCGCTCCAGCATGTTCAGAAAGTCGGTGTTGCCGCCGAAGTTCAGCTGGTAGGTCTTCTGCAGTTTGACCCCCCGGTCCATGAACAGGCGGGTCAGCACCCGGTGGGTGATGGTGGCCCCCACCTGCGACTTGATGTCGTCTCCGATGCAGGGCACCCCGGCCTTCTTGAAGCGGTTGGACCAGTACTGCTCGCGGGCGATGAACACCGGAATGCAGTTGACAAAGGCGCACTTGGCCTCCAGTATCTGCTCCACATACCATTTGGTGGCCATCTCCGAGCCCACCGGCAGGTAGCTGACCACCACGTCGGTCTTGGTGTCCTGCAGCAGCTTGACGATGTCCACCGTGGAGCCCGGGGCCTTCTGGATGATCTGGGACAGATACTTGCCCAGACCGTCGTGCAGCATGCCGCGCTGGACGGTGATCCCGCTCTTGGGCACCTGGCAGAACTTGAAGGTGTTGTTGGGCTTGGTGTAGATGGCGGTGGCCAGGTCCTTGCCCACCTTGTTCTTGTCGATGTCGATGGCGGCCGAGAACTCGATGTCCGAGATGTGATAGCCGCCCAGGTTGACGTGCATCAGGCCGGGGACCTTGTCGCCCGGCTTGGCGTTGCGGTAATAATGAACGCCCTGGACGAAGGAGGAGGCGCAGTTGCCCACCCCGATGATGGCCACCCGGACTTTGCGCTGGCCGGAACTTTTGGCGGCCGGCTGGACGGTCTTTTTGATGATCTTCTTTGCCATGTGGTCCCTTCCTAAAAACTGAATTTTTATTTTTCTGATGGTGTTTTCTTGTCTCTTATTCAGGGAATCCCCTGCCCCTTGGTCTTCTGGCGGATATGCAGGATCCTCTGCAGCGCGGTGACGTTGGTGAATACCGCCAGCACCCACAGGGCGATCTCGAATATCCAGTGCTGGTCGAAGATCCCGGTGAACACCGAGGCGGTGATGATCACCGCTATCCGTTCCGGCCGCTCCATGATGCCCACCTTGCAGTCCTCGCCCAGCCCCTCGGCCCTGGCCCGGGCGTAGCTGACCATCAACGAGCCGGCCAGCGCCAGGTCGGTCAGGATGACCAGCCGCCACATCTCGCTGCCGGCATAGTAATAGGACAGCCCGATGAACATGGCCAGCTCCGAGTAGCGGTCCAGCACCGAGTCGTAGAACATGCCGAACTTGGTGCTGCGGCCCGAGCGGCGGGCCAGCGAGCCGTCGATGGCGTCGCAGATGGCCGACAGCAGGGCCACCAGGCCGCCCCAGAAGAAATGGCCGGTGGCGAACAGCAGGCCGGAGCCCAGGCCGAACAGAAATCCGGCGGTGGTCAGCCAGTTGGGCTTGACCCTGGTCCAGATGAAGAAATTTATCACCGGATTGAACAGGTTGACAAATCCGGTCTTCAGCCAATTGGGAAACATCTATTCCTTTCCGGCAATAACGATTACAAATTCGCCCTTGGGCTTCTTGGTTCGATACTTTTCCGCCAGCTCGGGCAGCGGGCCCCGTTCGAATTCCTCGAACATTTTGGTGATCTCCCGGCAGACCGCCGCCGGGCGGGATTTAAAAACATCAGCCAGTTCCTGCAAAGTGCGGCTGATGCGGTGGGGGGATTCGTAGATCACGATGGTCCGGGATTCCCGCTCCAGCTGCCCCAGGACCTTAGCCCGGCGGCCCGGCTTGACCGGAAGGAATCCGGTGAAGACGAACTGGCTGGTGTCCAGGCCGGAGGCGATCAGGGCGGAGATCAGGGCGGTCGGCCCGGGGATGGGGACCACCTTGATGCCGGCCGCCACCGCCTGGGCCACCAGGGCCACCGCCGGATCGGAGATGCCGGGGGTCCCGGCGTCGGACACCAGGGCCATATTGGCCCCTTCCTGCATCCGGCGGATCAGCTCCGGGGCTTTTCCCTTCTGGTTGTAAGAGTAGAAAGAACTTAACGGGGTGCTTATCCCGTAGTGTTTCAGCAGCAGGCCGGTGTGCCGGGTATCCTCGGCGGCGATCAACTGAACCTCCTGGAGGACCTTCAGCGCCCTCAGGGTGATGTCCTCCAGGTTGCCGATGGGCGTGGCCACTAAATATAATATTCCCGGCATCTGAATCACTCTTTGAACGTTGGTTTAGAGCAGATCCTTGAGCTTGGAGTACCGTCCGAAGCTGGAGGCCTTGAGGGCGAAGCGGAAATCCTTCAGGGCGTTCTGCACTATCCCGTCCAGGCGCTTGCCCAGCACTATCCGGAAGGAGTCGACGAAATTATCCATCCATTCGGCAAATCCCTTGCCCAGCTCCTCGGAGGTGGTCACGATCTTGCCCTCGCCCTTGATCTCGTCTCCGGAATCGAAGTCCTTGAGGAAGGGATAGTGCACCGAGGCCGCTTCCTTCGAGGAGGCGATGGTCTTGCTGACCAGGGTGGGGCCGGCGATGTTGCGCATTTCGGCCATCAGCTTGTTCATGGCCTTGACGAACAGCTCTATCTGGGCGGGGCTGGCATGCTCGGCCAGCACCGGCAGTTTGTCATAGGCGTCCACGATCACCGCCCCGGGGGCGGTGGCCGCAGCCTTGAGGGCCGCCTTCAGCAGGTCGGGGGTAATGCCCTCCACCTTCCAGGTGAAATAGCCGGAGACCGGCGCCCCCTCCTTGAATCGGACGTAGGAGATATCCACCCCCCGCCGGATCTCCATAAAGCCGTCGAACTTGACCGAGGTCAGCTTCTCGAACAACTTTTCCGGTTCCACATTGGACAGGTCCAGGTTCTTGAAAACCGGCTTGACGCTGAAGACGGCCAGCATCATGTCCACCAGCTCCTCCGGCGTCTCGTAGATGGAGACCGTGCCGGTGGTGGATTTTTTGGCCTTATCTATCACCTCGGAGATGGAGATCTGCTTGCGTTCGGTGCGGGAGAAATGCCCGGCGTTCACCGGCTCGCCCTTCTTGAGATACAGCAGCTGGACCATGTCGGGATAGATGATCTCCAGGTATCCGGAGATCTTGCTGGCCCGCTCTTTTTTATTGTCGGCCAAAATGTTGTCCAGGTGGACGAATTCAAGTTTGGCGTTCTGGAGGCTTGACCTGCCCTTGGGAAATCGCATCTTCGCTCTATCTGATTATTGAAATTATAAAAATGTTGGCCCTGGATTCCCGTCTGCACCGGAATGACCTGCCTTGGCAGGCGGAGAACCTGGGCGGATCGCGATCCGCCCTACGATAATGTTTTCTTTGTGCCCTCTGTGGTTGAAATGGCGTTATCGTCACCCATTTCGCCTTCGCTTTTATAATTGGCTACCTCGAGTGCCGCAGCTACGGCGAAGGCACTCATCCTGCCAGACAGAAGGAAAACTCAGGGTGACAAAAATCTCTGTGCCTTGGTGTCTTGGTGGTTAAAAAGGGGCTGGTCCCATGGATTCCCGTCGGCACGGGAATGACTGTATTGCCTGGTAATGAGGTCCGGGCGAAAGACCTTTCGCCCCTACAATATAAAAAATCTCTGTGGCCGGTACTAGATCTCCTTGAACTTCTCCTTGAGGGTGGCGTAGCGCCAGTATTCCTCCAGGTCCGGCATGGAGGGGATCTTGATCCCCTCGGGAGAGAAGGCTATCAGCGACGAGGCCTGCATCTTCTCCAGGATATCCTTGGCCTTGGGGATGCTGACCCCCACCTGCTTGGCCAGTCCCTCCGGGGTGTAACTGCCCTTGATGAAAACTCCCGATCCGTCCGGAGCGCCCTTCTCCCGGCCCATGGCCAGCAGCGAGGCCGCCACCCGGCAGACATCGTCCTTCTGCAGCAGTATCTTCACCTGTTCGTTGGTCTCCCGCAGGCGCTTGACCAGGCTGGAGATCAGGTATTCCACCATGGGGTTCTCCTGCAGCTGGGCCTTGAAGGCCGCCCGGTCCAGTATCAGCAGTGAGACCTCGCTTAGGGCTATGGCCGCAGCCGAGCGCGGGGCATCATCCACGATGGCCATCTCGCCCAGGAATGAGCCCTCGGACAACTCGGCCAAGACCTTTTTGACCCCCCCGGCGTTGTTGGATATCTCCACCTTGCCGGATTTTATCAGATACATCTCCTCGCCTTTGTCCCCCTCCTTAAAGAGGACCTCCCCGGCGGCCAGGTTCTTTTCGAAAGCCCCTTGAGCTTCGGCCATTATATTCTCCTTTTAAAACATACTTAACAAAATATCATATCATAACTTAATGGATAATGTCAACAATAAATTCCCTTAGAATTTGCGGGCCAAGGCCTTGAAAAAGAAAGGGCGGCATGCCGGCCGCCCTTTGAGTATTGCTTTATTATGCCTTCAATTATATGTCAGGCTTTCCATTCCGACATCCTTTTTCCTATCACTACCGACAATTCTTCGATCTTATATCTTTCCTGCCCCATGGTGTCCCGGTCCCTTAGGGTGACCGTCCTGTCCTGCAGGGTCTGAAAGTCCACCGTGACGCAGAACGGAGTGCCGATCTCGTCCTGCCGGCGGTACAGTTTGCCTATCCCGGCGGTGTCGTCATAGACCGTCCGCAGGGCCGGCTGAAGCAGGGACCTGATGCTTTTGGCGGTCTCCACGATGGCTGGCTCGTTCTTCTTCAGGGGAAGGACCGCCACCTTGATGGGGGCCAGCTCGGGGTGCAGTTTTAGGACGGTCCTGGTATGCTCGTCGCACAGCTTCCCGTTCAGCTGGCGGACCTTTTTGAGCAGTTCGATCCGGTCGGCCCCCGGCAGGCTGCAGGCGGCGTCTGTCTCCAGTAGCGAGCCGGGAAGTTTTTCGATGGCGGTTTGCAGGGCTTTTTCTATGGCCTGCAGCTGCTCCAGGGTCGGGCCGTCGGAGCCCGGCTTTTTCTGGGCCTCGGCCACCTTCTTGCCGATGCTTTTTAGGGCCGCGGCCGCCGCTTCCTTGAGAGGGTTCACGGATTCCTCGGATGGCTGGCTGAGCTGTTCTTCTTGATAGGCCTCGCACAAAAAGGCCAAAGTGGCCCGGTCGGCCCCGGCCGAGGGCTCGATGACATAGGGGATGTACTTGGCGCCCTTTTTGCCGGTGGCGGGATCGGCATAGGCCTCGTCGAAATATTCCATCTTTTCGGTGGAATGCTCGTTCTTGGCCAGTTTCAGACGGACCAGGTCGGCCTCGTTTACATTGTTGCTGTGGGCCGTCAGGTCGTAATCCTGGCGGTTGGCCACCCCCTCCAGCTCGCTCCAGCCCAGCGAACCGGGGAAAAGGTATTCCAGGTCCACGCAGGCCTTGGCGTAATGGGCCAGCTCCTCCTGGGCCTGGGGGCGTTTTTTAAGGCGCTCCGGGCTCATGCCCAGATCGATGTACCAGTTGTAGCGGGCCTCCACCCATTCCTGGTGCAGCTGCTGGTCGTCCTTCTCGCCGGGCTGGAGGTACTGGGGCGGCTTGCAGAAGTATTCGATCTCCATCTGTTCGAACTCCCGGGTGCGAAAGGTGAAATTGCCCGGGGTGATCTCATTGCGGAACGACTTGCCAACTTGGGCAATGCCGAAGGGCAGTTTGCGCCGCATGGACTGCAGCACGTTGAGGAAATTGGTGAAGATCCCCTGGGCGGTCTCGGGGCGAAGGTAGGCCAGGCCGGACTCGTCCTGCACCGGACCCACATGGGTCTGGAACATTCCGTTGAAATTGCGGGGCTCGGTCAGCTCTCCCCCGCACTCGGGACACTTGTCTCCTTTTATATGATCTGCCCGAAATCTTTTACGGCATTTCTTGCAGTCCACCAGCGGATCCACAAAGGTCTTTTCGTGGCCGGAATACTGCCACACCAGGCGGTTCATGATGATGGCCGCGTCCAGCCCCTCCATATCCTCCCGGGAATAGACCACGCTCCTCCACCAGGCTTTTTTGACGTTGTTCTTCAGCTCCACCCCCAGCGGGCCGTAATCCCAGGTGGAGCCCAGGCCCCCGTAGACCTCGGAGGACTGGAATATGAACCCCCGCCGCTTGGACAGGGAGACTATCTTTTCAAAGGCATTGTCGGGTCTGGACACTTGAATTCCCTCGCAATTATTGTTGCTTAAATTAATTGGCCACGGATTTTCGCGGATCATATATAAAAATGTCGATTGTCATTCCCGAGGAATCGGGAATCCATGTTGATTTGAACATTTATTATAACTCTTTACCCCCTTTAAAATCAAGGATAAATAAGACCGGGGCGATATCGGATCGCCCCGGTTTACGACATAATCCTATTGGCAAATATTTCAAAATCCCACTATCACCCCGGCCAGAAACCTTGTCACCGGAGCCGGACGGACATCCGTCAGGTAGGCCGGCTGGCTGCCCAGGTCCACCCGCACCCCCCGCTCCTTCATGGCGAATGAATGGGATATCCCCAGCTGGGCCTTGATCCAGCCCAGGTCCGCCTCCAGGCCGGCCCCGGCAATGAGGGCCGAACCTTTCTCCTCGCCGGCCAGCCGCCAGGAATACTCGGTTCCCAAAGTATCGTAATAGGTCTGGTCGAATTCTATGCTGACCGGATACTGGGCCCAGCTCAGGTTTCCGAAGAATCCGAGGCCGCTTAAGCCGTCATCAACTTCAGAAGTATCCTTTCTGAAGGGGCGGTGCGATCCCGCGGCCGTGCCCCGGAAGTACAGAGCTTTATCACTCTTCCATCCCGCGGCGCTCAGGGCCAGACAGGGATCGTCCATCTTTGGCCGGAAGACCAGTTCGGCGGCGGGTCCCACATCGTCCATCATCCCTGTGACCGAAAAAGACCCGACGGGCGAATAGGACAGGTACAATAGGCTGTTAGACTGGTTCCAGGCCGAAAAGGTCTGATTGACCTGACTGGTGTAGAAGTAGTCTATCTCGACCGTGTCCCGGCTGCTGAAATCGTGGAACACCCCGGCCTGAAAGGTTTTCCCGGGGCGGCTGTTGTCCGCTATGATCGGCAGGTTGCGGTGGATGTCGTATTTTATGGACACGGTGGGGGCGCACCCCGGAAAAGCCGCCGTTAAAACCCCTGCCAGAAGGGCTATGAAAAATGCCGGGGGCAATATTATTTTCATTTTGAATTTTTTAGAAATTACTGATCGATTCCGATCGAATCACCGCTTGGTCACCTGGATTGGTTCTCCACAACCTCCTTGAGCAGCGGCCCCAGCTCGACGCTGTATTCATCCTTCTTGTCGGGATTGATGAGGATAATCACGCTCCGGCCGATCAGTTCGCCCTCCGGCTTCACCCCGAACTCCTCCGACTCGAAGTCCTCCTCCCGATCTGACCCCGGCCTGGCCCCCCGGCAGATGAATACGTAGCGGCCCCGGCCCCTTTCCCGGACCCCGGTGATCCGGCCCTCGATCCTGACCGCCTTGCCGCTGGCCTCCAGCATCCGGGCTCTGATGCTCCGGCCGGCCGGGCTCTTCCCGCCCTCGATGTCGCCGAAGATGTAGAACACCCCCGAGGCCAGGAACAGGGCCAATAGTCCCCCGATGGTCAGCAGCAGCGGCCCCAGCCAAAAATGGGAGAACTTGGCCAACTGGGCCTGTTGGGGTTTTTGGGGATTGTATCTGACCTCCACCTCGGCCCCGATCGTGAACTCCGGGCTGGAACTGCCGGTGCTGCCCTTGAATTGGAAACTCCGGCCATCCGGGGTCCGGAACTCCACCATCGGATAATAGGATGGACGGGGGCTTTCCTCGTCGTCGACCACCTCGCCCTGGTGCATCGCCACCACCCTGCCCTGAGCGATCAATCCGGTTCGGAAAAGGGCCGCCCTCTTGGCCCCCCACACCAGGCCGGCGGTCAGGGAAGCCAGCCCCAAGCCCCCAAAAAGAAACAAAACCACCCACTTCATAAAACCCTTTTTCCTCTTTATATGACAGAAAAGACCTTTGTTTGCCAGTCTTAAAATGAAACCCCGCAAACCTGTCCGGATCATCTGACCTGTTAAGACAGGCGGACACAGCCCACGGGGTTCTGTTAGGTTGGTTTATTGCGGCCAGCCCGGCGGGGCGGGGATGGTCTGGGCGCCCGGCTCCGGGGCCGGGGTCTCGTCGTTCTGGCTGGCGATGATCACCACCGCCGAGGTGGCCACCACCGCCGCCGCACCTCCGATGATGGCCGGCGTGGTGGCGTACCAGGCCGTGGCCGCCGCGCTGCCCATCGACCCTATCTTGAGGGCCGCTCCGGCCCACATGGTCATGAACGCCAGCTTGGCCGCCGTCATCACCACCGGGTTGTGGGCCGAGTCCCCCTTGGCCACCGTGAGCATCATCTTGTCCTTCACCAGCACCTCGCCCCCGGCGTCGCCTTGGATGGCCACCTCACCCTTCAGCACGTTCAGCTCGGTGGAGTCCCCCTCCACGAACACCCCGAACACCGTCCCCCGGATGCCGGCCACCGCCGTCGGTGTGGTCACCGTGAACTTTGATTCCTGGGAGGACAGCTTGCGGATGGAGCCCAGGATCTTGCCGGCTGCCAGCCGGAAGGAATTTATGGTGGTCAGGGGCTTCTTCTGCCTCTCCATTCTCTCGATCTCCAGCCGTCCCTGGTCCTTCAGCTTGAGGATGCTGCCGTCCGACAGCTTCAATTCGGCCTCGGACCCGTCATCGGTGGAGATCATGTCCCCGGGATATACCGTCATCTTCATCATGGCCGGGACCGGTGTCTGGCTGCCCTGGCGCTGCACCTCCACCTTTCCCTTGATGAAGGTGATCCTGGCCTGGGACGGCTTGAATTCGGCCCGGGCCGGCTGGAGGGCCATCAGCATTATGGCCGCGGTTAAAATCGAGACGATCTTTTTCATTTTATATCTCCTTATTTGATCTTCACTAATTTACGGGTCCGCTCCTGGCCGCCCGACGCCAGGCGCATGATATAGACGCCCGAAGCTATCTTCCGGCCGCCGTTGTCCCGGCCGTTCCAGGTCTGGCTGTAATAGCCCGGCAGGGCGGTTCCCTCGGTCAGGGTCCTGACCAGCTGTCCGGCCACATTGTAGACCTTCAGGCTGACCTGCCCGGCGGCCACCAGCTGGTAGTTGACGGTGATGCTCTGGGCGAAGGGGTTGGGATAGGTCTGGTTGAGGTCAAAGCTCAGGGGTTTCAGGTCCAGACCGCCCAGGCTCCGGTTGGTGTAGATGACGGCGAACTCCCGGCTGCCGGAGAATCCCATCTTTCCGCTTCCGCTTATCACCGTGGCCTTGCCGGTCCTGCGGTCCACCAGGTAAAGCTGGTAACCATCGGGAATTGTTTGGGACAGGTTGTAGGCCAGCTCCGCCGGCCGGTCGTCCGAGGAGGTCCTGACCGTCAGCGGCCATTCGACGTGGTCGGAACCGGGGCGGAAGTCGTATTGGTATGACCGGCAGGGACCCTGGTTCCAGTCGTCATGCGGGATGTAGGCCATAACGTCGCTGCTGACCAGCGGCGGTTTTTCGGCGTCCAGCCGGTCGTAGCCGGCCTTAGCCTGGGGCGAGATCCCGATCCTGATGCCCCGGTCGGCGGCCTGGCCGCTGCTTGCCGAGAATTCCGCCTGCCAGCTTACCTCGACCTTGGGGGAGGCCACCAGGCGGACCCCCTTGGCGGATGATTTGAAGGCCGGCATCATGAACAGCGAGCAGGGCTGCAAAGCATACACCGCATAGCCCTGCCAGGGCTGCAGGTGGCTGGCGCTGTCGAAGGCCGACAGGCTGTCCCAGGCCCCGTTGTTGACGAAATCGTAACTGTGGTCGGAATAGCTCCACATCCTCTGCCGGACCAGGCTGTCGTTCAGGAACATATTATTGGTGGTATCGTTGTAGGTCCGCATCTGCTGCAGGGTGTCGATGACCTCGATGGACTGGACCAGCACCGGGTCCTCGAACGGACAGCCGATCAGGTTCCAGCCGGGCTGCAGTCCGACGTTTGAGTAATTGTCCTGCTGCAGGCCCTGGATATCGATGGTGGCGTTGTTGGCCGAGGCCAGCCAGTAGCCGTAGCCGTTGTAGATGTCCGGACGGGCCGGGAACGAATTTGCGGCGGCATCATATCCGAACATCAGCCAGGTGCTGTCGCTGTAGGCTCCCAGATCGTCGCTCAGATTGGTCAGGGCGGCATTGGTCCCCGGCTTGACCGGGACCGAGAACAGTTTGTAGGCCCCTCCGGTCCAGGCCACGCTGAGGGTCTCGTAGGGCTGGGCGGTGAAGGTCCAGGGGTTGGGCACGGTAGTGGTGTCGGTCCGCAATTGGTTGCTGTTGATGTCGCTGACCGAATCCACCCGGAAGGAATAACTGGCGCCCGGAAGGAAGTTGTTGTGCATCAGGAAGACATTATATCCGGTCGAATCCCAGTTCTGCACCCAGCCGCCGGGGTTGGGGGTGCAGGTGAAGCGCAGGGAAAAACTGTCCACCGGCTCGGAGAAGCCGATCATGATCGGCTGGTCCAGCATCACCCCGGTCTGACCGTTGAAGGGCTGGACGAAGCTGAGGTACGGCCCGATGGTGTCCGACGCCGCTGCGGTCATGAACCCGATGCTATCCCGCCCGGTCAGAGAGTTGCCGGCCGTATCCTGCACCCCCAGCACCCTGACGGTGTAGGAGGTTAATTCGGAAAACGGACTGTGATTGAATACTATTGTGGTGGAGTCCGCGCTCCAGGCCGTATCCACCAGGCCGGGAGCCGGCACGAAGCTGTAGCTGACCCCGGATTTCCGGACCGGCTCGGAGAAGGTGATCCGCACGCTGTCCGAGAGACCCACCGTCGATGCCCAGTCCAGCGGCAGGTTAGACGCGATGTAGGGCAGGGTGGTATCGGCCGCCGGGTTGAAGATCGACATTGTATCGCGCCCCAGGGTGAACTCTGGATTGTCGGTGAAATTGCCGGCCTGGCTTAGGACTATCGATCCGCCGTCGGCATTGCCGTAGATGTTGCGGACGGCGATGTTCGGGAACTGCCAGCCCGGGGTGGCCCCGTTGTCGTAGCGCCCGGCCACCATGGTGGATTCGTCGGCCGCCTCGGAGAATCCGCTGTTGAAATCCGACGGCAGGTAGTTCAGGGTGATCAGGCTGGCGTCGGCCGCCAGTCCGGCCCCGGAGAAGGACCAGGTCTTCCTGAGGCAGGCGCTGGAATCGTTGACCAGCGGGTGTCCCGCTCCCTTGATCCCGGTGGTGACGAAGGCCGGCACGGTGTTGTTGAACACCTGGATGCCGGCTTCGCTGTACCCCCCGGAGGCGGTGCCCAGCTCGTAGTAGATGGTGGTGTCAGCCGAAACGGGGATGAGTTTGGACAGCTTGCCGTCCACGTAACCGGATAACAGCCACAAATTCCCCAGGGTGTCTAGGGTGATGGTGTTGGCGCCGGTGTTCAGAACGCCGTCCAGGTTCAGGCTCCCTTTGATCGTCCTGTCGGCATGTAGCTGAAGCGCCACGGCGGCAACTGTCAGGTCACGGGGTCCGCCGATGACCGGGAACTCGAAATTGGAGGTGGTGTCGGCCCCGAGATTGTCATAGATCAAAGCGGCGGCCGGGCCGTAGGCCAATTGTCCGGTGGCGATCCTGCCGGTGGTCTGCCGGTAGCCGGAGCGGATACGGACCGTGTCGGCCAGCTCCAGCCCCGGAAAGCTGGCCAGCACCAGGCTGTCCAGGTTTTTTATGTTCGGCGGCAGCCGGAACATATAGGGATTGTTGAGGACCATCAGGGTCGATGTGCTGTCGGCCGACAGGCTGCCGGCGAACAGATCGATGCTATCCAGCAGCGTCAGGGCGTTGCCGCCTATATTGAGGGCCCCTTCATAAATACTCAATCGTCCGTTGACCTGGGCGTCGGAAGACAGGAGTATGGTGTCGTTGGGCTGGGAGTTTAAGCCGACGGCCAAATGATAAAGATCGGAGGCCCCGCCCGGCAGCTCGTTGCCGGCGGCCAGGGTCCCGCCTCCGTGCGGCCCATAGACCAGGTTGATGTCGCTCTGCAGCACCGGAGGCATCAACAGGCTCCCGGAATTGCGGACGATGGTGGAGCCGGTGCGCAGGCTTAGGTTGGCGGAATTGTCCACCACGCCCTGCACCAGATACAGGGTGTCATGCAGGACCAGGGGTGACATGATGGTCAGGAAACCTGCGCGATCCCATCTAAGTTTGCTTAAATTGTTGACCGTGGACGGCATTGTCTGGGTGACGGCATTCCCCTGGAATACCAGGGATGATGTGCTGTCGGTGACCAGAAGGCCGGAACCGGTCAGGCTGTCGCCCAAGGTCAGCGTATTGGCCCCCACCACCATATTTCCAAGGCTCAGGTTCAGCATCCCGGTGCAGGTGATGTTTCGCCGCATCACGCTCCCGCCGGTGCTGTTGTCAAGCGTAAGACGCCCCCCGGTGATGCCCGGCAGGTAAAGGGGGTCCATGGACCCGAAGAAGCTGGCCTGGCTGGTATCGGTGAGGATCAGCTCACCGGCCGGTCCCATCGTGTCTATTAGGCCGTAAGACGAGAAACTATTCCCGTTGAACCGGAGGCCGCCCGAGAGAAACAGGTTGTTCCATACGTTCAATGTATCGCGGTCCACCACCAGGGTGTCGGTGGCCACGTTGAGCGACAGAGACATGATGGCCATGGAACTGGCCGGCATCTCCAGGCCGGCGGTGACTGTTCCCCCGCCGTAGCCCAGGTTGACCATGCCGGCAAAGCTCGGCGGGAAAAGGCCCAGCAGCTCGCTCCCTGCGTTCCGGGCGATGTTGGCATTGGGCTCGAACATCAGCCCATAGCTGCCGGTCTGCAGGGTGCCGCCCAGCAGGGCCAGCGAGTCGAATATCATAAGGTTTCCGGTCAGGGTCAGGGTCCGGCCGGGGCGGTCCAGCACCAGGCCCCGCAGCGTGGAGCCCGCCGCCACCGGCAGCACGCAGTCCGGGCCGCCGCCCCCCACCCTGATCGTCACCGAGGTGGAACCGTTGATGTACCCGGTGCCCTGGACCACCGGACCGTTGAGGGTGATGTCGTAGTTGGCGTCGACGAAGCCTTCCAGCAGGGCGAAGGTGTCCATAACGGTGGTGCTGTAGTACTCCTGGTACCAGCCGCTGCCGACGGTGTTGTTGATGGTCAGGCAGTTGACCGTGTCCGGCAGGCCGTCGCCGCAGTAGACATAGCCCCCGGGCCCGTCGTAGAAACAGTAGTTGGCCTGCTTGCTGAAGTTGCGGGAGCCGGCCACCTGGACGGCTCCGCCGCCTCCGGTGGCCCAGATGCCGGCGTCATCCCGGATCACCAGGGTGGCCCCCGGCATCAAGGTAAAGTTTCCCAGGCTGCCGATGCCCACCGCCGCGTATTGCGATACATCCAAAATCGAACCCGGCCGGACCTGATAGTCGATATACCCGGTAAGGGTCTCGAACTGACCTTCATAATGCTGGGTGTCGGCCCCGCAGAAAACGATGGCGGTGGAGTCCGGTCCGCCCCCGCCGATCCCGGCCATGGTGTGGAAGTAATTACCGTACAGGAACAGGGTGTCGATGCCGGGGTTCAGGGAGTCTGTCAGGTACAGCCAGCCGGGGTCTATGACTGACAAGCCACCCTTGACATGCAGCTTGCGGTTGCCGCCCGAGCCCAGCACCGCATTGGCCATGCCGATCTGCAGGTTGTTGACGGTCAGCTCCGGCTTGGCGGCGCTGGTTAGGCACAGTGTGCCGGGGCCGGTGGAGTTGACCGAGAGGTCCCGCACCGAGAAGGAAGCCCCGCCCGGCAGGATGTGATCCCCGGCCTGCTGGAAGCAGTCCCAGGTCAGGTTGCCGAAGGCCTGGTCCAGCCCGGCCGGAATGGTGGTCATCACCCCGGTGATGTTGACCACGGAAGTGCTGTCCCAGCTGGCGGTCGGAATGGTATCCCCATCCATCTGGTGGTTGTACTGGCTGCCGGGCCCGAAGACCAGACTGGCCCCGGGCATGACGGTAAAGCCCCCCCCCTGCCTTTGCAGGAAGCCGTCGACCTGGACATCGGTTCCCGGGCCCTCGAGGATGGTGAAATCGGCATTGATGTTCAGGCCGCCGGTTATAACCAGCTGGTCGGCCGTCACCGCGGCATCCACGTCCACCGTGTAACCGCTGGGGATGTATATCAGGCTGTCGGTGGCGGCATTGGGCGTGTACATCATGGAATTGCCGGTCCAGCTGAAGCCGCCGTCATCGGAGTAGTCCCAGGTAAAGTATTCTCCCCAAAAGAAGGAGTTGACGCACTGCCAGATCCGCAGCGGTATCTTGCCGATGACGTAGATGTCGTCGGAATTGTACATGGCGCAGTAGACGTCGCCGCCTCCATCCACCGCCATGTCCCGGAATTGCGGGTTGAATCCCACATATACGCTGTCCATCACCACGGGGGTCGCCAGCCTCGGGTCCACCAGCTTGACGTACCCGCCGGTGTTGCACCCGACGTAGATCAGGGAATCGGACGGATTGTAGACCACCGCGCTGGCCGAATCGCCCACCAGCACCGAGTCCAGCACGTCCATGCTGTCCATGAACTGCAGGGAGTACTGGCTGGAGCCGTTGCAGGCGAAGAACATGCGTTTATTGATCGGACACAGGGCGAAATCGGAGGGGTTGTCTCCCACCGTCAGGATGTTGGCCAGGGTATTGTCCGAGGTGTTGACGATGGCCATCTGGTCGGTATTGGGCAGGGACAGGTAAAGACGACTGGCCGTCGGATTGGAGGCCATGGCCTTGTTGAAGTTTGACATCATCCCCGGGATGTATATCTCGGCGGTCAGGGCGTTGGTGGCTCCGCTGAAGACCCCCAGCGAATCCTTGGTCCCCAGAGGGTTGGCATTGGGAACGTAAACGCTGTTGGTCGGCGAATAGTAATGGACAAACCCGCAGTAGTTAGTCAACGCCCCGTTGAAGGAATAATCGACTGCGCTGTATGCGTGGGTCTGCCCGTTCCAGTCATCGTTGACGTAGATCTTGTTGTTGTCGGGATTGCAGGCGGTCCAGGTTCCGCCCTGCCAGCCACCCAGGGAGGTATCCACGGTGTTGGTGGCACACTCGACCGCGTAAAAGGTTTCGTTGCCGCCCTTGTAGTAGAACCGGTTGTTCACCGAATCGTAGGCCGGGGGGTAAGGGCTCACGGCCCCCGCCACCGGCCCCAAGGATGAGTCCCCGGCGCAGTCCATGGCCAAAAAGTTGCCCGGCCCGGCATTGCCCGAATACATCCTGTCGCTTACGCTGCTGTAGACCAGGTAGGTCGGATAGGCCATGCTGGCCCCGGTGTAGATCTGCTTTTTGACCCCGTACCTGACGGCCCAGCCAGGCATTGCGGCCAACAGCAGCGTTATTGTTATCAAACCTAATTTCTTCATGTTCCCTCCCAGCATTATTTATTCCTTTGATTTTATTTTGATGGCTTTATTACGGATTGGGCCATCCCGGCGGGGCGGGGATGGTCTGGGCGCCCGGCTCCGGGGCCGGCTCGTCATCCCCGCCGCCGGCGATGATTATGACTGCAGTGGTGGCCACCACCGCCGCCGCACTCCCCATCGATCCTATCTTGATGGCCGCTCCGGCCCACATGGTCATGAACGCCAGCTTGGCCGCCGTCATCACCACCGGGTTGTGGGCCGAGTCCCCCTTGGCCACCGTGATCATCATCTTGTCCTTCACCAGCACCTCGCCCCCGGAGTCGCCCTGGATGGCCACCTCACCCTTCAGCACGTTCAGCTCGGTGGAATCCCCCTCCACGAACACCCCGAACACCGTCCCCCGGATCCCGGCCACCGCCGTCGGCGTCGACACCGTGAACTTGGAGCTCTTGCCGGCCAGTTTCTTGATCGACCCCAGGAGCTTGCCCTGGTAGACCTTCAGGGCGGTCCGGGCGGCCCGGTCCTTTTTGTCCCGCTCCATCAGCTCGATCTCCATCAGGCTGTTGTCCCTAAGCTTGAGGATGCTGCCGTCGTTCAGGATGATCTCGGTCTCGGCCAGTTCCTGGCATCTGACCTTGTCGCCGGTGTAAAGGGACATCTTGATAAAAGCCGGCCTCCAGGCTTCGGTGGCCACCCGTTGAATGTTGACCGGGCCCTTTAAAAAATTTATCCTGGCTTCGGTGGGCCGGTACTCCCCCTGGGATAATTTCAGCGGCCACAGGACGAACAGGGCCGAAAGTATTGCGATGTATGAATAATATCTTTTTTTCATCCAGCCGTTTTCCTTCTATTTGATCTTAAGTATCTTCTGGGTCAAGGCCTTCCCATCGGAGGCCAGGCGGACGAAATAGACCCCGGAGGAGATGCTGCTGCCGGCGTCGTCCCGGCCATCCCACCCGGCCGAATAGTAGCCCGGGCTCATATCCTGGTCCACCAGGGTCCGGACCCGCTGTCCGGAGATGTTGTAGATGGTGATGCTCACCGGCCCGGCCCGGGGGATCTGGTAGGATAGGTTCATTTGATTCCGGAAGGGGTTGGGGGCCGCCCGGTTCATCAGCAGATGCAGCGGCTTGATATTCAGCTGGGAAAGTTTACGATCCGTAAAGATGACGGAGTACTGCACGGTGCCGCTGAAACCCACCGGCTGGCCGGGGACGATCTCCAGGCCGATGCCGGCCGAGCGGTCCGCCAGGTAAAGTTTATGGCCCGACGGAAGCGCCCCGCTTAATTTGAACGACAAGGCACCCTCTTTATCGGAGGTCTGGGCCGTCAGCGGCCATTCGATATGATCGGCCGGCGGGCGGAAGTCGTACTGGTACTGCCGGCAGGGCCCGCGGTCCCAGTCATCATGGGGAATATAGATCTTGACCTGGTTGCTTACCAAGGGCGGCTTCTCGGAGTCCAGCCGGTCGTAGCCCTCCCTGGCCTGGGATGACACCCCCAGCCGGAGGCCCCCATCGGAGGCCCGGCCGCTGGCGGCGCTAACCTCCAACTGCCAGTCAATCCGGTAGTCGTTATGGGCCGTCTTCGGCAGGCCTCCCTTGGTGGCCAGGGTTTGAATGTAAAGCGAGCATCCGGTCGCGGCATACAGGGCATAGCCCTTCCAGGGGTTCATCCGGGCGGCGGTGTCGGCCGGAGACAAACTGTCCCAGGCGCCGTTGTTGACAAGGTCCGGGGTATTGTCGGTGTAATGCCACATCCGGGGGCTGACCAGGTCCCAAGAAGAAGGATCGCTGTATGGCCTCCAGATGGTATCAACCACCTGGAGGGAGGCCACCGCCACCGGGGCGTTGAAAGGCGTTCCGATCAGGTTCCAGCCGGGAAACATCGGGATCTTCGCCGAGGCAAAGGAATCGTGGACCGCCCCAGCCACGTCCAGGGAGGCGCTGTTGACCGATGCCAGCCAGTAGCCCCGCCCGTTGGTTATAAAAGGCCTTTCGATGAAAGAATCCACTTCGGTCTTATATCCTATCAGGCGCCAGCCGGTGGATCCGTAGGCCCCCAGATCGTCGCCCAGCATCCCAAGGGCCGAGCTGTCGGTTGCCAGCAGCGGGACCGAGAACAGGCGGTAGGCCCCGCCCTGCCAGGCGGTGCTCAGGGTGATGCTGGGCTTGGTGGCAAAAGACCAGGGATTGGGCACCGGGCCGGCGGCCAGAAGATTCCCCGAGCTGTCAGCCAGCGAGTCCACCGTGATGGTGTAGACCGTCCCGGGCAATAAATTATTATGGATCAGCATCAGGTAATCCCGGCTGAAGCCCCAGTAAAGGTTCCAGCCGCCGGGGTCGGGGGTGCAGTGAAACCTTAACGATAGAGTATCCACCGGCTCGGAAAAGTTTATATAGATCTGGTTACCCAGGGACACCAGGCTGTCGCCCTGGGCGGGGGTGGTGGAGATGATCTGCGGCCGGGTGGTGTCGGCGGCGGTGAGGGCCACGAATACCGAAGCCTCGGAGACATTGAATATCGTCTCCAGGTTGTAGGCCGAATCGTAGGCCGCCGCCTCGAAATAATAGCGGTGGCCCGGGACCGCCCCGGAGAAGACCACCAAAGTATCGGGATGATAATCTATCACCGTGTACCAACTGCCGCTGGTGTCCACCCGGTAGTTCAGCCGGTAGGAGGCGATGCCCGACAACGCGTCCATCCCCCCGGTCCAGCTGACCGGAAAGCTGGTGCTGTAGGCCGTGTCGCCGGGGAACGGCTTGACCATGGTGTTGAGGGGCGGGTCCAGGTCGCGCCTGACGCCCACCGCGGCCGGGTTGTTGTAACCGGAGTTGCCAGAGCTGTCGGCCAGCCAGATATACAGCTGATAGTCGCCGTTGAGGGTGTCCACCGGAAGATAGAAGGTGTCGGCCATTCCTCCGGAGGAGTACATGGAATCGTGGTGGTCTAATTCGAAGCCCGGAGGGGAGCCCAGCTTGAAGAAGGCCTTGGTGATGCCGGGCTCGGGGTTGTCCCAGCTTAGCTGGGCGGTGGTGTAGACGGAGCTCAGCCAGAAGCCGGGGTTTGTCCCGTAGATCAGGGGGGTCAGCGGGGCGGCCGGGGGAATGCTGTCCACCGGAAGGACATAGCTGAAATCGACATAGACGCTGTCCTGCCAGAGATAATCGACGTTGATCGGATTGCCGGCGCTGTCCCGGGCCACCACCATCAGGTGGTACATGGTGGAGTCGCTGCTCAGCATCAGGAGCGCCGAGGTGTCCGGCGGGAAATAAGTGTTCATGGATGGTTCGGTGGAGTCGGGCTGAAAGTAGACATCGTAGGCCACAATGCCGGAGCCTCCGGGATCGGCCCCCGGGCTCCAGAACACCGTCAGGGTGTCGGTGTTGATGATGTCCGGGGTGTTGTAGATGACGGCCCCGGCGGGAGCCAGCGTATCGTAGCCCATTACCGCCACCGCCCCGGGCCCGCCCAGCCCGGTGAGCGACACATAGATATCCCCGCTGGCCGGATCGGCGAACACCCCGGCCGGGTTGATGACCGGCAGGTTGATGGTCTTGACAAGGTAGTCCCCGACGGGATCCCACACCCTTAGCATGGAATTGTTCTGGTCGGTAAAGCATACCTGCCTGCTGGCCTGGTTGTAGTAGACGGCGGTGATCGAATCCCCCAGTGAAAAAGAACTGGCCACATTCATGCTGTCTATCACCCAGATGTTGATGTCCCCCGGACAGGCCACGTAGGTTTTCTTGTACTCCGGGCAGTAGGCCAGGGCCGAGGGTCCTGCCCCCACGCTGACCGTGGTGATCAGGCTGTTGGTGGCGGCATTGATGATCCCCACCTGGTTGCGGCCCGGCAGGGTGACATACAGCTTCTGCATCTCGGGGCTGCCCACCATCTCGCTGTACGAGGTGACGCCGCCCAAAACTATGGTATCGTTTATGCCGTCTCCGGCCCCGTCGATAACCCCGATCAGGCTGTCAAAGCCGTGGGCCACGTAGGTCTGGGTCCCGGGGTAGGAGTACAGCCGGCCCTCGAATCCGGTGAAATAATTCAGCTGGGAATAGGTGCTGCCGTTGTAGATATACAGCCCGTAGGCCGAGGAGTTGGCGTAGAGCTTGTTGACCGCGCTGTTGTATGCCAGATTCACCGGGCCCATCCCCGGCGTCAGGTATGTTTCCACCGTGTCAGCATCGGCATCGAGGATGTAGACATAGCCCACTCCGGTGGCCACGAACATTTTTCTGCTCAACGCATTGTAGGTCATCTGCCCGGGGCTGTAGCCCAGGGTGCAGGGCTGGTAGGAATAGTTTCTTATGATCCCGATGGTGGACTCCCCGGTGTTGGAGACATACACCTTGCCGCTGTCGCTGTTATAGGCGAAATTTTTCGGCCCGATACCGGTGGTCAGCGCGCTCTTCTGGTAGTACTGTGCCTGGGCCAGGCCGGAAATAAGAATGACCCCAAACAGCAGTAAAATAGCTTTGGACGTTTTCATATCAATTACCTCCCAAGGTTTATTTTTTCCTTCACAGATCCAGAGGGGACACTTAATCAAACAGCAAAAATTGTTCCATTTATCATAATAAGATAAAACGTTATGATATAAAAGATTAATATTCGTTTTACATCAGCACCGTTACAAATTTATTTAATACTTTTGGGGCCTCTGTTATACATTTAGGCAACCTCAATCCCGCTCCACCTCATAATCCGGCTCATCCTGATCGTATGACACATCGCCCTCCGGTATATCTTGATGATCTTCTCTCACCCGAGCTTCTGGGGCTTTTTTCCCTTTTACCACCTCCGCATCTCCGAAAGAATTGCGCACCGCAGACAGATCCAATGTATCCTTTTTCTGGCCAGCCTTCTTTTTGCTCTGTTGCAGCAATGAATGCGGATTAAGCGAGACCCCGCTCTGGGAGAGTCTCTGGTCCAGCCCGGAAGCGAAAGCCTCCCCGCTCTCGTCCAGCGCCCGGAGCAGCTCCTGCATTTGCTCGGGCGACAGATTTACCCCCAGCTTCTTCAGGGTTTCCGGCATGTCCGACAGCAGCTTCTGCCGCAGGGAATTGTCCCCGAAGGCCTTTTCGATTATTTTTAAGACCGGATTATCCGTCATAGCATAAAATATGTTTTAAAGGACCAGAACCCGAAAAACAAGATCTGCGCAGATCTGTCCCATCTGTGTAATCTGCGTTCCGGAGCCTTACCCGATATCGTCCAGGTCCACCGGCTCGTCCTTGGGATGGCACACCCCGCAATATACCGAGTCCGATACCGCCAGGCCCTTCAGTTTGTCCTGCTTGTCGCGGTACATGGTCAGGACGATGGGCAGGGTCTTGGCGTGTTCCTTGCAGACCGAGCGCCCGCAGAAACTGCAGACCGCATTGGCCGGCCGTTCGCAATGCCAGCATTCCATTTATTTTATCTCCTTTTATGATTTTCGTTCGGGATTTTCATCGTCTGCGGCCCAATATCTGGGATTTTCTATGATATATTTTCTGATCTCATTATAAGATCTTTCATTGCGGATGATATGTTCAAAATAATTTCGTTGCCATATTTTACGCCCTGGCGTGCTATTTGCCAGATTAATTGCCTTTGTCGTTTGATATTTATAAAATGCCAATACCTGTCCTAATGTATGTTTTGCCGAATCCCGTAGGGGCGAGGTCACCTCGCCCATTACTAAATTATTATCACCGTCCCCTAGGGGCGAGGTGACCTCGCCCCTACCCCGCGGAACAACATCGTTGGCAATGATAATTATAAAATGAACGTGATTGGGCATTATGACAAAGGAATCCAAGACCAACCCGCAATAATGTTCCGGCAATCTTTCCCAGAACGAATGTACCATCGATCCCCATTCGTTCAATTGCATCCGGCCGTTTTTTATTTGCCCGAAAATACATTTGCGATCCTGGGCGCAGATTGTCACATAATACGCCCCCTCCTGGCCATAATCGTATTCCGGAAGGCGGATGGATCGCCGGTGATATTTTTTACCGTTGGCCGACACGGGTTTTTATGAATTAGAAACCTGTGTTTTTATTTTAGGTTAAATACTGGTTAAACTTCACTCCCTGCCGTAACTCTCCGCGATCTTTCTGATCAGTTCGGAGGTGGACCTCCCCGGCGTCAGCTCGATGGGTATCACCTGCCCGCCGTTCTTCAGCACCGCCTCGGCGCCTACTATCTGCTCGATCGAATAATCGGCCCCTTTCACCAGGATGTCCGGCAGGATGGCCTCGATCAGCTCGGCCGGGGTGTCCTCATCGAAATAGACGATATGATCCACGCAGGCCAGGGCCGCCAGCACCGTTGCCCGGTCCTCTTGGCTCACCAGAGGACGCTGGGGCCCTTTGATGGCGTGCACCGAGGCATCGGAATTCAGACCGATGATAAGCATGTCCCCCAGCTGCCTGGCCTTCTGCAGATACTCCACATGCCCCCGGTGCAGCAGGTCGAACACCCCGTTGGTGAAGACCACTTTCTTATGTTCCTTTTTGACCCTTTGGCGGATGGCCGACAATTCCGGCAGGGTAATGATCTTCTGGTCCATGATATCCTTGCTTATTATTTGCTGTAGACGAAAGTGACAGGGATGTCCTTGGACCCCTCGCTGGAGTAAATGGTGAGCAGGCCGCTGTACGTGCCCTTGGCCAGATAGGCCACCACCGCTCCGTTCAGCCTGGCGGTCACATACTGGAACTCGCCGGTCAGGTATCCGCTGTCGGGAAACAGCTCCACCCAGTCCGGCTTGCTGGATACATGCCAGGCCAGCGAACCGTAGCCCCCCAGATACCTCAGGGCAAAACTTATCTCCTGGGAGGGTTCGGTAAAATATATGTTGGCGATGCTGGCATAGATCACCGAAGCATTCTCCGGCCTGACCGGCTTGCTGTTGGTGCATCCCCAGAGGCCGACCAGGATCAGGGCCAGACCTATAAACAACCGCCGGCGCTTTATCGGGTAAATGTTCATTCCCCTCAGACTCAAGGCGCTAAGATTAACAATCATCCTGATATCATAGCAAAACCGCCTGGATAATTCCACTTAAATAATTAGCCCGCCCGGTTTTCATCAGCTGCTGCGCTGTATGAAATCGTCGGTCAGTTTCTCCAGCATCTCCAGCGGGATGCTGCCCTGTTGCAGCACCATCCGGTGGAATTCCTTGATGTCGAATTTGCCTCCCAGTTTGGCTTTGGTCCTCTCCCGCAGTTCGACGATCTTCAGCTCGCCCACCTTGTAGGAGCAGGCCTGGCCCGGCCAGACGCTGTAGCGCCCCAGTTCGCCGTAACCGGCCCAGCCCAGGTTGTCCTTCATGTATCCGGCGGCCTGCTCCAGGGTCCATCTTTTCTGGTGGATGCCGGTATCCAGCACCAGCCGCACCGCCCGGAAAAGTTCGGAGTTGAGGTAGCCCAGGCGGGAATAGGCGTCGGGCAGCCAGCCCTGCTCCTTGGCCAGCCGCTCGGAATACAGCGCCCAGCCCTCGCCGAAGCCCGGAATGAAGAACAGGGCCTTGAATATCCGGTTGTCCGGCATCTCCTGCTGCAAAGCGATCTGGAAATGATGACCGGGGATGGCCTCGTGGTAGGCCAGGGTGGCCATATTGGGCTTCAAGGGCAGCCAGCCCTGATTGACATAGAAAGTGCCCTGGCGCCGGCCGTCCAGTGAGCCGGGCTCGTAATAGGTGGCGCCGGAGGCCTCCTTGAACTGCGGCACCGGCTGGGCGGAGACCTTTGTCCTGGGTATCAGGGCGAACAATGCCGGCAGCCTTTCCCAGGTGTCATCGATGATGGCCTGGTAATCCTTGATCACCTGTCTTTTGCCGTTGGGGGTGGCGGGATAGGTGAATTTATCCCGGTTCTCCGGTGAATTGAGGGTTTGCCGGTATTGGTTCAAGCGATCGCTGAAGTTCCGGGCCGCCGGAATGCCCAGCGAGTCCAGCAGGATATTGACCTCGGCCTGGATCCGGGCCACCTCCTTTAACCCCAGTTGGTGGATCTGGTCCGGGGACAGTTTGGTGCTGGTGTGTTTGCGCAGGCAGTATCGGTAATATTTATCGCCGTCCGGTAATTTCCACGCTCCCGGGTTCTGCCCGGCCTTGGCCCCCAATTCCTGCAGCTGCGAGAGGTATCGCCGGTAAGCGGGGTAGATGCTTTCGGTCACTGTCTTTTTGGCCTTATCCAGCATCTGGGTCCTCTCGGCCCCGGGGATGTCGTTCAAAGGTCCAATGCGGTTGCTCAGGGAGGTGTAGTAAAGATTGCTGTCCGGCGGCGCGGCGACGAATTCTGACATCATCTGCCCGATATGCTGGAATATGCCGGTCGTGGGATGGATGCCTTTCTTGAACTGCAATTGCATCCGGGCGGCCGATTGGTCCAGCCTCTTTTCGATCTTTTCCAGGCGGGCCAGATAATCCAGGGCATCCTGGCGGTTGGAGATATTGTGGTATTCGGTCATCACGGTGACCAGGGTGGCGTGGACCCCCTGCATGGGGGTGACCACGTAATTGTGATAGCGGTATTTGTAGCCGTCCAGGATCCGGTCCAGCTGCCAGGCCAGCAGTTCGGCGTCCATCCTCTGGGAAGGGGTGAGCTTTTTAAGGTCGTAACTTTTAAGCCACTGGCGGTATTTCCGGTTCATGGCATAGGCCCTCTCCAGGACCTCCTCGGAGTCGTCGTCCAGTTTGTCGTTGTTGACCGGATAGCCCATCGCCGGTGTCAGCCCCAGCGAGCTGGCGGTCTCCGGAGACAGCTCCATGTTCTCCCGGAAATATCCCTTAAAGAGATCTTCGATATCGGCCGGGGCCCTGTCGTTCGGCTTGGCCCAGGCCGCATTGGAGACCATCAGCAAAAGTGAGGCAAAAAATAAGATCTGATTGTTCATTGCCGTCTTCCTTTCACTATCATTGATACACTATGAATTTTATACCGTTCTTTCCGCTGCCCTTGACCGTATACATCAGGTTGTCGGCTTGTTTGATCATCTCATCAACATTATCGGGCAGTTTTTTAAACAGCACCAGCCCCATGCTGAAGCTTACCGGCCATTTCCTAGTTTTAACCTCCGCCATGAAATGTTCCCTCATCCTTTCCATGACAGCCAGAACCGAATCCTCGGTGGCCATCGGCAGCAGCACCCCAAACTCATCGCCGCCCAGCCTGGCTACCAGATCGCCATCCCGCAAATTCTTTTTGATTATCTCCGCCACCAGTTTTAGCAGTTGATCGCCCACGCTGTGCCCAAAGGTGTCATTGATGCCCTTGAAATTATCCAGATCGATATAGGCCAGGGCTATCCTGGTCCCGTCCCTCTTGGCCTGCTCAATGGCCCTTTCGGCCGCCTCGGAGAAACAGCGGCTGTTGGCGGCATCGGTCAGGAAGTCGTTGCGGGCCAGGTGCCGCTCGGACCCCAGGGTCCGGCGAAGGGCCGAGAGTGCGTAGGCCATTACCAGAAAGGCGGTCAGCCGGGCGGCCGTGTTCCACAATGGCATCATTGGGTGACTGTAATTGCTTACGCCGGTGATGTCGGCGATAAGCCACACCGCCGCTCCGGTCAGGGCCACTGCCAGCCCCCAGCCCAGTCCTATGAACCAGGCGGCCAGAGCCACCGGAAACCAGTCGAAGGCGGAGAAGGCCCACAGAGGGCCGGTCCAGTGATCTACCAGCCCCAATAGAACCACCATTAAAAAACTGGCAACGATCACCCAGGGCTTGGGCAGCCCGTCTATTATGTTAAAAAGCCTCTTCATCCGGCCTATCTGCCATCGAGGTTCACCAAGCGGTACTTCCGGCTGCCCATCCCCAGTTTCTCAGCGTATTCTATCTGGATGTTGCCGCTCCGGCCGCTCTCCTTGAGGAAGGCGTCCTGGCAATTGTGGGCCTTATTCACCAGGTCCAGGCTGGCCTGCTCGATGGCCACCAGGTCGGTGGAGGACAGGATCCCGATATCCCCGGTGAACGGCTTTCGGGCTCTCCCCGAACAGTCGCAGTCCGGCGAGAGGTTGGCCAGCACATTGATGTAGACGAAATGGTTGCTGTCGGCCAGCACCTTGGCGTATTCCACCAATCTTTTATTGAAGAGTTCGGAGCTTATCCGGTCCTTGCTGGCCTCAAAAGCCTCCACCGGACAGTCTTTGAGACACTGGCCGCATCCGATGCACTTTCTGGTGTCTATCTTGAGGGGATTGATGGAGATGGCCCCGGCCGGACACTGCTTGACGCAGGCCCCGCAGCGAATGCACTTGGAGGTATCATAATCGGGCACGTAGTCGGCGTGCATGGCCCGCTTGCCCATCCGGGAGGCCAGCCCCATGGCCACGTTCTTGATGGCCCCCCCGAACCCGGCCAGTCCGTGCCCCTTGAAATGGCTGAAGATGATGAAGGTGCTGTAACGGTCCATGTGGCTGCCGGCCAGCACCCGGGTGTAGCAGGCGGTGCTGCAGGCATAGGCCTTTTCGCCCTCGGAGTCCAGGATGTCTATCGGCGCAAAGCCGAAGCCATGGGCCTTGGCCAGTTTAAGATGCGATTCTGTTTTCTGGCGCGGTCCGGAATACAGCACGTTGGTCTCCACATAAGTGGCCTTTAAAAGTTCCACCAAGGGTTTTGACAGTTCGGGCTTGAGGTAATTTTTATTACCCTCCTCTCCGAAATGCACCTTGACCGCCACCTTGCCCTTCACCTGGTCCTTGATCATCCGGTAGACCTTGAGCACTCCCTGGCCGGAAAGGTCCTTGGTGAAGTAGACCGGCGAAGTCTTTTGGGCCAGGGCAATCTGCCCAGTCAGCAAGGCTATGGTGGCAATAAAAATAAGGTTCTTTTTCATGAAAATCGCATTATTCATTAGAAACTATTTCAAACCGTTTATCAATATATACCCTTTTTTATGGCAAGTCAAGAATTAAATAGGCCTTGGTTATTCGTTATTTTTATGGTTTGAAACCAGATTAGATAAATTGAAAAAGCCCCGTTAAAACGGGGCTGAATTTTTCTTTCAGGCTATGTTCCGGCCTCCAGCCAATTTTGCCAAACCTCCGGCTGATAACCGACCGTGGCCTTGGGCCCGCAGCGGACGATGGGGGTTCTGAACAGTCCGGGATTTTCCAGCAGGACCTGTTCTATATCGTATTTCTGATATTTGAGATTCTGTCTTTGGTATTCCTTTCCCTCGGCATCCAGCAGGTTCTCCAGACCCACCGCATTCTTGACGCTGTTCAGCTCCCCCCGGCTGAGAGCCTTCTGGTTGAGGTCGATGAACTGAAACTTTAGCCGGCGCTCCTTGAAGAATCTCTGGGCGGCCCGGGTGTCCCGGCATTTGACGGTCCCGAATATCTGAATAACTGGCATAGGTTATATTTTATTCTTATTTGGTTTTAAAAATTATTATTTCGACTGGTAAATAGCGCAATGTGTCATTCCCGCACTTCACTACATTCAGTGTAAACTCCGGCGGGAATCCAGGCCTGGATGCCATTCGGAATTTATCCCGCACTTGATGCGGGAATGGCATGACAACCGGTAGTATTAACCTATTCAATTGCCGGAGTAATTGGTATCACCAACCGCCGTTTTCTCCACCCGGTATCTGATGATGGTCTGGTATTTTCCCGGATCTCCCGGACCGAACATTCCCGGCCCTTTCAAATATTCCTCCTCGTGCAGGCCGGTTATGTAATAGCCGTTGTCATGGACGTATTTTTTTAACTTTTCGACGGTCGGGGTTTCCTTTGAATAAGGGCCGATATGCAGGATCTCGGCCACCATGCCGTATTCCCATTCGGCCAGAGATATTTTGAATCCCGGCTCGATGCTGATATCGGGCAGTTTATCCGTGGGCTCCGGGACCGGCAGGGCATATTGCCCTATCCATTCGTCCAGGCTGGTGCCCAGGTCCTGGGGCCAGCGGGCCCGGGGGGTCTGTATTTTGCCGCCTTTTACCGTTTTAAAATAAACCTTGAAAAGCAGGGCAAAGGCCTTGGCTCCCACGATATTGGGATCCCCCCTGGTCTCCACCACCAGCATCTTCTGGCTGGGCTTTGGGGAGATCTGCGGTTCCTTTAAATATTGGTATTTTGCCAGGTCCGGGCCCTTCATGCTCAAAAAGAAGAGCACAGCCATGACGATGATCGCAACAACTCCCACCGCAAGCCCCGTTAAAAGGATTTTCTTTAACACGACTTACTCCTTTTTGATGATTTGCACATCATGATACCACCGGATAAAGCAATATTCAATGATATTTTCACCAGCCTCTTGATTTATTTTAAAAATGTGTTACATTAGTGTACGTCGTCAACAATAATTTTTATCAGGTTTCTTAAATGAAACACACCAAAGCCGGGGATTCGGAACTTAAAAAGCGTTTGACTTCCCTGCAATACCAGGTGACCCGGAAGAGCGCCACCGAGCCGCCCTTTGCCAACAAATACTGGGACGAGAAGCGTGACGGCATTTATGTTGACATCACCACCGGCCAGCCCCTGTTCAGTTCCAAGGACAAGTTCGATTCCGACTGCGGCTGGCCCAGCTTCACCAGGCCCCTGGAGACAAGACTGGTGGTGGAAAAGAAGGACACCAGTTTCGGCCGGATAAGGACCGAAGTGCGCAGCCAGGCCGGAGACTCCCACCTGGGCCATGTCTTCGATGACGGCCCGCAACCGACAGGCCTGCGTTACTGCATTAACTCGGCTTCGCTGAGATTCATCCCGGTGGAGGACCTGGAGAAGGAAGGGTACGGGGAGTATAAAAAATTATTTGGGGGGGGGAACCTTCCCTTATGGGGAAGAGCCTGCACTGAGCAAACAGTATATTGAAACATGCGAAAGTGGGTAGGCCTGCACTGAGCAACGTCGAAGTGGGTTAGGTCAGAAGCCGTGGCATTACGCCACGGCTTTTAGTTTGACTTCTTTAGATTATTGTAATAAAATAATAAATTAGATGTAATATACTATTTTCTGCTTGTTAACTAATTATTTTACATTGGTTCCCTTGCAACTGCTGGTACTTGTGCACATAATATTTTTCAAATCTTTTTTTACCAGTTTTATATTACGTCATTGACATTAATGCATTCCTCGCTACTGAATGACTTTCATACCCAATCTTGCCAAGGAGAAAAATGCAATCTGAATACTCCATCATTAAAGTTGACGGCAGACAGGCCCAAGGACACTTTATAAAAGTCCCCTGGCACATCTATGATGGTGACCCAAACTGGGTTCCGCCCCTGGTGAGCGATATGCGTAAGTTCTTCGACGTAAAGAACAACCCTTTTTTTAGGGAGAATTCAATTGACTGGTTCATCGCCCTTCGCGGCGGCAAACCTGCGGGAAGAGTCGCGGCCATTAAGAACAATGAACATAACCGGTTCCATGGGGGCAGTACGGGGTTCTTCGGTTTTTTTGAGGCAGAGGACGATGCGAAGGTATTCGATATTCTTCTGCGCGCCGCGGAGCAGAGTCTTGTCGTGCGCGGATGCACGTCCATTACCGGTCCAGTAAATCCCGACATGCATTACACAACCGGCTGCCTTGTGGACGGGTTCGATACGCCGCCGTTTTTCATGATGACCTATAATCCATCTTGGTACGGGCGTCGGTTTGAAGATGCAGGATTCGTTAAACAGAAAGATTTCTATTCTTATTTTATTGATAAAGATAAATTTAAATGGAACTCGAAGCACGACGACATCTCTGCCAGGATTGAAAAGCGATACCAGGTGACAATTCGTACTGCACGTGCCGACAGGTTTGAACATGAATTGAAAATCATCCACGAGCTATATAACGATGCCATGACAGGCCACTGGGGTTTTACACCTGCGACATGGGAGGAGTTCCGATATATGGCCTACGATATGAAAAACATAATTAGACCCGACCTTGTTCTTATCGTTGAATACAAGGGCGAACCGGCTGGTTTTCTCCTCGCACTGCCGAATTTCAACGAGATATTCATTAAGATCCGGAGTGGGAGGTTATTTCCATTTGGTATTTTCACATTTCTCTCGGGACAGAAAAATATACGGACCGCGCGTGTTATTACCGCGGGGATAAGCCGAAAATACGCCCACCTCGGCTTCGGCAGTCTCCTTTACTCACGCATCTCAAGAAACATAGTTGCGGCAGGCATGCCCGCTGCCGAGATGTCGTGGGTAGTGGAAGACAACTTAACCATGAATAGAGCGGCACGTCAGCTCGGTGGTTATATCAGTAAGACCTACCGCGTATACGGAAAGAAGATCTGTTGATGGACTCACAAATGAAAATCCCCCGGGTGCTTTTCGTTTCCCCGTATATCCCAAACCCCAAAGCACGGCCCGAAGATGACACTATGGATTTTTTCTATTATCGGAACACGCTTGGACAGGGAATATTCTCTCTGCGCCAGATGCAGAGCTGGTACCCTCTCCACTTTCTCGCGCAGAACCTGCCCGTCAATTCTGTTGTTTTAGAGAACCCGACGTGGAAACGTTTCACTGATGAAGTAAGGCGGGGCGCCTACGATATCGTCGCCTTGACGTTCACTGTACTCTCGGCGAAAAAGGTCCTCGAAATGGTCACGTGGCTGCGGGCCGAAACACCCTGCGTACAAATCATACTTGGGGGGTACGGTACCGCTATATTCTGTGAAGACACGCACGAGGTCCATGAGTTCGCAAAACTGGCCGATGGTATCTGTCGTGGTGAGGGCCTTACGTTTATGCGGAACTACCTTGAACAAAACTGGGGTATTGCCACAAAAAAGGGCCCCCTGCGGCAGGATTTTATACCCACGAAGATCGGTCTTTTCAGGAGCGGCATCGCACTCGAACGGCAGATCTGTTTCCTTTCGGCACTCGGCTGTAGGAACGGGTGCGCGTTCTGTGCCACATCATCACAATACGGGCATGAGAAAATCACCATGGTGTCTGCCCGTGAACTTTATCAGCTTATTAAAGAGAAAGCCGTTCGTCATAAAAACGTACGGAGTTCGATAATTTACGACGAGGATTTTCTCGCCGATAGAGAAAGAGTACTCGAGTTTGCAGGATATATGAGCAGTGACAGCGAACTCGCCACCCGGCCGCTGCTTCTAACGGTATTCACTTCTATACGGTCCCTGTCGCGTTTTACAACTAAAGAACTTATCCAATGCGGAATAGGACTTGTTTTTATCGGCATAGAATCATTCAACCGCGCAACTCTTGACAGGGATACACCCGGAAAACGTGACGGCCGTGACCCCGCCGAACTCGTCACAGAACTCCACCGGGCGGGAATTTCCACGCTTTGTTCGATCGTGGCGGGATGGGATGGACAGAACCGTAATCGGCTTGCCGAGGAGCTTGAGTGTTTTACTGCTCTCGACCCCACCGTCTGCCAGATTCTTCCCCTTCAGGCTCCGCCCGGGACACCTCTGTGGCACAGAATGAAAGAAGCAGGACGGCTTACAACCGAATTTCCCTACCAGGACAGCGGTGTAAGCAGGCCGGTGTTCCGGTATGCGGACATTTCGGAAGCGGATCTCCGAGCGTGCATTGGTACGGCGCACGAAAAGCTGGCCCAGATTGGCGGCCCGTCGCTCTTCAGGTTTTTTGAAAATTATCTTTCGGGATACCATACTCTGCGTTTCAGTACAGACCCGGTTCTGCATCTCAGGGCTACGTCGTGCAGAAAACTTGCGCGTCGCGTGTTTCCGCTCGCTTTTATCAGCGTTCTGTTTTTCTACGGCAGGGACTTCCGCCGCCGCTGGATGCGGTCGGCTTTGGGAATGGCTGCAGCCGATCCTCTGGGGGCGTACACGGGAGCGGCCATTGGTATCATCATATTTCCCGTTATGCTCGTCCACTGCGCCTGGAAGGACCTGCTGCACCGGGTCAGTCCCCACGGCGACCAACCCGACACAATAAGGCGTGAATATAGCCCCTTCACAGCTGGAGGAACTGATGGCGGCTGATTTATTGTTCCTCTGCAATGCCAAGGCGGGCGGCGGCCGGACCACCGACCAATGCGGATATTTTCTTCGCTCACATCCGGACATCGCAAGAAGGTCACGTGTGGCAGACGTCGGTTCCTCTGAGGAATCTATTAAGAAAATCGTTCGGATCGGTAGAGAGAAGGTAATAGTGGCGGCAGGCGGAGATGGAACGGCAAACATGGCAGCCAGCGCCCTGCTTTCAGTTGGCAGAACGGATATACCACTTGCGCTGCTTCCCATAGGCACAGGCAATGCCCTGGCGCACTCCATCGGGCTCACGTCCACAGATGCGACGGCGCAGGCATTACGAGGAGGTAAAACAAGAAAACTGGCGGTGGTCCGTACAGACCATCCGCAAAAAGACACCGCGCTCATCTCGGTAAGTGCGGGGTTTGAACCGTCTATTATTGACTCCCGCGAAAAGTGGCGGCATGGCGAAAGGTTACGATCAATGCACCGTCTTTCAAAGGCGGCAGTATCACTGACCGCCGGCATATCTCTTGCCGCAGATGGGGTAGTATTGTGCGCAGCGTCGGAAGCACTGTTCAGCGCGGGCCTCTATATGTGTCCTTCGCTTGCGTTTGGACGGCGCATTTTCCCGGAGCGAACACCAGGTGCGTTCGACACCTGGGCTGTTGTGTACAAAACTCCCTTGTCATATGCCAAAACACTCTTGACGGGCGGAGAATACGCCGCCGGGATTCGGCGGGTACAAGGATGGACGAGCGCTGTACTCGACACTACAGGGATGGTGCAGATTGACGGGGAATTGCTTCCCGGCGGAAAAGTGACCCTGCACCATTGTCCCGCAACTCTCACGGTGGTAGTCCCGTGACCGCACCGGGGAGGGCACACGTTCCACGGGCAGTGGTCGTGGTCGCCGGATGGACCGTCGGGATTATGTTTGTGGGGTTTGCGACCTTTGCAGTGCTTGTCGTTGTCTGCTGCGCCGTGGCGGTTCTTGCATGCAGGGAGTCCCTTGACATGTGGAATGTCCGCTGGGCAGGTCGGGGCCTGCCGTATGCGGGGTTGGCGGCAGCAAGCGTGGCATGTACCGTTTACGCCGCGCGGGAGAGCGGCATATATGCCGGATGGGCTGCGGTTATCGGGGCAGCATATGTTGCCGCCTGCATAGCAGTACGCCGAGATCATATTTTCGTGCTGGCTTGCCTGATGCCCATGGTGTTTATTCTTTCGCTAAGCACGATGCGCGCCCTGCCACAGGGCCGGGAACTGGTTATCATAACGATCGCCGCTGTATGGACCGGAGACATCTTCGCTTTCTTATGGGGCAGATACAGCGGAAGAAAGTTGTATATGCTGCCGAAGTGGGTCAACGAGCGTAAATCGCTCGATGCGGCAGCTATAGGCGCCATTGCTGCGGCTGGAATATTCATCGTTGCGGGGATTCTTTTTCTAAAAAATATTTCCGTCGGTGGTATATGCCTTTGTGCGGTGGCCACCGGAATTGCGGGCCAGGTGGGGGATGTTGCCGAATCAGCCGTTAAGCGTGCTGCAGGCGTCGTAGATTCCGGCAGACTTCTTGGCGGCCAGGGCGGCATGCTTGACGCGATAGACGGACTATCATTCGCCCTGCCGTTCGTGATCGCGGTGTTGTCCCTCATACACAAAATGTAAACGGAAGATATATTCAATGAAAATCCTTCTTGTTGCTCCAACAGCCCTTGACCGAAACGGCAAGCCAGTGCGCCAGCGGTGGCTGCACTTGCCGTGCCTTACCCTACCACTGCTTGCGGCGCTTACTCCTCCCGAGCACGAGGTGCGTCTTGTGTTCGAAACCATAGAAGACATACCGTACGACGAAAAATGGGATCTCGTCGGCTTGACCGGAATGGGATCGGGTATCGTACGCGCGTGGCAAATCGCTGACGAATTCAGAAAGCGCGGTGGGCGGGTGATTATCGGCGGCATTGCAGCCAGCCTAGGGCAGAAAGAATTAACCCTCGCTCATGCTGATTCACTGGTTATAGGCGAGGCCGATGCGGCTTGGCCTCGCATCGTGGACGATGCCGCGCAAAACGCGTTGTTGCCGGTGTATGTGAATGAGGCTCCGCCCGATCTCAACGATCTGCCCGTGCCTCGGTACGATCTTTTCAAAGGCCGCCACATAGGAACATGGATGCCGGTCCAGGCCACCCGAGGTTGTCCGTTCTCATGTACATTCTGTTCGGTCTCAGCTTTTTATTCTGGTAAATACCGGAAAAGACCCGTGGAAATGGTCATTCGCGATGTGCGTGCGGCGACCTGTACAGGGCGGCGCAGGATCGCTTTCATTGACGACAATATCGGCGCTGATCCGGTTTATTTTGAAGAGCTATGCACGGCTCTCGCCGGGGAGAATATTATCTGGATGAGTCAGTGCAGTCTGACAATCGCTGATCACCCACGCCTTCTCGCTCTGGCCCGCAAAAGCGGATGTAGAATACTATCTTTCGGCGTGGAATCTGTCAATGCTGAAAGCCTGAAAGAGATAGGAAAAGAACGCAACCATCCGGACAGGTATGCAAATGCCATAGACCTAATACGAAAAAACGGCATTGACGTGTCCACGGAAATGATTATAGGGTTCGACGGAGATGACGAAACTGTTTTCGAGCGAACCTACGATTTTATAATGAAAAACAGGATATCTGTCCCACGTATTCACATACTTACACCCGTACCGGGAACGGAAATCCGCTCGCGTCTCAAGAGCGAAGGACGGATCACGAGCGATGACTTTTCGTGCTACTCCGGCGGCCAGGTTGTTTTCCAGCCGCGTGCGTTCAGCGCTGCCCGCCTGCAGGCTGAATATTGGCGGCTTTACCAAAGGCTGTTCAGCCTGCCCGCGATATTCCACCGCACGGTCCACAACAACGCATCGCTTGATATATTCACAAGAATTTTCGTCATTGGGACGAACTTGCATTACCGGAGGCATATTAAAAAGAGAATCTGCCCCGGCATCGTTTAAGGAAAGGACATACGACAATGAAAATACTTCTGGTCCGGCCTCCGGTTCCGTCGCGCACTATAGGGCTGAAGCACATTATGCGGTGCGAACCGCTTGAGCTCGAGTATGTTGCGGCCGGGCTTAAGGGCCATGAAGTAATGATCTTCGATGGCATCATGGAGAAAGGCCTGGAAAAGCGGCTGCGTTCTTTCCGGCCTGCCGTGGTCGGCACGGGATCGTACATCAATGGCGTGGACGAGGTAAAACGGATCTGCCGTAGTGTGAAGGCATGGAATACCGCCTGCACGACGCTTGTCGGCGGCGTTCACGCTTCGCGGTGTCCCGGTGATTTCAGCGATCCCTCGATTGACTGCGTTGTCATGTGTGACGGCACATCTGTTGCGGGGGAGGTCGTACGTGCCCTAGAGGCTGGCCGGCCGCTCGATACGGTCGCGGGCCTGGCCTTGCCCGACGGGCGGAGCGGGATGAGACTGACCGCACCGCGGGAGTATATGCCGCACCCCGACACGCTGCCCCTGCCGCGGCGGGATCTGGTCGCGCACCTCCGGAACCGGTACTATTACGTCTTCCACCGGCCGCTAGCAATTATCAAGACCGCATGGGGGTGCCCGTACGAATGCGGGTTCTGTTTCAACCGGACGGTGACCGGGGGAAAGGTGTACCTCCGGTCCCCTGAATCAATTGTGGATGAACTGGCGCAGATTGAGGCCCCAGACGTTTATATAGTGGACGACCTGTTCCTGTTTGACAGGAAGCGCCTCGAAAGAATCGCCGATCTCATTGATAGACGCAGCATCCGTAAAAACTATCTCGTTTTCGGAAGGGCCGATTTCATAGCGGAAAACGAGGATATTGTAAGACGATGGGCGGGCATCGGGTTGACGGCAGTGCTGGTTGGGCTCGAAGCATCTACCGATAATGAACTTACTGCCTTGGAGAAACGAAGCACGGTTGATCAAAACCGGCAGGCCATAGCCGTGCTACAGCGGTGCAGGGTGGACACTTACGCTTCGTTTATCACACAACCCGATTACACTCCCGCTGACTGGGATCGCCTGCGGAAATTCATTGATGACAATGGACTATACTTTCTGAATATTTCGCCATTCACCCCGCTACCCGGCACTAGTGAATGGAAGAAATATGGCGCCCAAGCGGAGGTACACCGTCGCAACCATGCAGTTTGGGACCTGTCGCACGTTCTTTTACCCACGCGCATGCCGCTGAAGAAATACTACCGGGCCCTGCTTTGGACATACGCCAAGGCGATCCTGGACTTGCCGCGCGCTCAACGGATCATACATCGTCGCGCTCCGCCGGTCTGGTCTCCAAGTTATCTGCGGATCTGGGCCGGGGCGTGGCGCATCTTCTTCCAGATGCTTGCCGCGCACCACCATCACGGATTAATTTCCGCAGCAAAAGCTCCTGATATGCGGGTGGAAAAATGATCATGCCTAATACCTCTGCCATTGCGGATACCGGGAAAGCCGTCAGGACCAAAGTTGCGCGTTCCATTCATGACATTGATGCCAACGATTGGGATTCCATATTGTCCTGCGTCGACAGTTTCCATCGGCACAGCTTTCTCGCCTGTGTTGAGGATGCCCGCGTAGAAAACGGAACCTTCCGCTATGTCACGGTATACCGCGGGAATGTTATAATAGGCACTGCGGCACTGTCGTCGTTAATAGTCTCTCTTGATATATTCACCGGTGGTTTTTTGCGGCGCGCCATTACGGCTGTACAGAAAATATATCCGCAGTTTCTAAAGATTCGAGTGCTTTTTTGTGGCATACCCGTTTCGCTTGGTCAGAAAAACATCGTCGTTCGATCCCAGGATGATTCGGCCATTGTATTCGATGCCGTTGCAGGTTGCATGGAAAATATCGCCAAAGAAGATAAAACGGGATACCTTTGTTTCAAGGAGTTTTACAAAGGGGACAGTGGCCCTGACCGACTCGGAAACCACGGATATTTCCGTGCGCACAGTATACCGTATGTTATCCTCGATATTTCATGGAAGGGTTTCGATGCGTACCTGAACTCTTTCCGGCACGGGTACCGCCGGCAAATCAATGCGACCCTACGGAAATACGCCATCACGGATCCTTGGCAGGTCAGTGCTACCGCACGCGAAGGCATGCCGCTTCTGAAGATTGATAAGGCGTCGCTGTTTTCACCTTCGCTATTTCACGAATTGTACCTCCAGGTCATGAACAGGGCCCAAATGAAACTGGAAGTGCTCAACGGCGGGTTCTTCAATGAGCTTTTCCAAAGATGGGGTGATGCCCTGGATGTCATTTCTCTTGAAAAGAACGGTAGTGTTTTTGGAGCGGCGCTTGTGACCGAGCATGGCGGAGAGATGACCTTTCTGCTGATTGGTATGGACTATTCAATGCGTGACGATTATGACACCTATTTCATTCTTGTATATGCAATCGTGGGACATGCGATCCGAAAGGGATGCCGGCGGCTTAACTTGGGGCAGACCTCGTATCCTCTTAAACAACGTATAGGCGGTAAGGGAATACATGAATATCACTGGTTCCGCGTGCGGAATCCATTTGTGCACATGGCCCTGAATGCATTC